>NZ_JAFCTW010000005.1:0-363854 GCF_049896225.1 Caulobacter sp. DWR3-1-2 | reverse complement strand
GCCGAGGCCCCGCGCCCCGCTGCACCGGCGGCGCGCGGCGACGCGCCCCGTCCCGCGGCGCCGGCCGCCGGCCAGACCCGCACCTACGAGCCCAGCCGCGATCGCCGCGACGACCGCACCTCGACCACGACCTATCGTCCGGGTCCGGGCGGCGAGCGTCCACCGCAAGGCGATCGTCCCCAGGGAGACCGTCCGCAGGCCGACCGGCCATTCAACCAGCGCGCTCCGCGCCCGGATGGTCCCTATAACCAACGCACGCCGCGTCCCGACGCTGGCGGTCCCCGCCCCGAAGGCGCCGGCGGTTTCCGCAACGACCGTCCGCAAGGCGACCGCCCCCAGGGGGATCGTCCGCAAGGCGATCGTCCCCAGGGCGACCGTCCGACCCAGACCGTCCGCTATTCGGCCCTGGCCCCGCGCCCGGCCCCTGGCGCCCGTCCGGGTCCTGGTGGTGCGCGCGGCGCCCGTCCGGGCGTTCCCGCCTCGGCTCCGGCCACGCCAGAAATCCAGCGCGCCACGCGTTCGGCCCCCCGCCCCGGCGGCGAGGCCGCGCGGCGTCCGGAGGATGACGACGATCGGCGCAAGGCCGCCGCGCCCGGCAAGGCCGTGTCGCGCGCCAAGGGCGCTCCGATCCGCCGCGAAGGCCGCCTGACGATCCAGACCGTGGCCGGCGATGGAGACTCCGCCGATCGCATGCGCTCGCTGGCCTCGGTTCGCCGGGCCCGTGAACGTGAAAAAGAAAAGCGCCGCGGCGGTCCCGCCGATGTCGTGAAGGTTAGCCGCGAAGTGATCATCCCCGACGTCATCACCGTTCAGGAGCTGTCCAACCGGATGGCCGTGCGCGGTGTCGAGATCATCAAGTTCCTGATGCGTCAGGGCGTGATGCTGAAGATCAACGACGTCATCGACAACGACACCGCCGAACTGGTGGCCACCGAATTTGGCCACACCGTCCGCCGCGTTTCGGAAGCCGACGTCGAAGAAGGCTTCATCGGCGCCGAGGACATCGACGACCACCTGGAGTCGCGGCCCCCGGTGGTCACGGTCATGGGTCACGTCGACCACGGCAAGACCAGCCTGCTGGACGCGCTGCGCAAGGCCGACGTGGCCGGCGGCGAGCACGGCGGCATCACCCAGCACATCGGCGCCTATCAGGTTCGCCTGGAAAATGGCCAGAAGGTCACCTTCCTCGACACCCCAGGCCACGCGGCTTTCTCGCAGATGCGGGCGCGCGGCGCCAATATCACCGACCTGGTGATCCTGGTGGTGGCTGGCGACGACGGCGTCATGCCGCAGACCATCGAGGCCATCAAGCACGCCCGCGCTGCGGAAGTGCCGATCATCGTGGCCGTCAACAAGATGGACAAGCCGGGCTCTGACGCGACCCGCGTCATCAACGAGCTGCTGCAACATGAGATCGTGGTCGAAAGCCTGGGCGGCGAAACCCAGATCGTCGAGGTCTCCGCCAAGACCGGCCAGGGCCTGGACGAGCTGATCGAGCGCATCCTGCTGTTGGCTGAGGTCATGGACTTGAAGGCCAACCCCGATCGCACCGCCGACGGCGTGGTGATCGAGGCCAAGCTCGACAAGGGTCGCGGCGCGGTTTCGACCGTGCTGGTCAAGCGCGGCACGCTGAAGCGCGGCGACATCGTCGTGGCCGGCAGCCAGTTCGGCCGGGTTCGCGCCCTGCTCAACGAGCGCAATGAGCAACTGAACGACGTCGGGCCTTCGACCCCGGTCGAGATTCTCGGCCTGGACGGCGTGCCTTCGCCCGGCGACCCCTTCGCGGTCGTCGAGAACGAAGCTCGGGCTCGTGAATTGACCGAGTACCGCATCCGCCTGAAGCGCGAGAAATCGATGCATCCGGTTGGCGCGGGCGCCACCAGCATGGCCGACATGATGGCCAAGCTGCAGGACAAGAAATATCGCGAGCTGCCGCTGGTCATCAAGGCTGACGTGCAGGGCTCGGCCGAGGCGATCATCGGCTCGCTGGACGCCATGTCGACCGACGAGGTCCGCGCGCGGATCATCCTGTCGGGCGCCGGGGCGATCAGCGAAAGCGACGTGATGCTGGCCAAGGGCGCCGGCGCGCCGCTCATCGGCTTCAACGTCCGGGCCTCGGCCCAGGCGCGGGCGCTGGCCGAGCGCGAAGGCGTCGAGATCCGCTACTACGCGATCATCTACGACCTGCTGGACGACATCAAAGGCGTGCTCTCGGGCATGCTGGCCCCGATCCAGCGCGAAACCTTCCTGGGCAACGCCGAAGTGCTGCAAGCCTTCGACATCTCCAAGGTCGGCAAGATCGCCGGTTGTAAGGTCACCGAGGGCGTGGTCCGCAAGGGCGCCAAGGTCCGGATCATCCGCAACGACATCGTCGTTCTGGAACTGGGCACCCTGCAGACCCTCAAGCGCTTCAAGGACGAGGTCCCCGAGGTCCCGTCCGGCCAGGAGTGCGGCATGATGTTCGCCGGCTTCCAGGACATCAAGGTCGGCGACACCATCGAGTGCTTCACCGTCGAAGAGATCAAGCGCCAGCTGGACTAGTCGTCGGATACAGCTTCAGCTTAAAAGAGAAGGGCGCGGACGCGAGTTCGCGCCCTTCTTGTATTTGGGGTGCGGCGTGGCAATTACGGGCGAAGTTTGGCGCGGGAGTTTCGGTGACGGAGGACGTCGACGCGCTGGTCCTGTGTTGCTCGCGCTTGTCCTCTTGTGCAGCGTTTCCGCCTGCGGGACACCTCGCCCGACGATCCGGCCGTTGGCGGAGTCGCCAGATCACCTTGAGGTCTGTCCTTCAGCTGCGCCGTCATGCCGCTGTCAGATCCGCGATGGATCGTTGAAGGACTGCCCCAGCGTGTCCGTCACAGGCGGCGGCGTCGAGCCTCACTAGCGACCCCGGCCTGGAATTCGCCCGATTTCGGGCCTAACCGTAACGCCATGCGCATCCGGACCCTCCTGACCCTGACCCTTGCGACCGCCGCCCTCAGCGGTTGCGCCACCGTCAGCCGCTATGACGCGGCCGGCGACGTCCACGCCCTGCTGGTGGCGATCCGCAACAACGACCATGCCGCCTTCGACGCCCGCGTCGATCGCTCGGCGCTGAAGGCCCAGATCGAGAGCCGCCTGGTGCGCGAGGCCCGCTCCTCGAAGATGAGCGGCGGCCTGCAGGCGGCGATCATCGCCCTGGCCGCACCCGCAGCCGACATCGCCGGCGCCGCTCTGGTCCAGCCCGAGACCTTCCGCTACGCCGCCAACTATTACGGCTACACGCCTGACCGCCCGATCCCCGACCGCATCGCCATCGCCGCCGCCCTGCGCCCGCTGGACAGCGACCATGTCTGCGCGGCCAAGACCAAGACCGGGCCCTGCCTGCTGACCTTCACCCTGGATGGCGGCACGTGGCGGCTGTCGGGCTTCGACGCCGAGGCCGTCAACCTGCACTTCAGCCGGTGACGCCAGCGATGCGAGCGCGCGCCGTGCTGCTCGGCTTGGCCCTGAGCGCCTTGGCCACCGCCGCGCACGCCGAACGCAAGATGTATTCCTTCGACCCGATCTCGGCCGACGCCAAGCGTCTGACCGGCGCCGGCCTGACGGTGCTGTTCGACAGGAAGCTGACCGGAACCCGGGTGCTGAAGGTTCTGGCCACCGGCGTGCCGGTCCAGGCCCGGCTGATCGGCGGCCATCAGAAGGATCTCGCCCCTGGCGGGTTGAAGGCCATGGCCGGGGTCGACGCCGACGCCGACCTCTATGAGATCGACCCGAAATTCGAACAGGGCCGGGTCTATATTCGGGCCTTCTGTCCGGGGGCGAAGCGCCTTTGGCTGAGCTTCAGCCGGCTGGCCACCTATCGCGACCTGCGCGTCCAGGCGTTCGGCGACGACCCCAAGGGCGGGGCGACGCGGGTGTGCGGCACCCTCGACTTTTCGTTCCGCGGCGAATGGAAACTGCCCAACGGCAAGGGGCCCGATCCAATGGATGACTGGGCCGACGACAAAGGGCCGGGCTAGAGCATTTCCCGACCTGACTGCGTCAGGCCGTGAGCTCTAATCTTCTGTTTTGACGCATTTTTCTTCATGCGAACCGGAATCACTTCGCTCGAAAACTGCTCTAGCTGGGCGGTTTTCGCACCCCTTTATCTCTCTGCATCCCGACTTTCGTCGGGATGCAGAGAAGAAGTGGGCGCGCTTCGGGACGCGACATCAAGCCGCTGTTTCATGCCATGGTCGCCCGACGAGGCAGGGGGTGAGCGACCATGAGCGATGCGTTGGCGGACTTTACCCTGTTCGACTTCGACGACGGCCGCTGGACACGGCCCGTCTACCGCATCGGCTCGGGCCCGGCGGTGATCGTCATCCACGAGATCCCCGGCCTGCACCCCGGCGTATTGCAGTTCGCCCGCGACGTGGCGGCAGAGGGCATGACCGTGTTCTGCCCCAGCCTGTTCGGCGAACCCGGCCGGCCGGTGACCACGGGCTACGCGGTGAGGGTGATCGCCAAGACCCTCTGCGTGCGCCGCGAATTCACCGCCTGGGCGGCTGATCGCTCCAGCCCCATCGTCGACTGGCTGCGCGCCCTGGCCCGCCAGGTCCACGCCGAGTGTGGCGGCAAGGGCGTCGGGGCGGTGGGCATGTGCTTCACCGGCGGCTTCGCCCTGGCCATGATGACCGAGCCCTCGGTGGTGGCCCCGGTGATGTCGCAGCCCTCATTGCCACTGGGCAAGAAGAACGCTGCGGCGCTGGACGTGTCGCCGGACGAACTGGCCGTGGCCAAGGCGCGTATGGAGGCCGAGGATTTGACACTGCTGGCCCTGCGGTTCGCGGGCGACGCCCTAGTGCCCTGCGCCCGCTTCGCCACCCTGCAGCGAGAACTGGGCAACCGGGTCGAGGCCCACGTCCTGCCCGACGCCTCGGCGCGCGGCGGCTCCGGCCGTGACCCGCATTCGGTGCTGACCCTGCACCTCAATCGCCATGATCCGGACGGCGAGACGATGAAGGTGCATCGACGCGTGCTGGCCTTCTTCAAGGACCGCACGGGGGCCTGAGGCGCGGTCACGCTGGACTTTTGCCGGCCACGCGCCTAGACACCCCGCCTTCCTGTTTCCACCCCGCGCCCGGCGTTCGATCCGCCGGCCGGGCGGCAAGGCCTTCGTCATGAAGAACAAGATTTTCAAACCCACCAAGGGCGTCAGCGCCGGCCCGTCTCAGCGCCAGCTGCGGGCCGGCGAGTTGATCCGCCATGCCCTGGTCGACATCCTGCGTGAGGAGACGCTGCAGGATCCCGCTCTTGCCAACATCTCGGTGACTGTCACCCAGGTGCGGATGAGCCCCGACCTGCGGCACGCCATCTGTTTCGTCGAGCCGCTGGGCGCCGGGGTGATGAACATCCACGTGCCCGAGCCCTCCTCGCCGTCGCGCACGTCCGTCGTGCCCGGCAGCCCCGCCGAGGTGGTGGCGGGCCTCAACCGCGTGACCAAGTTCCTGCGCGGTCGGCTCGGCCATGGTCTGGGCATGCGCTTCACGCCCGACCTGAAGTTCGTTCATGACGAAAGCTTCGACAACGCCAAGCGCATGGACGCCCTGTTTGACAACCCCAAGATCCAGGCCGACCTCCTGCCGGTCGAAGCCAAGGAAGACTGAGTGGCCCGCCGCAAGAAGGGCGACGCCATCTCGGGCTGGATCTGTCTCGACAAGCCCTATGACCTGACCTCGACCAGCGCCGTGTCTCGCGTGCGCCGGGCGTTCAACGCCCAGAAGGCGGGGCATGCCGGCACGCTGGATCCGTTGGCCACCGGCATTCTTCCATTGGCCCTGGGCGAGGCGACCAAGACCGTCCCGTTCCTGGTGGACGCCGACAAGGCCTACCGCTTCACGATCGCCTGGGGCCGCTCGACCACCACCCTGGACCGCGAGGGTGAGACCACCGACAGCAGCGACGTGCGGCCCACGCGCGAGCAGGTCGAGGCCGTGCTGGCCCCGTTCATCGGCGAGATCGACCAGATCCCGCCAAACTATTCGGCCATCAAGGTCGATGGCGAGCGGGCCTATGACCTGGCCCGCAGCGGCGTCGCGTTCGAGCTGAAGACCCGCAAGGTCAATGTCCACGGCCTGCGCGTGACCGATGCTCCAGACGCCGATCACATCGAGCTGGAGATGGAGTGCGGCAAGGGCACCTATGTCCGCGCCATCGTCCGCGACGTGGCCGCCGCCCTCGGCGCCTGCGGCCATGTCGACCAGCTTCGCCGGACGCGAGTCGGCCGGTTCACCGAGCAAACGGCGATAGGCCTGGAAACCCTCGAGAATTTAAGCTATGAGGCCCGCCTGTCGGAGGCATTGCTTCCGGTCGAGACCGCGCTGGACGACATCCCGGCGCTGGCCGTGACCGATGAAGACGCCTTCCGGCTTGCGCAAGGACGCGCCATCGTTCTGCTCCCAAGGCAGGTGGAATCGCTGAAAGCCGTGCTCACGCGCGGCGATCGCACCGTTTCCGCCATGTCGGGACAGAGGTTGGTGGCCTTGTGCGAGATGCGCGCCGGATCGCTCAATCCGGTGCGGGTCTTCCAACTCACCTGAGCGGAGACACACCGATGTCGATCACTGCCGAGCGCAAGACCGCTCTTATCGCCGAACACGCCCGCACCGAGGGTGACACCGGCAGCGCCGAAGTCCAGGTCGCGATCCTCTCCGAGCGTATCGCCAACCTGACCGAGCACTTCAAGACCCACAAGAAGGACAACCACAGCCGTCGTGGTCTGTTGATGATGGTTTCCCAGCGTCGCAGCCTCCTCGACCACCTGAAGAAGTCTGATCTGGGCCGTTACACGGTCCTCATCGAAAAGCTGGGTCTGCGCCGCTAGTTCTGGCGCCGTCGGCCGCCTCGCTCACGCGGGGCGGCCGAACGCTTTTTAAGGCCTCCGTTTCAAGACAGGCTGAAACGAAGGCTGCTGTGGATCCGTTTTCGAGCGGATCCGGACGTAAGCCGAGGATCACGATCCCCGGACGCCTGTCGCACTGGATGAGGAAACCTCGGGACCGCCATTCGGCCGCCCGACCCTGTCCGTCCTGAGGGAAATGGGTCCTTCGGAACCGAAAGAAGCAAATATGTTCGAAATCATGCGCAAGACGATCGAGTGGGGCGGCAAGACGCTGGTCCTCGAAACCGGTCGCATCGCCCGTCAGGCCGACGGCGCCGTTCTGGCCACCATGGGCGAAACCGTCGTCCTGGCCACCGCCGTGTTCGCCAAGAAGGCCAAGCCCGGCCAGGACTTCTTCCCCCTGACCGTCAACTATATCGAGAAGACCTACGCAGCCGGCAAGATCCCAGGCGGCTTCTTCAAGCGCGAAGGTCGTCCGTCGGAAAAGGAAACCCTGGTTTCCCGCCTGATCGACCGTCCGATCCGCCCGCTGTTCGTCAAGGGCTTCAAGAACGAAGTCCAGGTCGTCTGCACCGTGCTGCAGCACGACCTTGAGAACGATCCCGACATCGTCGCCATGGTCGCCGCCTCGGCCGCCCTGGTGATCTCCGGCGCCCCCTTCATGGGTCCGATCGGCGGCGCCCGCGTCGGTTACGTCAACGGCGAGTACATCCTGAACCCGACGCTCGAAGAGCTGAAGGAAAGCAAGATGGACCTGGTCGTGGCCGGCACCGCCGACGCCGTGATGATGGTCGAATCCGAAATCCAGGAGCTCTCGGAAGAGATCGTCCTCGGCGGCGTCAGCTTCGCCCACAAGGGCATGCAGGCCGTGATCAACGGCATCATCGAACTGGCCGAACACGCCGCCAAGGAGCCCTTCGACTTCCAGGCGGAAGACACCGACGCTCTGAAGGCCGAAGTGAAAAAGGCCGTCGGCAAGGATCTGGCCGAAGCCTACACCATCCGCGCCAAGGGCGACCGCGTCGCGGCCCTGTCGGCCGCCAAGTCCAAGGCCACGGAAAAGTTCGCCAAGAGCGATACCAATCCGGCCGGCATCGATCCGCTGAAGCTGGGTTCGGTGTTCAAGGAACTAGAAGCCGACATCGTCCGTCGCTCCATCCTCGACACCGGCATCCGCATCGACGGTCGCACCGTCGACAAGGTGCGTCCGATCCTGGGTGAAGTCGGCATCCTGCCGCGCACCCACGGTTCGGCCCTGTTCACGCGCGGCGAAACGCAAGCCATCGTGGTCGCCACCCTGGGCACCGGCGACGACGAGCAGTTCATCGACGCCTTGGAAGGCACCTACAAGGAAGCCTTCCTGCTGCACTACAACTTCCCTCCCTTCTCGGTCGGCGAGACGGGCCGGATGGGCAGCCCAGGCCGCCGCGAAATCGGCCACGGCAAGCTGGCCTGGCGCGCCCTGCGCCCGATGCTGCCGGCCAAGGAAGACTTCCCCTACACCATCCGCCTGGTCTCCGAGATCACCGAGAGCAACGGCTCGTCCTCGATGGCCACGGTCTGCGGCGCCTCGCTGGCCATGATGGACGCGGGCGTTCCGCTGATCCGTCCGGTCTCGGGCATCGCCATGGGCCTGATCCTCGAAAAGGACGGCTTCGCCGTTCTGTCCGACATCCTGGGTGACGAAGACCACCTGGGCGACATGGACTTCAAGGTGGCCGGCACCAGCCAGGGCCTGACCTCGCTGCAGATGGACATCAAGATCGCCGGCATCACCGAAGAGATCATGAAGCAAGCGCTGGCCCAGGCGAAGGGCGGCCGCGAGCACATCCTCGAGGAGATGAACAAGGCCATGGACGCCCCTCGTGAAGAGGTCGGCGACTACGCCCCCAAGATCGAGACCATCACCATCCCGACCGACAAGATCCGCGAAGTGATCGGCACCGGCGGCAAGGTGATCCGCGAGATCGTCGCCACCACCGGCGCCAAGGTCGACATCAACGACGAAGGAACGGTCAAGGTCTCGGCCTCGGACGGCGCCAAGATCAAGGCCGCGATCGACTGGATCAAGTCGATCACCCAGGAAGCTGAAGTCGGCGCGATCTATGACGGCAAGGTCGTGAAGGTCGTCGATTTCGGCGCCTTCGTGAACTTCTTCGGCGCCAAGGACGGCCTCGTCCATGTCAGCCAGATCAGCAACGAACGGGTGGCCAAGCCCTCGGACGTGCTGAAGGAAGGCCAGATCGTCAAGGTCAAGCTCCTCGGCTTCGACGATCGCGGCAAGACCAAGCTGTCGATGAAGGTCGTCGATCAGGAGACGGGTGAAGACCTGTCCAAGAAGGACGCCGTGAGCCCGGAGGACGCCGTCAACACCTAAGGGTGAGACGGTCTCTGAAGTGAACTAGCAGGCGGGCGGCTCCGAGAGGGGCCGCCCGTTTTGCGTTTGGGGCTCAGAAGATGTGACGCTTGGTGACGCACCAATTTACGGGCCGAAACCTAAACACGCCCCAGAACTCGCAGGTTCGACTGCGGCCAACGAGGCTGTTGCCAGCATAAACATCGACGATCGTGCGGACGCCGAGGAGCGAATAGCGCGGCTTGTTCAGATAAATCGCCGGCTTGCCAGCGTCGAAAATCTCCCCATGGAGGGCGGTTTCGTAGGACACTGTCTTGGCCGCAAGATTAAAACTGGACCACTGGCAATCTAGCGGTCCGCCTCGGCGGGTCGTCGCCCAGCCCGACCTCAGTTCATCGGTATAGTGTCGCCTCAGAACGCTCGCCAGCAGGCGACAGTCAGAGGCCGAAGCGATGGGGGCCTTACGCGCCCACTCGGTTTCGGGCGGAGCGAACCAAGCCAGAAGTCCAGCGACGATGCAGCAGCTGACGATAAGAATCGCGGTTCGCACGAACTTCCTACGATGCTCGGCCAAAACGATCTTCCTGCGCCCGCCCGTGGGGGCAGACCCCACCTTAATTCCTTGGTGGATGGGAGCTCTGGGGTCAGGCCTTGTCAAGGACCGGCCTCCGGCCGGCCGCGGAGCGGCGGTCCCAGAGGGGCCGTCCTTGACAAGGGCTGACCCCAGAGCAAGCTCGCCTCCAAGGCCTTAAGGCGGGGCCTGTCCGCCAGGGCGGATCAGAACAGCCACCACCGAAAGCCACTTCGGCAAAAACGGTTGTCATCCCGGACAAGCAAAGCGTGGATCCGAGACCGCCGGAAGCGCGGCGTTCACGCGTCGGTCCGGATCTTCGCGCCGCGCGCTCGTCCGGGATGACAACCGTTTTCGTGGCTCACCCCCTCGGCGTCACCCGGATCGTCACCGCATCCGGCGTGCCGTTCCCGCCCCGACATGCCGCCAGCTTGAACGTCAGGTCCATACAGACCCACACCTCGGTGAGGCGGTTGTCCTTGTTGACCCGCACGTTGAGCCCCTCGCGGGTCATGCCGCGATTGTCTTTCAGGAAGGCCTCGCGCACCTGACCGGCGGTCATCACGCCCTCGACCGAAGGTTTCAGATCCGGAACCCTCAAGCGCGACCGAACCGCCCGCGCCTTCTTGAAATAGGCCTCCGGCGTCTCCCATTGGCAGGTCCCGTGCGCCTGCCATTCGTGCTGCAGAAGCCAGGGCGAAGGGGTCATGCACAGGTTGGCCTTGACCGTCGCCACGCTCAGCGACGGGCTGGGCCGGCAGTAGCGGGGGTGGGCCTTGTCGGGCCCATTGGGCCACAGGCCGTGGACGGTGAAGCCAAAGCGGTTGGTCTGGCACTGGATGGCCTTGTCCGACTCCGGGATGCCCGAGCGGCAGGCCTCGGGCGACCAGTAGAGGGCCAGCAGATAGGCGGCGGTCGGGATGTCGGTATGGATCTGGTCGGCGGGCGGGATCTCGGGCCCGACCGGGGTCACGTCCTGAGGGATGGCGCAGGCTTTCAGGTCCGAGGCCTGGGCCGCGCCGGCCAAGGCCAGGGCGGCGAGGGCCGTGGTCAGGACCTGAGTGAACTTCAACGACATGCGGGTTCCAACGCTGACTTGCGCTCCTCTCTAGCACGCCTCGACCCACCCTCAATTCCACGGAGCCTAGATAAGATTTCCTTCTCCCCTTGCGGGAGAAGGATCTTCAGCAGGGCGGTGACGGGGCGAGACCAGAAGATTTCTGCGAATGATTATCATTGCGCGTCTGCAAAGCTCCAGCTAAGAACGCGTCGCAATTACGACAAAGGGCCGCGCTCCTCCGACGGCCTGACGGGGTTCTACACATGCAAAAGCTTATCAAGCCCGCCGCGAGCGGCGTCCGCAGCCAAGCGCGCCGCGCCCTGAGCGCCGGGGCCGTCGCCGGCCTCGCGGGCCTTACCCTAGGCGCGGGCTTGGCCCACGCGGCGCCCGACGCCGTCCTCAATGCCGACGATCTGGCGGTCGCGGCCGCTCCGGCCGCTCCGGCCGCCGACGCCGCCACCGAGGTCTCCGGCGTCAAGGTCGAGGGCCGCAAGCAGCGCGCCGAGTCGCCGAAATACACCGCCAAGCCGCTCGACACGCCCCAGACCGTGACCATCGTCTCGCGGGGCGTCATCGAGGCCCAGAACCTGCTGTCGCTCCGCGACATCCTGGCCACCGTGCCCGGCATCACCTTCGGGGCCGGCGAAGGCGGCGGCGGCTTTGGCGACAGCATCAATCTGCGCGGCTATTCGGCCAATAACGACCTGACCATCGACGGTGTGCGCGACAGCGCCCAGTACAGCCGCAGCGACCCGTTCAACCTGGAACAGCTGGAAGTCGTCAACGGCGCCAACGGCGTCTATTCCGGCTCCGGCTCGGTTGGCGGCACGATCAATCTGGTGACCAAGCGCCCCAACCGCCGCGACTCCACCACCGTCACCGGCGGCGTCGGGACCGACGGCTATCTGCGCGGCACGCTCGACGCCAACCATCTGGTGACCGACGACATCGCCGTGCGCCTGAACGTCATGGCCCACCAGAACGACGCCCCGGGCCGCGATGTGGAGAGCTTCGAGCGCTGGGGGATCGCGCCGTCGATCACTTTCGGCCTGACCGGCCCGACCCAGTTCACCATCCTCTACAGCCACCAGGAAGACACCAACACCCCGCAGTATGGCGTGCCGTTCTACAATGGCCGCGCGGTGCCCGGCGTCGATCCGTCGAACTATTACGGCTACAGCAATGTCGACACCCAGGAGCAGCAGGTCGACGTGCTGACCGGGATCATCAAGCACCAGTTCAGCGACACCCTGTCGGTCCGCAACCTCTCACGCTACCAGGAAGTCACCCAGCTGACGGTCGTCGACCCGCCGCAGGGCGTGTTCTGCCTGGCCAACGGCCAGAAGCCGGTGGCCTGGAGCCAATCGACCACGGCGACCAACATCACCGGCTTCACGGCCTGCCTGCCTGCCGACCCGGCTCCGGGCCTGTACCAGCCGAGCGGCCCGCGCGGGAACCTGCGCGATTCCAAGAACACCCTGCTCTACAACCAGACCGACGTGACGGCGAACTTCAATACCGGCGGCGTGGCCCACAGCCTGGTGGTCGGCGCGTCGTTCCTAAGCGAGGACTATCACCTCGACAGCGGCAACGTGCTGCGCAACCCCGACGGCACGGCCACTGTCCTGCCGCTGATGTCCATCGCCGACCCGAACGCGACCTATGCCGGAGCGCGCAACTATGTTCGCACCAGCATCCAGGACGGCGAACGCCATAATCAGGCGGCCTATCTGTTCGACAACGCCCAGCTGAACCCGCAGTGGGCGGTGAATTTCGGCCTGCGCTACGAGCGTAACCAGGGCGAGAACCGCAGCGACGCCTATTCGGCGACGGCGGTCGGCGCGATCCCGAAGGGCGCGGTGACCCCGGGCCTGACCTTCCGCAGCGACGACAACCTGTTCTCCTACCGCCTCGGCCTGGTCTACAAGCCGATCCCCAACGCCAGCCTCTATGTCGCCTACGGCAACTCCAAAACCCCATCGCAGTCCACGGTGAATGGCGCCGGCGCCTGCTCGGCCGCCACCTGTACGGTCGAGCCGGAGGAGGCCAAGAGCTACGAGCTGGGCGCCAAATGGGACATCTTCCAAAGCCGCCTGTCGCTGACCGCCTCGGTGTTCCGCAACGATCGCACCAATTACAAGGTCGCCTCGGGCGACCCCACCGTGCCCGACCAGCAATTGGACGGCAGCGCGCGGGTCGATGGCGTGGCGCTGGGCGCTTCAGGCCGCCTGACCGACAAATGGTCGGTGTTCGCCAACTACACCTATCTCAAGAGCGAGGTGCTGCAGGGCGTTTCCGACTTTAACGCCGCCGCAGGCCTGGATTTCACCAAGGGCGACGAGATCGCCAATGTCCCCGACCACGCCTTAAGCCTGTTCACCACCTATGACCTGCCGCACGATATCCAGGTCGGCTACAGCCTGTCCTACCAGGGCAAGACCTATCTGAGCCAGCACGGCCAGATCACCGGCAGCACCCCGCCTCAGCGCACGACGATCCCGCTGGTCATCACCGACGACTACTGGCTGAGCCGCGCGACGGTGTCCTGGAAGGCGACCAACGCGCTGGAGCTGCGGCTCAACGTCAACAACCTGCTCGACGAGAAGTATTACAACCGGGGCCGCAACAACGGCTGGGCCACACCCGGCGATCGTCGCAACGCGACCCTGACCGCCAACTATCGGTTCTGATCCTCCCCTTCATGAACCGATAGCGCCCCGCCTGGGACCCATCCCCAGGCGGGGCCTTGATTTGTCTGCTAAGGAGCGCAGGCCATGATGCTCCAAATCCCCGACGTGCTGACCTCCGACCAGGTCGCCCACTGCCGCGCCGTGCTCGACGCGGCCGCGTGGATCGACGGCAACGCCACCTCGGGCTTCCAGGCCGCGATGGCCAAGAACAACCAGCAGCTGCCGCAGGACGGCGCGGCGGCCCGCGAGATCGGGGCGATCATCGTCCAGGCGCTGGAGCGCCATCCGCTCTTTGTCTCGGCGGCCCTGCCCCGGACGATCCTGTCGCCGATGTTCAACCGCTATGGCGAGGGCATGGGTTTTGGCGACCACATCGACAATGCGGTGCGCCGCGATCCCGTCACCGGCCAACGCCTGCGCACCGACCTGTCGGCGACGCTTTTCCTGAGCGATCCGGACGACTATGACGGCGGCGAGCTGGTGGTCGAGGACGCCTATGGCAGCCACATGGTCAAGCTGCCGGCCGGGGGGCTGATCCTGTATCCGGCCTCCAGCCTGCATCACGTGACGACGGTGACCCGCGGCGTGCGCTCGGCCAGCTTCTTCTGGATCCAGAGCCTGGTGCGCGACGACGCCAAGCGCGGCCTCTTGCTGGACATGGACGTCGCCATTCAGCGGCTGTCGGGCGCCGTGGGGGCGACCAATCTCGCGGTGCTGTCCCTGACCGGGACCTATCACAACCTGCTGCGGATGTGGGCCGAGGTGTGAAATACGCGGCCAGCGACCAATGTTCGCCGACGCCAACCATAAGTTTACCCTTGAGCTTCAACGTCCTGGCGACCGTTTCCCGGAGCCGCGATGTCCCCGCCGTCCAAGACCGCCGATGGCGCCGCCGACCTTGCCCGCGAGGCCGAGCTGGCGGCCGCTCGCGTCACCCACGATCTGCTCTCAGCCGCCGGCATCGGTGTCTGGAGCTACGAGCCGCAAGCGCAACGTATCGAGTGGTCGCGCGACATCCTGGCCGCCACCGGACTGAGCGCGGATGAGGTGGCGCTGCCCGAACAGTTCTTCGATCGCCTCGATCCGGTCGAGGGCCAGGCACTGCGAGTGGCGTTCGACGCCGCCGTGCGCACCGGCCAGGGCGGCACCGTCGAGCACCGGCTGCGCGGGGCCGGCGACCAATGGTTCACCTACCGCGCCACTTTCAGCACCGAACCGCGCGCCGACGGCCTCCATGCGCTGAAAGGCATTTCGCAGAACGTCACCGACGTGGCTTTGACCCGCGACGCTGCGGTCTGGGGCGAGCGCCAGGCCCGCAAGCTGGTCGAGGAGGCGCCGTTCGCCGTGGCGCTCTATGACCGCGACCTGCGGCTGCAAGTGGTCAGCCCCCGGTTCCTCGAGATCTTTCAGGCCATCGAGGCCGAAGTGATCGGCCGGACCCTGCACGACCTGACCTATGGCCAGCGCAAGCGTTTCGTGAAGGCCGTGGAGCGAGCCCTGACCGGCCAGACCGTGGTGCGCCGCGAAGACCAGCTCCGCGATGGCCTGGGCCTCACCCACACCCTGCGCTGGGAAGCCCGGCCCTGGCGTGACGCTGATGGCGCGATCGCCGGGGTGATTACCTACATGGACGACGTCACCGCCCTGTCGCAAGCTCGGCGCGAGGCGCGGGCCAACGCCCGGCGGCTACGGGTGGCGCTGGGCGCGGCCCAGGCCGGGGTCTATGAGATCGATCATGCGAGCAAGACGTTCTGGGGCTCGCCCGAGTTCCACCGCATCCTCGGTCGCCGGATCAATTACGAGGACGTGCGCAGCGCTGTCTGGCCCATGATCCACCGCGAAGACGTGGCGGCGGTCTACGCCGCGTCCGAGGCCTCGCTGGGCCGGGGTTCGCGCGGCGCTCGGGCTTTCGACGCCCGCGTGATCATCGGCGACGGCGAAGAGCGCTGGATCCGCATCTTCCACGAGGTGCGCCAGGATGCGTCTGGCCGGGTGCGCAAGGCCTTCGGCCTGATCCTCGACATCGACGAGAAGAAACGCTCCGAACTGGCCCTGGTCGAGGCCGAACGCGCCGCCCAGGCCGCCAGCGAGGCCAAGGCCCAGTTCCTGGCCAATATGAGCCATGAGATCCGCACCCCGATGAACGGGGTCATGGGCGTCATGCACTTGCTCAAGCGGGCCGCCTTGCCCGAGGACGCCCAGGAGTTACTCGGCGAGGCCCTGGCCTGTGGCCGCATGCTCTCGACCCTGCTGGACGACGTCATCGATTTCTCGCGCATCGAGGCGGGGCGGTTGGATGTAACCCGCGAGGCGGTCGATCCCAGCGAACTGGTCCGGAGCGTGGCGCGACTGCTGCGCGGCCAGGCCGAGCACAAGGGACTGGCCCTGCACGTCGACGCGCCGGATGTCGGCTTGATCCTCACCGACCCCAACCGTCTGCGCCAGGCGCTGTTCAACCTGGTCGGCAATGCGGTGAAATTCACCCTGGCCGGCTCGGTGACCCTGAGGGTGCGCCGGGCAGACGACGAAGACGGGCCGCGCGTGGCCTTCGAGGTCATCGACACCGGGGTCGGCATCGCGGTCGAGGCCCAGAGCCGGCTGTTCGAGCGCTTCCAGCAGGCCGACGCCAGCACCACCCGGCGGTTCGGCGGGTCGGGCCTGGGCCTGGCCATCACCCGACGCCTGGCGGAAATGATGGGCGGCGCGGTCGGCTTTTCCTCTCACGAGGGTGTCGGCTCGACCTTCTTGCTGACGATCGCCGCGCCGCCGGCCCAGGCGCTGGTCGCCGACGATGCCATGGCCGATAACCTCTTGCAGGGCCTGCGCATCCTGGTGGTCGAGGACAACGCCACCAACCGCCTGGTCGCCCGCCGCATCCTCGAGCAGCTGGGGGCCGAGGTCGAAACGGCCGACGACGGTCTGGACGGCGTGGCCGCTGCCCGTCACCGGGCGTTCGACCTGATCCTGATGGATGTGCAGATGCCGGGCATCGACGGGCTGGAGGCTGCGCGGCAGATACGGGCCCTGCCGGGCGCCGCCGCCCGGACGCCGATCATCGCCCTGACCGCCAATGTCATGTCGCACCAGCGGACCGCCTATCTGGCGGCCGGCATGGACGGCGTCGCCGCCAAGCCCATCGTCCCCGCCGCGCTCATCGGCGAGATCGTGCGGCTGGCGGGTGAGGATATGGGCGAAGAAGTAGCTGTGGCTTAAGTCCTCACGTTCCTCTCCCTGTGGGAGAGGCGATCGCACAGCGATCGGTGGGGGGAGTTGCGCCAGGTCGGTTCTGGCGACGGATGTCGTATCACTCCCCCACCGTCGGCTTTGCCGACACCTGCCCCACAGGGGGAGGAACGGACTTCCCAGTCCGTCGAAAACCGCTAATGCTCCTCCACAGAATGACGGGGGAAACACGGATGGCCACGACGGAAGATCGCGCCTCGATGCGCACGGTGGTCGCGGCTTCGTCGGCGGGCACGGCCTTCGAGTGGTACGACTTCTTCATCTTCGGCAGTCTGGCCCAGGTCATTTCCAAGACCTTCTTTACCGGCCTTTCGGACACGGCCGGCTATGTCGCGGCCCTGGCCCTGTTTGGCGTCGGCTTCGCCTTTCGGCCGCTGGGCGCGCTGGTGTTCGGCAAGATCGGCGACCAGGCCGGACGCAAGGGCGCCTTCCTGGCCACGGTGCTGCTGATGGGCGGCGCCACCTTTGCCATCGCCCTGCTGCCGACCTATCGCCAGGCCGGGATCATCTCGCCCATTCTGCTGATCCTGCTGCGCTGCGTTCAGGGCTTCGCCTTGGGCGGCGAGTATGGCGGAGCGGCCATCTACGTCGCCGAGCATTCGCCGCCGAAGGAGCGGGGCTGGTCGACCTCGTGGGTGCAGACCTCGGCGGCCTTTGGCCTGTTCGGCGCCCTGTTGGTGATCTTGGTGACCCGCTGGCTCCTCGGCGTGCACGCCGGACCCGAGGCCTTCGACGCCTGGGGTTGGCGCATCCCGTTCGCCGTGTCGATCGGACTGCTGGGCATCTCGGTCTGGATGCGGTTGAAGCTCAGCGAAAGCCCGGCCTTCGCCAGGATGAAGGCCGACGGCGAGGCGTCCAAGGCCCCTTATGCCGAGGCTTTCGGCCAGTGGAAGAACCTCAAGCTGGTCCTGCTGGCCTTCTTCGCCATGATGTCGGCCCAGGGCGCGGTCTGGTACACCAGCTTCTTCTACATCCAGACCTTCATGGAGAAGTTCCTGAAGGTCTCGCCCGTGACGATCAACGGCCTGATGATGGCCGCCACCGCGGTCAGCGCCATTTTCTACGTGCTGTTCGGCTGGCTGTCGGACAAGGTCGGCCGCAAGCCGGTGATGCTGGGCGGCATGACCCTGGCGCTGATTTTCTATTTCCCGGGCTTCCACCTGTTGGAGCGCGCCGCCAACCCGGCGCTGGCCGAGGCCACGGCGCGCGCGCCGGTGACGGTGACCGCCGATCCCAAGGATTGCGCTCTGCAGTTCGATCCCGTGGGCAAGGCCGCCTTCGTCTCGTCCTGCGACATCGCCAAGAGCGCCCTGGCCAATGCGGGGGTGTCCTATGCCAACCGCCCAGGCTTGGCGGGATCGGCGGCGATCGTCCAGATCGGCGAGACGCGGATCGTGTCCCAGAGCGCCAAGGGCCTGCCCGCCAAGGACGCCAAGGCCGTCAAGACCACAGGCGAGGCCGCGATCAAGGCGGCGTTGGCGAAGGCCGGCTATCCGGCCAAGGCTGATCCGGCGCGGATGAACTGGTGGGGCATGTTTGGCGTGCTCTTCGTTTTCGTGATCGCCGCCACGGCCTTGTTCGGCCCCCTGGCCGCCTGTCTTGTCGAGCTGTTCCCGACCCGGGTGCGCTACACGGCTCTATCGCTGCCCTATCACATCGGAACCGGCTGGATCGGTGGCTTCGTGCCATTCAGCGCCTTCGCGATCGTGGCGGCGACGGGCAACATCTATGCTGGACTCTGGTACCCCGTCGGCTTCACGCTGATCAGCGTGCTCGTGACGCTGTTCCTGCTGCCCGAGACCAAGGACCGGTCGCTGGATCAATAGCGGGGAGCATCAACCCGCCGGCGCCGCCATCAACACCTCGACCGCCACCGAGGCGGCCGCCAGGGCCTGGATGACCGCAGGGTCGACTGGCGCGACGACCAGCCTAACGATCTGCTTGCCCTCCTGGGCCAGCGCGACAAGCGCCTCGGCCGAGACCTCGCCGGGCGGCAACCGGTGGACGTCGCGGCGGAGAAGAAGCAGCACCTCTGGCGCGGCGCCGTCGTCGGCGATCAGCACATCGGCCGCGCCCAGAGCCCGGACCGCGCGCAAGGTCAGCAGGTCGGCGGGCCCCTTGCCGGCAATGAACCGCACCTTGCCCTCGCGACCGACGCCCTTGGCCAGGGCCTGGCGAAACAGCTGGCCGGCCTTTTCCATGTCGCCCGCCATCGCCGCCTGAGCGGCCTCGCCGACCACGGCGTCGCGCAGAAAGGCCCGGCGCTCGTGCATCGCGGGCAGGGCGCCGCGCACCTCGTCCTGGAACTTGCGCAGCAGGGCGGCGACCCGGCCCGTGCCTTCCGGCACCTGGACCTCGATGTCGTTGCGCAGCTTGGTGGCCAAGGTCGGGGAGGAGCCGCCGGTGCCGACGGCCATCACCACCTCGCCGCGGTCGATCACCGCCGGAGTGTTGAAGTCGCTCATCGCGGGCTTATCGACGACATTGACCAGCACGCGAGCGGCACGCGCCGCGCCGGCGGCCGCCTGAAGGAACACCTCGTCGTCCCCGGCGACGAAGGCCAGGGTCGCGCCGACATAGGTTCCGGGCAGGAAGGCGGCGGGACCGTCGACCCGCACCACGGTCGCCGGCGAGCCCTCGAACAGCCGGGCCTTGTTGTCGGCGGCCTCGCCGACGCCGGCGATCACCACCTTGCGGCCGGCCAGGGGGAAATAGGCGGGAAAGGAATCCAAGGGCGTGGGTCCTGACAGCGAAGCGAACGTCGTGGCCACGCTAGCCTGACTGGACCAAGATTTCACTGGCGGGTTTGGGTCTGAGCGGTGTTAGAACCGCGATGCCGGGTCGGCGGGCCGGTTTTCGTGGGGGAGGCGAGCGCCTATGACGGGCACTCTGGACATCAATGGCAGGACGGTCACCGTCAAGGCCGACCCCGAAACTCCACTGCTGTGGGTGCTTCGCGACGAACTTGGACTGACGGGCACCAAGTTTGGCTGCGGCATGGCCCAGTGCGGGGCCTGCACGGTTCACGTCAACGGGGATCCCGTGCGCTCGTGCGTAACGCCGATCGCCACGTTGAACGGCGCCAAGATCGCCACCATCGAGAGCCTGGGCGGGACGCATCCGCTGCAAAAGGCCTGGGTGGTCCACGATGTGCCGCAGTGCGGCTACTGCCAGTCGGGCCAGATCATGTCGGCCGCAGCCCTGCTGGCCCAGACCAAGTCGCCCAGCGACGAGGACATCGACAACGCCATGAGCGGCAACATCTGTCGCTGCGGCACCTATCAACGCATCCGCGCCGCCATCAAGGACGCCGCGGGCTTGGCCTCGGCGCCGCTGGTCAATGCGCCCGCCGCGACGACCGCCGCCAACGAGATCGACGCCGAGATCGCCGCCGCTTCGGGTTCGACCGGCCGAGGAGCGAACCCATGAACGCCCCTTTCAGCAAGCTGATGCGTAAAGAGGGCGTCAACCGACGCGACGTCGTGGTGGTCAGCGCCACCTTGGTCGGCGGATCACTGATGGTGGGCTGCTCGCCCGCCGACCTGATGAGCGCGGGATCCAAGGTCGATGTCGGCGCTTTTGGGCCGTTCATCCGCTTCGATCCGGACGGCGCGGTGACGGTGCTGTCCAAGCACATCGAATTTGGCCAAGGCAACCATGCGGGCCTGGCGGCCTTGGTCGCCGAGGAACTCGACGCCGACTGGGCTCGGGTGAAGGTCATGCACGCCCCCGCCAACGCCAAGCTCTACGCCAATGGCGGCATGGGCGTTCAACTGACCGGCGGCTCGTCGGCGATCTCCAATTCGTGGGAACAGCTGCGCAAGGCCGGGGCCGGCGCGCGGGCGATGTTCGTGCAAGCAGCCGCGGCCAAGTGGAACGTCCCGGCCGGCGAGATCACCGTCAAGGATAGCTTGGTCAGCCACGCTGGCGGCAAGTCCGCCCCGTTCGCCGCCCTGATCGCCGACGCCGCCAAGATCGCGCCGCCCGAAACCCCGGTCCTCAAGGATCCCAAGACCTTCACCCTGATCGGCACCGACCGCGTTCGCCGCAAGGACAGCCTGATCAAGAGCAACGGAACGGCGCGCTATACCCAGGACGTCCAGTTGCCCGACATGTTGGTGGCGGTGGTGGCGCACGCCCCACGCTTTGGCGGCAAGGTGAAGAGCTTCAACGCCGACGGCGCCAAGAAGGTGGCCGGCGTGGTCGAGGTTTACCAGATTCCGACCGGTGTGGCCGTGGTCGCCGACACCACCTATGCCGCCCGCATGGGCCGCGAGGCGCTGAAGGTCGAGTGGGACCTCGACAAGGCCGAGAACCGCGACTCCAAGACCATCGCCGCCCAGTGGCGCGACATCGCGGCCGGCAGGGGACCGTCCGACCTGAAGTGGGAGGCCTTCGATTCCAAGGGCGACGCCGCAGCTGCGGCCGGCGGCAAGGACGCTTTCGAGACGACCTACGACTTTCCGTATCTGGCCCACGCCACCATGGAGCCAATGAACTGCGTGGCCCAGGTGGACGGCAACAGGGTCAAGCTGACCCACGGCTCCCAAAGTCCGACTCTGGACCAATTGGCCGCCGCCAAGATCGTCGGGACGCTGCCGGGCTCGGTCGAGGTCGAGACCCTCTATGCCGGCGGATCGTTCGGCAGGCGCGCCAACTTCCAGTCCGACTACGTCGCCGAGTGCGTGCACATCGCCAAGAAAGTCGGCGGCAATCGGCCGGTGAAGCTGGTCTGGACTCGCGAGGACGACATGCAGGCCGGCTATTTCCGGCCGATGGTCCACCATGCCGTCCGGGTCACGCTCGACAGGGACGGCTACCCGGCGACCTGGCGCCATCGCATTGTCAGCCAGTCGATCATGAAGGGCTCGCCGATGCCCTCCAAGGGGCCGGACCAGACCGCGATCGAGGGTGCGTCGGGCTCGCCCTATCTGAAAGCCACCCCTGTCGTCGACGCCCAACTGGCCCTGCCGGAGGCCGGCGTGCCGGTGCTGTGGTGGCGTTCGGTGGGGGCTACCCATACCGCCTTCGTGATGGAGCACACCATCGACCAACTGGCCCGCAAGGCCGGCAAGGATCCGGTCGAGTATCGGCGGGCCCTATACGTCAAGGCGGGTCCCGAGGCCGCGCGGCATCTTGCGGTGCTGAACCTCGCCGTCGAGAAGGCCGGTCCGACCTCGACGCCCGGCTGGACGCGCGGCGTGGCGGTGCACGAAAGCTTCGGCTCTGTCGTCGCCCAAGTGGCCGAGGTCAAGCTGGTGGACGGTCATCCGCGGGTCGGCCGGGTGGTCACCGCCATCGACTGCGGCGTCGCCGTCTCGCCCGACCAGATCGCCGCCCAGATGGAAGGCGGCACGTGCTACGGCCTGTCGGCGGCGCTCTATGGCGAGGTCACCCTGACGGGCGGGGCGGTCGACCAGAGCAATTTCGACACCTATCGCGTGCTGCGGATGAACGAGGCGCCGACGGTCGAAACCCACATCTTGCCGTCCGCCAATCCGCCGAGCGGCGTCGGCGAGCCCGGAACGCCGGTGATCGGACCGGCCGTGGCCAACGCCTTGCTAGCGATTTCCAAGACGCCGACGACGCGACTGCCGCTGGTTTCGGCCGGGGCTTAGAGCTTTCCAGCTCACCTATCGGGGCAAACCGCGATCTTTTTGATGTGTCGCGTCCTTAGGGGGCGCGCCTGTGCAACTGTGGCTGGACGTAACGCGAGCGCCGACACATTTTAGCGCCATGGTGGATGCTGGCGATAACTTGGGGTTCGAGAGACTGACCCCGCGGGAGCGGGAGATCCTGCGTCTCATCGCCCAGCATCGCCAGGGCAAGGAGATCGCCCGGCTGCTGCGGCTGTCACCCAAGACCGTCGAGATGCACGTGCTCAGCGCTCGACGTCGGGTCGGGGGGCTCGGCCGCCGCGACGCCGCCCTGGCCTTCGTCGCTTGGGAAACCGACCCCGGTAATGACTACCGTAAGCAATCGGCCACGCTAGCCACGACCGGCGCAGAGGTCTTCTCTCGTTCCAACAGCGAGAGCAGCCATGATGAAACCTTCCATGCCGGGTCCGACACCGCCGCCAGCATTCTTCATAGCCAGTTGGCAGTCGCTGGAGGAGGGATTGACCCTCATGGCCGGGACGCCCGAGCGGGGGCGGTTGGTGCCGGAAACGGTGTCGGCGTTGCGCAAGGCCCAGGCGGCGGGGGATCCGCCCAGCAAGCTGCTGCTCCGGGTGCTGGCGGCGACGGCCTTCCTGGCCGACGACACGCCCCTGCGGAATCTGGAAGGAGCTGGCGCCATGACCTGACTCCTTTGCAATGGCTGGGTCTGATCCTGGTCGTGGCCGCGCTAGGCGGAATCCTGCTCGGCATGGTCACCATGGGCGCCCATGAATTCCTCTATGCCCTTCAGCGATTCCGCGAGGGCTGGAGCCCGCCTCCGGCGCACTGACGCCGATCGTCTCGACACAAGTTCATCGACTTCAACGTGCGGGGGGCCCCGCGCGAACGGGAGAGTCATGCATGAAAAGAACCGATGCAGCCCGCGCAGGAGCTGAAAAGCTGATGCGCGCCGAAGCGGCGATCGACGCCGCCCTCCGCGAAACCGCCGAACTGATGGGCCTGCTGCCGTCGCTGCGACTGGAAGCTCGTCTTTCGGCCGTGATTGGCCAGGCCGCCGTCGCCAATCTCGGCGAGACCCTGGCCTATATCGTCTCCGCCCGCCGTACCATCATCGAGGCTCATGGCGCGCTCAACACGGTGCGGAGCCAGATCGGCTGTGGCGCCTTGGCGATGGGCGACATGGACAAGCCGCCGGAAGTGCCCCGCACCTCGGGCCTACGCGCTCTGGACGGAGGCCGCGCCGCGTGAGCACCGCCCAGACTGCTTCGTCGGACACCATCCACGACGAACTGAACGAGTTCCGTCGCCACCTGCGGACCCTGGGGCCTGTCCAGCGCCGGATTCTGTCCGTGCTCATGCCACAACTGATCGCGCTCGAAGAGGCTGGCGACGCCGACGGCGCGCTTAACATCATCGAAGAGGTCAAGGCCATCCTGTGGGAAGGGCGCCGAACCCGACACTGATCCTCGCACACCTCAGGTTGCTTATCGCGAGGCGGGGCTTGCTGCATGGTGACGCTCAGGTTTCAGTCTGAGCGTTGCCCCGCCTTGCAGATTCACACGCTTTTTTCGTTGGGCCTGGCCACGGTGGTCTGCGGCGCCGCTATCGGCTTCGGCGACTACAGCGCGCGTCGTATTGGCCTGGCGGCGGGGCTGGCCTGGGCGGGGTCGCTGCTCGTCCACGGCAACGACGCCTATAATGTCGACCTGGCGATCATGGCGATCGACACCGCGACCCTGGTCTATTTCGGCTTCATCTCCATCCGGGCGAGGCGACTCTGGACCATCATAGCGTCGGCGTTCCAGGCGATCGTCGTGGCGTCGCATGTGGCGACGACGATCGACCTGCGCGTGACCCTGGGCACCTTCTATATGAGCATGGCGATGTGGAGCTACGGCATCCTGGCCTGTATCGCCTTCGGAACCTGGGCCGGATGGCGCGCCAATCGCCGAGCGACCGCCGACACGGAATTCTGACCTCTCAGCCGAGATCCTTGCGTCGATCGATGTCGAAGAAAACCCCGACATCGAGGGTGTCGATCAGCTTCAGCCGCGTTCCGGACCGCGCCAGCACGCCCTGCGCGCCCAGATCGCCGGTCAGGCCCAGCAAGGCGGCGAAGTGGCGCCGCGCGAACAGAACCGGGTGGCCTCGCTGAGCGCCCACGCGCGGCGCGGCGGCGTCGAAACCGTCGCTCAAGGCGGCAGCCAGGGCGCGCGGAACCGCTGGCGGTATGCGTGGCATGTCTCCCAGGAAGACAAAGACGCCGTCGGTGTCGGCCTGCAGGGCGGCGACCGCCGTCCGCAGCGACGCCCCCATGCCATCCGCAGCGTCAGCCACAGTGACCACGCGCAGTTTGGCCTCGCGTCCCAGGGCGCGGGCATGGGCCTGGGCGGCGTCCGCCAGGTCCGGATCGCCGTCGGTGGCCAGGATGACGCCGCGCACGGGGGCCGCGAACGCCGCGTCGAGAGCGCCTGCAATCAACGGGCGGCCCTCGAAGGTCGCGGTCAGCTTGCGTCCACCAAACCTGCGGCCAGCCCCGGCCGCCAGAACGATCGCCTCCAACCGCGTGCTTTCACTTCCCGCCATGCCGCCCCGCGCCTATCTTAAAGACCGCATGACGCCCTATGACGCCAGTCCCGCGCAAGCGCTCTCGACAGAGTCCCGCTCGCAGCCCCGCCTGATCGACGGTTTTGGCCGCGCGGTGGCCTATCTGCGCGTCTCGGTCACCGACCGGTGCGACCTGCGCTGCACCTATTGCATGGCCGAGCACATGACCTTCCTGCCCAAGGCCGAAGTGCTTTCGCTCGAGGAACTGGATCGCCTGTCCTCGGCTTTCGTGGCGCTGGGCGTGCGCAAGCTGCGGCTGACCGGCGGGGAGCCGCTGGTGCGCAAGGGGATCATGACCCTGGTCGAGCGGTTGTCGCGCCACCTGGCGACCGGCGCGCTGGACGAGCTGACCCTGACCACCAACGGCACCCAGCTGGCCCAGCATGCGGCCGACCTGGCGCGACTGGGCGTGAGGCGGGTCAATGTCTCGCTCGATACGCTCAAGCCCGAGCTGTTCCGCAAGTTGACGCGGGGCGGCGATCTTTCGAAGGTATTGGCCGGGATTGACGCGGCCCTGGCGGTGGGCATCGAGGTCAAGATCAACGCCGTTGCCCTCAAGAACGACAACGCCGCCGAACTGCCGGCTCTGATCCAGTGGGCCCATGGCCTGGGCGCCGACATGACCCTGATCGAGACCATGCCCCTGGGTGAAATCGACGAGGACCGCACAGCCCAGTATTTGTCGCTTAAGGACGTGCGTCGCGATCTGTCGTCGTTCTGGACCTTGACCGATCTGGCCTACGCCACCGGCGGTCCGGCGCGCTATGTGCGGGTCGAGGAGACCAGCGGCCGCCTGGGTTTGATCACGCCGCTCAGCCACAATTTCTGCGAGGCCTGTAACCGGGTTCGCCTGACCTGCACCGGCACGCTGCACACCTGCCTGGGCCGGGATGACGCCAGCGATCTGCGGGCGGTGATCCGCGCCGGGGCCGACGACGCGGCGCTGGACCAAGCGATCTTCGCGGCGATCGGCGCCAAGCCGGAGGGGCACGACTTCCAGATCGACGGCGCGGGCCCCGCCGTGGCGCGGCACATGTCCACAACGGGCGGCTGAGCGTGGCGCGGGTGCTGCTCTTTGGACGCTTGGCCGACCAGGCCGGCTGGCGCGACCGGGTCGTTGAGGCTTCGTCCCTGACCGCGTTGCGAGATGCTCTCGCTGCTGTCGATCCGAGCCTGGCCGAGGCGCTCTCCGGCCCTGGCGTCCAGGTGGCCGTCGACAAGGCCATCGTCCGGGGCGAAACGTTCCTGGCGGCGAGCGCCGAGGTGGCCTTCCTGCCGCCGATGAGCGGCGGATGATAACCCTCACCTCCGAGCCGTTCGAGCCGGGCGCCGCGTTGACCACGTTCTGCGCCGGCCGGAACGAGACCGGTGCGGTGGCCAGCTTCACTGGCCTGGCGCGCGCCGAGCGCGGCGCGGCCCTGGCGCTGGAGCTTGAGGCTTATCCCGGCTTCACCAACGCGGCGATCGCCGCCTTCGCCGAAGAGGCCAAGGCGCGGTTCGCCCTGCAGGACTATGTCATCGTCCACCGCACTGGGCGCCTCGCGCCGGGTGAGGCGATCGTCTTCGTGGCCACCGCCGCCGGCCACCGCCGCGCCGCCTTCGAGGCCTGCGATTTCCTGATGGACTATCTCAAGAGCCGCGCGCCCTTCTGGAAGAAGGAGCACGGCCCCGGCGGCGGGCGCTGGATCGAGCCGACGGCTCAGGATAGGACCGACGCTCAGCGTTGGGACTAGGAGAGAACAGATGTCGGCAGCGGGTCTCACCCCAGGTGGCGGTATCAAGCCGGACCTTCCGTTTACGCCGGTGCGCGTGGCGATCCTGACCATTTCCGACACCCGCGACGAAGAAAGCGACACCTCCGGCCAGGTGCTTGTCGAAAGGGTCAAGGCCGCAGGCCATGAATTGGGCGGCCGGGCGGTGGTGCGCGACGATGTCGAGCAGATCCGCCAGACGGTGCGCGACTGGATCGCCTCGGGCCAGGTCGACGCCATCGTCACCACCGGCGGCACCGGCCTGACCGGCCGCGACGTGACCCCGGAAGCCCTGGAGCCGCTGTTCGACAAGAAGATCGACGGCTTTTCGGTGGTGTTTCACATGGTCAGCTATCAGTCGGTGGGCCTGTCGACCCTGCAGTCACGGGCGACGGCGGGCCTGATCGGCGGGGTCTTCGTGTTCTGCCTGCCGGGCAGCAACGGCGCGGTGCGCGACGGTTGGGACAAGGTCATCGCCGCCCAGCTCGACAGCCGCCACAAGCCTTGCAACATGGTCGAGCTGATGCCCAGGCTGTTGGAACAGTGACCCGCCTGACCCACATCGATGACCAGGGCCGGGCGCGGATGGTCGATGTCTCGGACAAGGCCGCGACGGCCCGCGAAGCGATCGCCGTCGGCTTCGTACGGATGACCGCCGAGACCCTGGCCCTGGCCATCTCCGGGACGGGTCGCAAGGGCGATGTTCGCGCGGTGGCCGAGATCGCCGGCGTCATGGCCGCCAAGCAGACCTCGAACCTCATCCCTTTGTGCCACCCCCTGGCCCTGTCCAAGGTCGAGGTGTCGGTCGAGCCGGCCGAGGACGGCCTGGCGGTGCGGGCCCGCGTCAAGACGACTGGCCCGACCGGCGTCGAAATGGAGGCCCTGACCGCCGTGTCGGTGGCCTGCCTGACGATCTACGATATGCTGAAAGCCGCCGAGAAGGGCATGGTTATCGAGGCCGTGCGCCTGATCGAGAAGACCGGCGGCAAGTCGGGTGACTGGCGAGCCGAATAGGCCAGCCTAACCCGCCGCCCTCCTGGCCAAGGCCGGCTGCCCGTGGCGGGTGGCCATGATCTCGCCGATCACCGCCACGGCCACCTCGAACGGCGCCTTGCCGCCAAGATCCAGCCCGATCGGCGCGCGCAGCTTGGCCAGGTCGCGTTCACTGACCCCCGCCGCCCGCAGCCGGTCCAGCCGCTCGCCCAGCCGTCGCCGCGCTCCCAGCAGCCCGACATAGGGCGCGGCCGAGGGGAGGGCGGCCAGCAGGGCGGCGTGGTCGATGTCCAGGTCGTGGCCGCAGATCGCGACGGCGGTCCAGGCGTCCAGGCCTATGGCGTCCAGCGCGGTTGGCACGCTGTCGCGGCGATACCGGACGCCCGCGAGCGGCGGCGGGGTCAGGGGGCCCTTGGGCCGCACCAGCGTGGTCTCGAACCCTGACTGGGTCCCCAGGCTGGCCACGGCCAGGGCCGTCGGGTCGCCCCCCAGCACGACAAGGCGAGGGGCCGGATCGAAGGCTCGGGCGAAGGCCTCCGGCCAGGGCGCGGTGAATTCGGGCGAGGGGCCGCAGACCCGTCGCCCGCCGTCGCTGATCCAGATCGCCGGCCGCCGCTCGGCCCAGAGGGTCAGCAACATGCGGGCGGCTGGATCGCCAGGGTCGATGCGCTCGACCAGAATCTCGACCCGGGCGCCGCACAGCAGGCGGATGTCCGGCCAAGGACTGCCCTCGCCATAGACCAACCGTCGCGGTTGGCCGTCGGCCAGGCAGGCGCGGGCATGGTCCTCGACATCGGCCTCGATGCAACCGCCCGAAAGAAAGCCGGCGCGCGAGCCCTCGCTGAACACCATCTGCGTGCCGATGGGTCGCGGGCCGCCTTCGCCCAGGGAAATAATTGTCGCCAGCGCCGCCGGGCCGTGGGCCAGGGCGGTGGCCAGCGCTGGACGGATATCCTCGCAAAGGCCGTACAGCGGCCAATCTCCGGCGATTTCAAAGGTCAGGTCGAGCACTGGATCAAGGGGCTTCATCGCGGACGACATTAACCCCTCGGCAAGTTTCCAGAAACGCCTTCTTCAAACCTTGGCGCGTAGTCTTCCCGACACTGGTGTTCCAATCCGCACGGATTTCCATGTCGCTTTCGGTTTCAAAACTTGGTCTTGCCGCCGCTCAGTTCGGACTGGACGGCATGAGCGCGTCGCCGCGCGCTCGGTCGCCGGAGACCGAAGCCCGCGACATCCTGGGCATCGCCGCCCGCGCTCAGCTGTCGGTGCTCGACGTCTCGGGCAATCATGGCCGCGCCGAGTCGGTGCTGGGAGACCTGATCCCGCGCCCCGTGCCGTTCCGTGTCACCATTCCCGCCGCCCGCGCCGATCGCGGCCCCGACTTCGTGGAAGCCGAGGCCCGCGCCTGCCTGCGCCGCCTGGCGATCGAACGCGCCGACGCCATCATCGTCTCCTCGCCGTCGGAACTGTTCGGCGTCCACGGCGCCGCCGTCTGGGATCGCCTGGCCCGCCTGCGCGACGAGGGGCTGTTCGCCAAGATCGGCGTCGCCGCCCACGCCAGCGACGATCCGGTGGGAGTCGCGCGCCGCTTCAAGCCCGACATTCTTCAAGCTCCAGCCTCCTTGCTCGATCAGCGCCTGCTGGCCGACGGCTCGCTGGCCCGCATCGCCGGTCTCGGGATCGAGGTTCAGTTGCGCTCGATCTTCTTGAACGGCCTGCTGTTCCTGCCGCCCGACCGCGTTCCGGCCCAGCTGAAGGGGGCCTCTGGCCGCCTGTCACGGGTGCGCCGGATGATCGCCGAGGGCCGTTCCGACCCCCTTCAGGCCGCCCTGGGCTTCGCCCTGTCGCGTCCCGAAGCCAGCGCCGTGCTGGTCGGCGTGACCTCCGCCGCAGAACTGTCGGCCGTGGTCGCCGCCGCCTCCAGCCCGCCGCCCGACCTCGACTGGGACGACATGGCCATCGACGATCCGGTGGCGCTCGACCCGCGACGTTGGGTCGCCTGACGGCCAGGCGAATCAAAGCCCAGCCTTCAGAAGAAGCTGGGAAATATGAGGGAGCCGAACGCCATGATCCTCGCCGTCGTCCAAGCCCGCATGGGCTCCAAGCGCCTGCCGGGCAAGGCTGTCGCCACCCTGCAAGGCGAGCCGATGATCCTGCGCCAGCTCGAGCGGCTGCGGGCCTGCCGGCGCCTCAACAAGATCATCGTGGCCACCAGCGGCGAGACCGATGATGACGGTCTGGCCGGCCTGGTGGTGTCGCGCGGATACGCCGTCTATCGCGGCGCGGGCGCCGACATTCTCGACCGCATCGCCCGTTGCGCCGAGGCGGCCGGTCCGGTCACCCACGTGGTGCGGATCAAGGGCGATGCGCCCTTCGTCGACGCCGGGGTGATCGACCAGGCGATCCACCTGGCCCAGACCAGCGGGGCGGCCTATACCTCCAACCGCGTGCAGCGCACCTATCCGGCCGGGCTTGAGGTTGAGGTGATCACGGTGGAGGCCCTTCGCGCCGCCGCCGCCGAGGTGCGCGACCCCCTGGCCCTGATCTCGCCGACCGCCGCCATTCGCCAAAGCCCCGACCGCTTCAGCCAGGCCCATTTGAAGGCCCGCCGCGACTGGTCACACCATGACTGGCGCGTAAAGACCCCGGCCGACCTGGCCTTCGCGCGCTCGATCTATGACGCGCTCTACGCGGCCGACCCCGGCTTTGCCATGGGCGACGTGTTGGACTTGGTGGAGAGCCACCAGGATCTCGGACGCTTTGCGGCTTAATTCCTCCCCCTGTGGGGGAGGTGGTCGCGCAGCGACCGGTGGGGGGAGTTTCGGATAGTCGATCCAAGCTGTGGCCATCGGCCGATCACTCCCCCCTCCGTCGGCTTCGCCGACACCTCCCCAACGGGGGGAGGACTTCACGCGGGGGGCCGCTGAAGCGTTTGGGGAGGGTGCGAAGCGCCCGGGCTCCGCCCGGAGGTTTTGCAGATTTGATACCGTTTCGACGAAGACGAGCGCTTCGCGCGGCCTTCAGACGGGAGCCATCGGCGCGCGGGGTCTTAACCCGCTTCCGAAGTGGGCCCCCGGCGGGCGGAGAGTTGGCTACCCTCCGGACCGTGCGGGCGATTTCAGCCCGCACCTGTCGGCTTGTCCGCCTGCCTTGGGCGCCGGAGCTTCGTCGCGACCAAGGCGAGCCTGCTCCGAACCGACCTGGGGCGTCTTCCGAAGAAGACACGGCGGCCAAGCCTACCCGCTCGACCACTGCCCACCGCCCGTCAGGTCGCCGGCCGACGTCCCTCCCCGTGCGATGGGGTGAGAGCATTATGGGGGCGCCCAAAAGGGGTGAGCGTCAAAAAGACCGAGAAAGTTTAGAGTCCTGAATTCATGAGGCTTTAGCCTTCGTGCGCCGAGCGCCTACGACTGCTGACGGCGACATGCGCATGTCCCCAAATCGCGTCGCGTCGTCTAGGTCCAGGCCCCATAAGGATCCACCGACGGCTTGCCCAGCGCCTGCGCCACGGCGGGGTGGGTCAGCTCTCCCGCCAGGACGTTGAGGCCCTTGGCCAGGTGGATGTTGCTCTTCAGCGCGTCCAGGCCGTGGTCGGCCAGGGCCAGGCCGAAGGGCAGGGTGGCGTTGCCCAAAGCTTCGGACGACGTGCGCGGCGCGGCGCCCGGCATGTTGGCCACGCAATAGTGCACCACACCGTTGACGATATAGGTCGGGTCGGCGTGGGTGGTGGCGTGACTGGTCTCGAAACAGCCGCCCTGGTCGATCGACACATCGACCAGCACCGAGCCGGGCTTCATCTGCTTGAGGTGCTCGCGGCGCACCAGCTTGGGGGCGGCGGCCCCGGCGGTCAGCACCGCGCCGATGATCACGTCGGCCTTGAGGATCTCCTCCTCGACGGCGGCGAAGGTCGAATAGCGGGTGAGGATGCGGCCCTGGTACAGGTCGTCCAGCTCGCGCATGCGGGGGATAGAGCGTTCCAGCACCACCACCTCGGCGCCCAGGCCGGCGGCCATCCGGGCGGCGTTGGAGCCGACCACGCCGCCGCCCAGCACCACCACGCGGGCCGGGGGCACGCCGGGGACGCCGCACAGCAGCAGGCCCATGCCGCCATTGTGCTTGAGCAGGGTCTCGGCCGCCGAGAAGACGGCGATGCGGCCGGCCACTTCCGACATCGGGGCCAGCAGCGGCAGGCCGCCCTTGGCGTCGGTGACGGTCTCATAGGCGATGGCCGCGCAACCGCTGGTCAGCAGGCCTTCGGTCTGGGCCGGGTCGGGCGCCAGGTGCAGGTAGGTGAACAGGATGTGGCGAGGCGTCAGGCGCTCCCACTCGATCTTCTGCGGTTCCTTGACCTTGACGATCAGCTCCGCGCCTTCGAACACCGCATCGGCGTCCGCCGCGATGGTCGCGCCGGCCTTGACATAGACGTCGTCGGCATAGCCCGCGCCCAGGCCAGCGCCGGACTGCACGAGCACCGAATGGCCGTGACCGACATATTCCCGGACGGCGGTGGGGGTGAGGCCGACGCGATGTTCGCCGGGCTTGATTTCGGAAGGCACGCCAACGCGCATGATAGTCTCCTCCTAAGGGCTTTTGACGCTGGTTTACGCCCGTGCGCCCGCAGGTTCCTGGGGCATTTCATGCGACGAGAACCATGGTATGCAGGAATCCTGCGCCACGGAGCCCTCACGGTGAAAAAAGCTGCGGTCATCCTCGACGCCTTCGATCGAAAGCTGCTGACCCTGCTGCAGCGTCGCGGCCGAGCCAGCTATGTGGAAATGGCCGAGGCGGTGAATCTTTCCGAATCCGCCTGTCTGCGTCGCGTGCGGGCCCTGGAGGAGGGCGGGGTGATCGGTCGTTACGCGGCGGTGATCGACGAGCGCGCGGTGGGCCTGCCGCTCAGCGTCTTCGTCACCGTGACCTTGTCGTCTCAGGCCGAGGCGACGCTCAGCGCCTTCGAGAAGGCGGTGTCCCACGTGCGCGAGGTGGCCGAGTGCTACCTGATGACTGGCGGCTCGGACTATTTGCTAAGGCTGGTGGTGGCCGATGTCGATGACCTGGAGCGGGTGCACGCGCGAGAGCTGACGCGCATCCCCGGCGTGGTTCGGGTCAGCTCGTCGATCGCCATGCGCACAGTGGTCAAACGTGTCGAATTGCCGCTTTGAAACCAACCTTTCGTTGCGGCGGGGTTAACCTTCCCCTGCCAGGACTGGTCTCCACCAATCGCGGTTCTTGTCGGGGGATGAGATGGTTTCGAGACGACTCCTGCTAGGGGCTTTGGCGTCCGGCCTGGCCGTGCCCGTCATGGCCTGGGCCGAGGGCGATACGCCGTCGGTTCTGACCCGCAAGGGCCGCCGCACGCGCCGGGCGCTGAAGTCCCAGCCCTCCGACAAGGCCGCGCTCGATAAGGTGTTGGCCGAGGTCAAGCCGCTCGAGGGCGCCGAGCCGGTCGAGGCCGTGCATGTCGAGCCGCCGCGGGTCAGTCCCGACGAGGCCCTCGGCCGGCTCAAGCAGGGCAACGCCATCTTCTCGCGTGGCGGGGCCAGTATCGCCCTGCCGGGCGCGGCCCGGATCGCCGAGATGGCGGCTGGCCAGAAGCCGTTCGCGGTGATCGTCGGCTGCAGCGACAGCCGCGTCGGCCCCGAACTGATCTTCGACTGCAATCTGGGCGAACTGTTCGTGGTCCGTGTGGCTGGATCGACAGTGGGCCAGGAGGGCCTGGGCTCGATCGTCTACGCCGTCGAGCATCTGGGCGCGCCGCTGGTGGTCGTGCTGGGTCACACCAAGTGCGGCGCGGTCGGGGCGGCGGTCGATGTGGCCACCAAACATATCGACCTGCATGGTGCGCTGCTGAACATGGTGCTGCCGATCTTGCCGGCGGTGCTGGAGGCCCAGGAGCGCCACCCAGCCGACCTGCAGGACGCCGCCATTCGCCAGAATGTCCGCGACACCGCCGCCCGCCTAAAGGTCGCCGACGGGGTGCTAGCGGCCAAGCTGGCCGAGGGTCGTCTCAAGATCGTCTCGGCTTGCTACGACCTTTCCACCGCTCAGGTCGCGTTCGACGCTTAAAATCCTTCTCCCCCTGAGGAGAAGGTGGCGGCCCAAGGCCGACGGATGAGGGGTCGCGCGCAGCTTTCCGCAGCAGGCAGCCGACTCTTTCATCGACCCCTCACCCGACCTCGCTCCGCGAGGCCACCCTCTCCCGCAAGGGGCGAGGGAAAGTGCTCGCTGATCCGTTGACCCCTTCCCCGGCTTAGGTTCAAGTCCACCCCAATACGCGCGAGTTGGGGGACTACGGGATGTCGACGGACGAGACGCCGCCGGTGAGCGGACGCGAAGCCATCGCCGCCCGTTGGGCCCAGTTCAAGAGCAAGATTCCGCCAAGCCTGAAGTCGCCCCTGGCGGCCGTGGCGCTGGGCGCCCTGGTCGTTGGCTTCGGCGGCGGCTTCGCCGTGGGAAAGGTCTCCGATCTCGGCTGGTTCGGTGGCAAGTCGGCCGCGACGGCCACCGCGCCCAAGGCTCAGGCCTGGTCGCTGTTTGGCAAGCCCCGCTCCGCCAACGCCCCGCGTCGCGGCGTTCCCAAGCCCGAGGGCTTCGCCGTCTGGCAGAGCCGCATCGACAGCTCCGGCGCCGCGCCGATGGCCTGTATCCGGATGAGCAAGGCGCTCGACCCGTCCAAGCCCTATGCCGACTTCGTGCTGCTCTCGCCCGATATCGGCCACCAGCCGGCCGTGCGGGTAAAGGATGACGAGATCTGCGTCGGCGGCGTCGGGTTCACCGACCATCGCGTCACCCTGCTCAAGGGCCTGCCCGGCCGCAACGGCGAGACCCTGGGCGCCAATGCCGATGTCGACTTCACCTTCGGGGAGAAGCCGCCCTATGTGGGCTTCGCCGGCGACGGCGTGATCCTGCCGCGCGAGGAATCCGACGGCGTGGCGCTTGAGACCATGAACGTCTCCAAGCTGGCCATCGAGGTCTGGCGGGTGTCGGACCGCAACCTGGTGCGCAAGTCGATCAGCGCCCCCGACCCGACCGGCGAGGGCGACTATGCCAGCGACTATGGCGACGACAGCCCCGACGACGAGGGCCGCCAGGTCTGGAAGGGCGTCATCAAGGTGGATAGCGCGGCTGGCCAGAAGGCGACCACCGTCTTCCCGCTCGGCGCGGTGCTGAAGGAAATGAAGGCTGGCGGCTATGTGATCAAGGCGCGCGACGCCTCGGGCGGCCGCAAGCCGGAAGGCGACGAGGAGCCGGCTCCGGCCCAGGCCCGCCGCTGGATCATGTTCACCGACATGGCGCTGATCGCCTATGATGGCGACGAGTCTCTCGACGTCGTGGTCCGCTCGCTGAAGACCGCCAAGACCCTGTCGGGCGTGCGCGTGGCCCTGGTGGCCAAGGACGGCGAGGACTTGGCGCAGGCCAAGAGCGACGCCGACGGCCGGGTGCGCTTCCCCCGCCCCCTGATGGACGGCGAGGGCGCGTCGCATGCCAAGATGGTCATGGCCTATGGAAACGATGGCGACCTGGCGGTGCTGGACCTGGACCGCTCGCCGGTCGACCTGTCCAAGCAGGGCGTGGGGGGCCGCACCGAATCGGACGGCGGCCGGGCCGTGGCCAGCGACATCGACGGCTTCCTCTACGCTGATCGCGGCATCTATCGCCCCGGCGAGACCGTGCACCTGACGGCCATGGTCCGCGACCGGCTGGCCAAGGCGGTCAATGACCGCAAGGGCTATATCCTGGTCAAGCGCCCCTCGGGCGTCGAGTTCCGTCGCTACGCCTTCAGCCGGGCCGACGCCGGCGCCGTGCTGGCCGACATCGCCCTCCCGCGCAGCGCGCCACGCGGCCGCTGGACCGCCGTGCTGATGATGGAGGGCGTCGAGGCGCAGGCGGGATCTCTGAGCTTCAGCGTCGAGGACTTCGCTCCGCAACGCCTGGCGGTGACCGCCACCGGCCAGGAGTCCGTACCGATCGCCGGCGGCCAGGCGCGACAGATCGACGTCTCGGCCCGCTTCCTCTACGGCGCGCCGGGCGCGGGTCTGCAGACCCAGGGCGAGGCGCGGCTGAAGATCGACAGCGATCCGTTCCCGCAGTTCAAGGACTTCCAGTGGGGCGACGCCCTGACGCCCTTCGACGAGAAGTTCATCGAGCTGGGCACGACCGTCACCGACGGCGACGGCCACGCCATGCTGAACCTGGGGACGAGCGACGCGGCCGACACCGCCCAGCCGCTGGTGGCCTCGGTCACCGCCTCGGTGTTCGAGCCCGGCGGCCGTCCGGTGCGCGAGAACCTCGAGCTCAAGGTGCGCGGCAAGCCGGTCTATTACGGGGTCAAGGTCGAGCAGGGCGACGCCGGGCGCGGCGATCCGCCGGTCAGCCTGGAGATGATCGCGGTCAACGCCGCCGGCGTCCGCGTCGGCGCGACGGCGACCTACACCCTGATCAGCGAGAACTGGAGCTATGACTGGTTCCAGCAGGACGGTCGCTGGCAGTGGCGGCGCACCAGCCGCGACGCGGTGGTGGCCAAGGCCACGGTCAATATCGGCGCCGGCCAACCCGCGCGCTTCAACCGCCGCCTCGGCTGGGGCGACTATCGCCTGGTCGTCGAGGGGGCCGATGGCAGCGAGACCGTCACCAAGTTCTCGTCCGGCTGGGGTTCGCCCGCCAAGGAAGGCGAGGCGCCCGACTTCGTGCGGGTCAGCGCCGGGACCAAGAGCTACAGCCAGGGCGACACGGTGGAAATCGCCATCAAGTCACCCTATGCCGGCCAGGTGCAGGTGGCGGTCGCCACCGATCGCCTGATCGACTTCAAGACCCTCAGCGTTGGCGAGAACGGCACGACCGTGAAGCTGAAGACCTCGGCGGCCTGGGGTGGCGGGGCCTATGTGCTGGTCACGGTGATCCAGCCGCGCGACCCGGTCAGCTCGCCCAAGCCCAAGCGGGCGCTCGGCCTGATCTATGTGCCGCTCGATCCCAAGGGCCGCAAGCTGACGGTGGATATCGGGACGCCGGTGAAGCTGGACTCCAAGGCGCCGGTCGAGATCCCGATCAAGGTGCAAGGCCTGGGCTTTGGCCAGAAGGCCAAGGTCACCATCGCGGCCGTGGACGAAGGCATCCTGCGCCTGACACGCCAGGACAGCCCCGACCCGGTGAAGTGGTACTTTGGCAAGCGGGCCCTGACCCTGAACTATCGCGACGACTACGGCCGCCTGCTCGACCCGAACATGGGCGCGCCGGCCAATGTCAATTTCGGCGCCGACGAACTGGGCGGCGAAGGCCTGACGACCACGCCGATCAAGACCGTGGCCCTGTGGTCCGGCATCGTCGAGACGGGGCTGGACGGCAAGGCGGTGGTCAAGCTGCCGGCCGCCGACTTCAACGGCGAGTTGCGGATCATGGCCGTGGCCTGGACCGACACCGCCGTCGGCTCGGGCGCCAAGGCGATGACCGTGCGCCAGCCCGTGGTCGCCGACCTCAACCTGCCGCGCTTCCTGGCCCCCGGCGACAAGCCGATGGCCACGCTGGAGCTGCACAATGTCGAGGGCAAGGCCGGGGCCTATACGGTCGAGGCCTGGTCCACCAACGGCATCGCCGTGGCCTTCAAGAAGATCATTACCCTGATGCTGGGCCAGCGGGTCGCCGAGAAGATTCCCTTCCTGGCGCCCAATGTGACGGGCATCGGCAAGATCGGCTTCAAGGTGGCCGGGCCGGGCTTTAACACCAGCAAGGACTACCCGATCCAGACCCGCCTGGGCTGGGGCGACGTGGTGCGCACGACGACCGAACTGGCCCAGCCGGGCGAGACCTATACGCCCGACTATCGGCTGATGTCGGGGCTGGCGGCGGGCGACGTGACGCTGCAGGTCAGCTATTCGCCGATCCGCGGCTTCGACCCGGCGGCGATCGCCGTGGCCCTTCAGCGCTATCCCTATGGCTGCACCGAGCAGCTGGTCTCGACGGCCTATCCGCTGCTCTACGCCCAGAGCGTGTCCAACGATCCCAAGCTGAAACGCAACCCGGCCATACTGGCCGCAGCGGTGGGCAAGCTGCTGGATCGCCAGACCCTGGACGGGGCCTTCGGCCTGTGGCGGGTCGGCGACGGCGAGGCTGACGCCTGGCTGGGCGCCTACGCCACCGACTTCCTGGTCGAGGCCAAGGGCCAGGGCATAGCGGTGCCCGACGAGGCGATGGACAAGGCGCTGAACGCCATGCGCCAGATCAGTCGTCCCGACAGCTGGACCTCGATCTCCTACCGCACCGAATATCCAGAATGGTGGGCCGCCAATCCCGACGCCTCGAAGAAGGCGACGGAGCGCATGCGCCGCCGGGCCTCGGCCTACGCCCTCTACGTGCTGGCCAAGGCCGGGCGCGGCGACCTGGCGCGGCTGCGCTGGTGGCACGATGTGCAGATGAAGGACGAGGACCAGCCCCTGGCCAAGGCCCAGGTGGCGGCCGGCCTGGCCTTGATGGGCGACCAGGCCCGGGCCCGCTCGGCCATGCGCCAGGCGGTCAAGTCGCTGGGCTGGCGCGACGAGAGCGACTGGTACCAGAGCCCGCTGCGCGACGTCGCCGCCGTCACCGCCCTGGCGGCCCAGGCCGGCCAGATGGACGTGGCGCGGCAGCTGCAGGGCCGGCTGGAGAACGTGGTCAAGGATCCGGACGCCCTCAACACCCAGGAGCAGGCGTCGCTGCTGTTCGCGGCCAGCCAGCTGCTGAAGGCCTCGGGTCCGATGACCATCGACGCCCAGGGCGCTGTGGCCCTGCCGCCGGCCGGCGGTTCGCCGCGCTGGGCCGTGGGCAAGCTGACCGACGCTCACTTCACCAACCGGGGCAAGGGCGCCCTGTGGCGGACAGTCAGCGTTCGCGGCACGCCGATCCTGGCGCCGGGCGCGGCCAGCAACGGCTTGTCGGTGGGCAAGCGGCTGTTCTCGATGACCGGCGGAGCGATTGATCCCAGCCAGATTCATCAGGGCGACCGGGTGATCGTGCTGGTTTCCGGCCGCTCCATGCAGGCCCGCTCCACCGCCCTGGTGATAGACGACGCCCTGCCGGCCGGCTTCGAGATCGAGACCACGCTCGGCGCCGACGACGCCCAGAACGGCCCGTTCAAGTTCCTGGGCGAACTGACCAATCCGGATGTCCAGGAAAGCCGCGACGACCGCTACATCGCCGCGCTCGACCTGGCGGGCAACAAGCCGTTCGCCATGGCCTATGTGGCGCGGGCCGTGACGCCGGGCGAATTCTTTCTGCCTGGGGCGATCGCCAAGGACATGTACCGGCCCAGCCTCAATGCGCGGTCGGATGCGGGGCGGATCAACGTGGCGCCGGGAGGGTAGGGAGCCACTTGCCCCACCTGACCGCTTCGCGGTCTGTCCGCCCCCGTAGGGGGCGGAGTTCGCGCCAGGGCGCTCTTCCCCCTATGGGGGAGGAGCGCCGAAGGCGCGGAGGGGGCAAGTCCGCCGCCGAATAGCGTCCATGTTCACCATCCCCCGTCTGACCCGCCTTCTCGTCGCCTTCGTCGCCGTCCAGGCCGCGCTCTTCGCCCTGAGCGCCGCCTTGCCGCCAGACATGGCGCGGGCCAAGCGCTCGTCACCCGTGGTGCTCGATCATCGCGGCGCCTGGCTGCGCGCCTTGCCAGTGGAGAACGGCCGCTGGCGGGTGCGGGCCGACCTCCAGCGCACGGACCCGACGTTTCAAAAGCGCCTGATCGCCGTCGAGGACGCACGGTTCTACGGCCACCTCGGTGTCGACCCCTTCGCCCTGGCCCGCGCCACGGGTTCGGCGCTGATCCATGGCCACGTCAGCTCCGGCGCCTCGACCCTGACCATGCAGACCGCCCGGCTTCTCGAGCCGCGCCCGCGCAACCTGGGCTCCAAGCTGATCGAAATGGTCCGCGCCGCTCAGCTGGAGTCGCGGTTGACCAAGCGCGAGACCCTGGCCCTCTACCTGACCCTGGCCCCCTATGGCGGTAATCTGGAGGGCGTTCGGGCCGCCAGCCTGGCCTATTTCGGCCATGAGCCGACCAGCCTGACCGACGGCGAGCAGGCCCTGCTGATCGCCCTGCCGCAGTCGCCCGAGGCCCGCCGCCCCGACCGTCGGCCCGAAGCCGCCCGCCTGGCCCGCCGCGCCGTGCTCGACAAGATGGTCAAGGCGCGGGTGCTGACCGAAGCGGCGGCCAGCGAGGCCGACGCCGAACCTTTGCCCAAGCGCGGGGCCTTCCCGACCCTGGCCTGGCACTTGGCCGGCGACTTGGCCGCCGCTGCGCCGGCCAGCCAGCCCAGCGTGGTCTCGACCATCGACGCGGGGCTGCAGACGCGGCTGGAGCCGATGGCCGCCGCCGTGGCCGCCGCCCAGGGACCGGAGGTCACCGCCGCCATCCTGGTGGTCGAGATCAAGGGCCGCGCCGTGCGGGCCCTGGTCGGCTCAGCCGGCCGCGAGCGACCAGGGGGCTGGATTGACCTGACGGAGGCCGTGCGCTCACCGGGTTCGGCCCTCAAGCCCTTCATCTACGCCTTCGCCTTTGACGACGGGACCCTGGCGCCCGACACCCAGATCGACGACGCCGCCACCCGCTTCGCCGACTACCAGCCCGAGAACTTTGACCACGTCTTCCACGACAAGGTGACGGCCCGCGAGGCCCTGGCCTATTCGCTGAACGTCCCCGCCGTCGCCACCCTGGAGAAGGTCGGTCCCGAGGTGTTCGCCACCCGTTTGGAGAGCGCGGGCGTCAGGCTGGTGCGTCCCAAGACGGCGATCAAGGCGTCGGGCCTGGCCCTGGCCCTGGGCGGGGCGGGGATCACGCCGCGCGACATGGGCGTGCTCTACGCGGCGCTCGGCGACGGCGGTGTAGCCAAGCCCCTGGCCTTCACCCAGGCCGAGGCGAAGGCACGCGAACACAGCGGCGGAACCCGCATCGTCCGACCCGAGGCGGTGGCCCAGGTGCTCGACATCCTGCGCGAGGCCCCCGCGCCGCGTGGCCGTGCGCCCTCGGCCCTGACCAAGGGCGGACCGGCCATGGCCTTCAAGACCGGCACCTCCTACGGCTTCCGCGACGCCGTGGCCTGCGGGGTGGTCGGCGGCTATGTAATCATCGTTTGGACCGGCCGGGCCGACGGCGGCGCGCGGGGCGGACTGACCGGACGCGACGCCGCCCTGCCGCTGTTGTTCGACGTCGCCGACGTGGTCGGGGCGCCGGCCATCGCCCCACGCCCCATCGCCCCGAAGTCCGCGCCTGGCGCCCTGCAGCGGCTGCAACAGGCGTCGGAAGGCCCCCGCCTGATCTTCCCGCCCGACGGGGCGACGGTTCAGGTCGACGCGGTCGGCCCCCGGTCGCGGGGCCTGGTCATGGCGGCCGGCGGCGATAACCTCACCTGGTACGTGGCCGGCCAGCGCCTGGCCTCCGACCCGGTCAGCGGCAAGGTGATCTGGCGCCCCACCGCGCCGGGCTTCTATCGGCTGCGGGTGGTCGACGACCAGGGCCGCGCGGCTGCGGCGCGGGTGCGGATCAAAGCCCCGAGCATCGCGGCGAAGTAAGGAGTGAAACGATGAAGACTATCGCCTTCAGGGCGGCGCTGCTCGCCCCCGGTTTCAGCGCGGCGTCCTGTGCCTCGTGGGGCCATTGCCGCCTCGGAGAGCGGCGCGTCACTTGGGCGACAGGGCATGAAACCTCGCCGGAGGGCGTGGACGCCCTTATGGTTGCCTCACGTGCCAGCCGACCAGGGTCGGCCGACTGCTCCACGGCGAGAAGCGGATTCCTAATACCAAAAGCCGCTAGCTCTGGCTCCGACAGGATTCCCTGACTGGCCGGACAGTGATTCACTCTCCTGATTGCAAGGGAGATCGTGGATGTCCGCCATCAAGCTTCGGGTCGATTATGACGCGGCGCGGACCCGTCAGCTGGCGGCGCGGGCCAAGGATCCAGATCAGGTGCGGCGCCTGCTGGCGCTGGCGGCGGTTTATGAAGGCCGCAGTCGAGCCGAAGCGGCTGAGTTGGCCGGCATGGACCGGCAGACGCTGCGGGACTGGGCGCTGCGGTTCAACGCCCTGGGTCCCCGAGGGCTTGATCAACCGTCCGCCGCCAGGGGCGCGGCGCTGTCTGTCGGCGCAGCAGGAGCAGGCCCTGGCCGCCCTGGTGGAGGCCGGTCCTGCGGCGGCGGGACTGAAGGGCGTGGCGCGCTGGCGGTGTTGCGACCTACAGGCGATGATCGCCGAGCGCTTCGAGGTGCAGGTGCACGAGCGTACGGTGGGCAAGCTGCTCAAGCGGCTGGGCTTTTCGCACATCACCACCCGTCCCCAACACTATCGGCAGGACGTCCAGGCCCAGGTGGATTTTAAAAAACTTCGCAGGGGCGTTGGCGGGCATTCAGTCTGGCCTGACGCCCGGCACGCCTGTCGAGGTCTGGTTCCAGGACGAGATGCGGGTCGGTCAAAAGACCCACCGCACGCTGGTCTGGGGCAAGACCGGGACGCGGCCCCGCCAGATCGCCGACCTGCGGACCGGTTGCGCCTATCTGTTGGGGGCCATCTGCCCCGCGCGTGGGGTGGGCGCGGCCTGGGCCTGCGAGAAGGCCAACACCGCCGCCATGCAACTCCAGCTCGACGAGATCGCCCTGCAGGTCGCCCCAGGCGCCCATGCCGTGGTCGTCCTCGACCAGGCCGGATGGCACACCACCCAAAAGCTCAGACCGCCCGGCAACCTCACCCTGCTGCCCCTGCCGCCACGCTCACCCGAGCTCAACCCCGCCGAAAACGTCTGGCAGTATCTGCGACAGCGCTTCCTCTCCAACCGGGTGTTCGACGACGACGACGCCATCGTCCAAGCCATCTGCGAGGCCTGGAACAGCCTCATCGACGAGCCAGACCGCATCAAATCCATAGGACATCGCCAATGGGCCAAACGGGCCGCGGCCTCGGGCGCTCTGGACAAGGGGATGGAGGACATCGTCGCCGACGACCTGACGGTGACGTCGGAGGAGGTGATCCGGACCGACGCGGTGTCGGGGGCGCAGACCAAGGTCGTGACCTTCGCCGTCCGCACGCGCCGCGTGCGGGCCTCTGCGTCGGACGCGCTGGCCGGGCTCGATCCGCAAACGCTGGAGTATGTGGTCAACACCAAGTCGCAGCACGCCGGCCTGGTGGTGAAGGGCCTGACGATGACGATGACGATGACGATGACCGTCTGGTTCAGGCTGTCCGGCTGATCCGCGCCGAGAAGCGCACTGTGCTGCCCCTGAAGACCTGCGAGGAATCGGCCTGGCAGACGGTCGCCGAGCCCATCTGGCGAGCGACCTGGGACGCCGAGGTCGCCGGCGCCGATCCCTGGCACACGCGCGAGCTGGCCCTGGTCACCGGGCTGCTGCTGCCGGTGTGGAGCAGTCAGCCGAGCAAGCGGACCTTTGTCCGCCGTTTGAAGGCTCCGGACGGGCGGCGCTGGCTTGGGCGGGTTCTGGACCCCACGGATGTCACCAAGCTGAAGATCGCGCTTGGGATCAGCGACGTCGCCACGGCCGTCGGCTCCGGCGACAACGCGGCCAGTATGGTCCTGGGCGAGAACAGCTCCATCGCCCTGACGGGCGGGTTCTGGCTTCGGCGGGCCAAGGTGATGGACCGCTACCGCCTTGAGGTGGTCGGCGCCGGCTCCCAGCGCGCGATGTTCCAGGTGCTCGTAGGTTGTCGCGTCTGGGAGTGTGGCGGGTCATCGCAGGGCCTGGACCCCGAGCCCAAGGCGCCAGGGATGCGGGAGCGATTGCAAGAGGCCGTGGATCCGTCCTGTCGATGAGGGCACGAACCCGTCTGGCTGTTGTGACCTCGCCACCGCCCGGCGTCCCGAGACGGTCAACGGGCCGATGGGCTCCGCACCCCCGCTTCTCGCTGACGATCCGCAAGCCGGGGGGTTCGACGCAGAGACCCTGGTCACCATCGCCGCCGAAGCTATGCCACTCGGTGGGACACGATCACGCGCGATCAAGGTCGTTGTCATTTCGCGACGCTTCATGTCCAGGATATGGCCAGATGCCGGCCCGGCGCACACACGAAAACCCCGCGTGGAGAGGGGCGCCACGCGGGGTCTCGGGGTTTGTCATAGAGGGGTCTGTCGGCTGACCGGCCCGCGATAGAGGGGGCTGGGGGGGCTGTTCAGGACCTGAACCGCAGGAGTTCCGATCAGCCGACACCGTTAAACTGATGGGGCAAACAGGCGCTCGAAAGTCCGAATTAAGGTCATTCCGTGGCGGCGCGTGGCGAGCCGGAGACTTCGAAGAGGTCTGTAGCGCCATTGCAACGCTTGGAGGCGCGGACCTTGGCAAGACCTATCTGCGACACTCGCCATCGGGCCTGATTTGGGTTTAGGATTCGTCCGATGGCCCTGGATTCTCGCCCCGTCGCCGGCGTCGTGTTCTTCGAGCGTCGAGAGATCGACCAGCTCCTGCGGCTCTATGGCCGCATGGTCGCGGCCGGCGAATGGCGCGACTACGGCATGGGCGGGACGAGCGATCATGCAGCCTTCTCGGTGTTCCGCCACGCGGCCGAGGCTCCGCTCTACCGCATCGAGAAACACCCGGCCCTGGCCCGCAAGCAGGGGCAGTGGGCGGTGATAGGCCAGGGCGGCCTGACCCTGAAGCGCGGCCACGACCTGGCCCAGGTGCTGCGGATGTTCGACAAGGGCCGGTTCAAGGTGGTGGATTGAGGGGGCGTCTGCAGCGCTAACAGCCCAACAAAAAAGCCCCGGCGGTTTCCCGCCGGGGCTTCTGTGGTTTTAGACCGCTGGATTAGCGGCGGCTTCCCATGAAGTAGAGCAGGAAGCGGAACAGATTGATGAAGTCGAGATAGAGGTTCAGGGCGCCGAAATTGGTCGCCACCGACCTGGCCGTCTCGTCGCCGCCAACCTCGTAATAGGTCATCTTCAGGCGCTGGGTGTCATAGGCGATCAGGCCGGCGAAGATCAGCACGCCGATGGCGTTGATCGCGAAGACCAGCGCGCCCGACGGGAAGAAGATCGACAGCAGCGAAGCCAGGATCAAGCCCACCAGGCCGATGATCAGGAAGCTACCGAAACCGGTCAGGTCCTTCTTGGTCGTATAGCCTACCAGGCTCAGGGCGCCGAAGGCGATGGCGGTGACCAGGAAGGTCTGGAACACGCTGGCGCCGGTATAGAGCAGCACTACAGTCCCAAGCGAGGCGCCGATCAACGACACCACCGACCAGTAGATCACGCCGGCGGTGCGGGCGTTGATCGACTTCATCACGAAGCTGGAGAACAGCAGGATGCCGAGCGGCGCGAACGCCACGACGGTGCCGAGCAAGGTATAACCGACGCGGTTGTTGGTGACCTGGAACATCAGGTCGCGGACCGGCGGGTACGAGCTGGTCAGATAGGCCAGGGCGGCCGACAGCAGGAGACCCAGGCCCACCTTGTTGTAGACGCCGAGCATGAAACTGCGCAGGCCGGCGTCAACCGACATGTCGGCGCCGGCTCCGGGAAGCGGTCGCGCATAATCGCGGTTGAAGTCGTTCATCGCGGGAAAACCCTTCGAAAATTGCCACGTCCGTTGTGGACGCACCCTGAATATCGGGGCGAAGCCAGGATCATGCAAGATGTTGCGCTTCCCGTGGCGCTTGGCGATCCCTAGAAAGATTTTCTAGACCCTTTCCAGAGAGGCGACATGGATTACGTGGAACTCGGCCGGACCGGCATCCAGGTCTCGCGCTGCTGCCTGGGCACCATGACCTGGGGGTCGCAGAACCCGGAGGCGGAAGCCCACGACCAGATGGACTACGCTTTGAGCCAGGGCGTGACCTTCTGGGACACCGCCGAGATGTATTCCAGCCCGCCCACCCCCGAGACTCAGGGCAATACCGAGCGCCATATCGGCTCGTGGCTGGCCAAGACCGGAAAGCGCCAGGAGATCGTGCTGGCCTCCAAGGTCGCCGGTCGCGGCAGCGCCTTTGGCGGGCTGAGCTGGATGCGAAAAGATGGCGGCTCCACCCGCCAGACCCGCGCCCAGATCGACGAGGCGGTCGAGGGATCGCTCAAGCGGCTGAACACCGACTATCTCGACCTCTACCAACTGCACTGGCCCGACCGTCCGGTGCGGGTGTTCGGCGGCCAAACCTTCAAGGACTATGAGCAGGACTACGAGGCGTTCGGCGACATCCTCGAGGCGCTGGGCGCCCACGTGAAGAAGGGCACGATCCGGTCGATCGGCGTCTCCAACGAGTTTCCGTGGGGCGTGATGCGCTTTCTGGCCGAGGCGGAAGGTAGGGGTCTGCCGCGCGTCGCCTCGATCCAGAACGCCTATCACCTGGCCAACCGCACCTTCGAATACGGCCTGGCCGAGATCGCCATGCGCGAGCAGGTCGGCCTGCTGGCCTATTCGCCCCTGGCCCAGGGCGCCCTGACCGGCAAGTACCTGAACGGCGGCCTGCCCGAGGGTTCGCGCAAGGCGCTCTACAACCGCATGCAGCGCTATGAAGGCCCCGGCGCCGAGGAGGCGATCCGCGGCTATGTCGAGCTAGCCGCCCAGTTCGGCGTCGACCCGGCGGTGCTGGCCCTGAAGTTCTGCGACACCCGCCAATTCGTCACCGCCACCATCATCGGCGCCACCTCGATGGACCAGCTGAAGACCAATATCGGCGCATTTGATCTGAGCTGGACCGATGAGATGGAGAAGGCGGTCAACGCCTTGCATGCGCTGCAGCCGAATCCCTGTCCGTAGGCTCTGGACCTCCCCCTGTGGGAGGCGATCGCGCAGCGATCGGTGGGGGGCGTTTTAGGGCCTTCGATCCGGGTTGTGGTCGCTTGCCGATCACGCCCCACACCGTCGGCTTCGCCGACCCCTCCCCCACAGGGGGAGGACCGGGTAAGACGGTCCCATGATCCGCCTGTTCACCGCTGTCGCCATCCCCGCCGAGGTCGGCGATCACCTGCTGCCCCGGCGGCACGGGATCGAGGGCGCGCGCTGGCGTCCGCGCGAGGCGTTCCACATCACGCTGAAGTTCATGGGCGACGTGCAGGAAACCCAGGCCGCCGACCTTGACGAGGAACTGCAGGGCGTCGTTGCCCCGGCCCTCGATCTGTCCCTCGACAGCGTTGGCCACTTTGGCGAAGGCGCGGAGATCCATGCCGTCTGGGCGGGGGTCGCCGAGAGCCCCGACCTGCGTCGGCTGGCCAAGGCCAATGAGGCCGCCGCGCGCCGGGCGGGGCTGAAGCCAGAGGCCCGGCTCTACACGCCGCACGTCACCCTGGCCTATCTGAAGCGTCCGCCCGTCCCCGAGGTCGCCGCCTGGATCCAGGCCAACAGCCTGCTGGGCTCGCCGCCGTTCCGTATCGACCGTTTCGGCCTCTATTCCAGTTGGCGAACCAGCCAGGGCTCGGCCTATCGGCTGGAGGCGGAGTACCCGCTGGCCTGAAGACGCGCGGCGTCCGGAAGCGCGAAACGTTCTAGACCCAAGGCCCGCTTGCGGTTTTGCTCGACCCAGCGCCAAATCAAGCCGACGCTCGCCGAAACAGGAGCCTTCGCATGATCCTCTATGTCTTGGCCCTGCTGATTGGCGTGATCGCCGGCCTGCGCGCCATGACCGCTCCGGCCGCCGTCGCCTGGGGCGCTCACCTCGGACTGATCGACCTGCAGGGCACGCCCCTGGCCTGGCTGGGCGGGACAATCGCCACCTGGATCTTCACCGCCCTGGCGGTGCTGGAGTTGGTCGGCGACCAGCTGCCCAAGACGCCCAGCCGCAAGGTTCCGCCGCAGTTCATCACCCGCATCGTCAGCGGCGCCTTTTGCGGCGCGGCGGTCTGCCTGTCGTCGGGCGGCTGGATCGGCGGGGCCATCGCCGGCGCGGTCGGCGCGGTGATCGGCACGCTGGCTGGCGCGGACGCGCGCGGACGCCTGGCCAAGGCGTTCGGCAAGGACCTGCCAGCCGGTCTGCTGGAAGACGTCATCGCCGTCGGCGGCGCGGCCCTGATCGTCTCGGCCCTCTAGGCATGGCGACCCAGAGTTTCGACGCCATCATCATCGGCGCCGGCCAGGCGGGGCCTCCACTGGCCGAGCGCCTGACCAAGGCCGGCCAGACCGTCGCCCTGGTCGAGCGCAAAGACCTGGGAGGCACCTGCGTTAACACCGGCTGCATGCCGACCAAGACCCTGGTGGCCAGCGCCTATGCCGCCCACCTGGCCCGCCGCGCCGCCGACTTCGGCGTGACCTTGGGCGGTCCGGTCGGCGTCGACATGCGGCGGGTGCACAACCGCGCCCAGGCCGTGACCCTCACCGCCCGCGGCAATCTGCGAACCTGGATCGAGGGGATGAAGGGCTGCACTCTGATCGAAGGCCACGCCCGCTTCGAGTCGGCTGACACGGTGCGGGTCGGCGACGAGTTGCTGACCGCCCCGAAGATCTTCCTGAATGTCGGCGGCCGCGCCAATGCGCCGGACATGCCAGGCCTGGACCAGATTTCTTACCTGACCAATGTCGGGATGATGGCGCTCGACACCCTCCCACGCCACCTGGTGATCATCGGCGGCAGCTATATCGGGCTGGAGTTCGCCCAGATGTACCGGCGGTTCGGCGCCGAGGTGACGGTGGTCGAGATGGGTCCGCGCCTGATCGGCCGCGAAGACCCGGAGATTTCCGACGCCGTACGCGAGATCCTGGAAGGCGAGGGGATCAGCGTCCGGCTCAATTCCGAATGCATCAGCTTCGCGCCCAATAAGACAGAAGGGGGCGACGAGGGCGTCTGCGTCCATGTCACCTGCGAGGCCGGCGCGCCGCAGGTGGTCGGCTCGCACGTGCTGCTGGCCATCGGGCGCAAGCCCAATACCGACGACCTGGGCCTGGACAAGGCCGGGATCGATCTCGACAAGCGCGGCTATGTGGTCGTCGATGACCAACTGCGCACCAATGTCCCCGGCGTCTGGGCGATGGGCGACTGCAACGGCAAGGGCGCCTTCACCCACACCGCCTATAACGACTTCGAAATCATCGCCGCCAATCTGCTAGAGGGCGATCCACGCCGCGTGAGCGACCGCATCCCCTGCTACGCCCTCTACACCGACCCGCCCCTGGGCCGAGTGGGCATGACCGAGGCCGAGGTTCGCGCCACCGGCCGACCGGCCCTGGTCGGCCAGCGTCCGATGACCCGCGTCGGCCGAGCCGTCGAAAAGGGCGAGACCCTGGGCTTCATGAAGGTGGTGGTCGACGCCGAGACCCAGCTGATCCTCGGCGCGGCGATCCTCGGCCTGAACGGCGACGAGGTGATCCACGGGATGCTCGACCTGATGTACGCCAAGGCCCCCTACACGGTGATCCAGCGCGCGGTGCACATCCACCCGACGGTGTCGGAACTGGTCCCGACCATGCTGGGAGAGCTGAAGCCGCTGGTTTGATCCTCGACTGGGGACACGCACAAGTGCATGTCCCCGTTCTTACACCGCCGCGTTGTCCTTCAGCACGCCCAGCGGAACCACCGCCAGCATCTCCTCGTGGCTGGCTTCCAGCACCACCGGCGGGGCGACGCCGGCGTCCAGCGCTTCCTTCCAGCGGCCGGCGCACAGGCACCAGCGGTCGCCGGACACCAGACCCTGGAAGGCGTAGTCCGGGCGCGGGGTCGACAAGTCGTTGCCGGCGGCCTTGGAAAAGGCCAGGAATTCGTCGGTCATTACCGCGCACACGGTGTGCAGGCCCAGGTCGTGCGGCCCGGTCTCGCAACAGCCATTGCGGTAGAAGCCGGTCACCGGGTCGAGCGAGCAGGGCTTCAGCTCCTGGCCCAGGACATTCTTGGCGGTGTCGTCATAGCGCGTGGTCATGGCGTCAGCTTAACCCCGTTCTGGGGAATCTGGACACGGTTCTACCATCAGCACGCGTGACGTCTTCCGGCGCCGGCCACTTGATGCTTAAGAGGACGGACAAGACCAGGAATTCGAGCGGGAGCCTCATGTCCGACATCGCCCGGCCGCGCCGCAGCGCCCTCTACATGCCGGCCTCCAACGCCAAGGCGGTGAACAAGGCCCGCACCCTGGACGCCGACGTGATCATCCTCGACCTCGAGGACGCCGTGTCGCCGGACATGAAGGACGCCGCCCGCGAGGCCGCCGTGGCGGCGGTCAAGGCCGGCGGTTTCGGCCCGCGCGAGATCATCATCCGCACTAACGGCCTCGACACCCCGTGGGGCGCGGCCGACCTGAAGGCTGCCGCCGAGGCCGGCCCGGACGCGATTCTTGTTCCGAAAGTCAATGACGCCGCCGACGTCCATGCCTACCAGGCCGCCCTGCACGCCGCCCCGATCCACACCAAGCTTTGGACCATGATTGAGACGGGCAAGGCCGCCTTCCACCTGTGGGAGATCGCCGCCGCCTCCAGAACCACCCGCCTGACCGGCTGGGTGATGGGGGTCAACGACTTGGCCAAGGAGATGCGGGCCCGCCAGACGCCCGGCCGCGAGGCCTTTCTGCCGATCCTGTCGCTGTCGGTCGCCGCCGCCCGGGCCCACGGCCTGACCATCCTGGACGGCGTGCACAACGACATCGATGACCTGGAGGCGCTGGACGCCGTCTGCGGCCAGGCCGTGGATTTCGGCTTCGACGGCAAGACCCTGATCCATCCCAAGCATCTGGAAATCTGTAACCGCGCCTTTTCCCCCACGGAGGGCGAGATCGCCTGGAGCCAGGTGGTGATCGCCGCCTTCGCCGCGCCGGAGAACGCCGGCAAGGGCGCGCTGCGGGTCGAGGGCAAGATGGTCGAACTGCTGCACCTGGCTCAGGCCCGCCGGCTGGTGGCGGTGGCCGCCGCCATCACCGAACGTTCGGCGGCCTAGAGATCGAAGCCTGATGCGCGCGCTCCTGATCTCCCTCCTGGCCTTCGCCGCCGCTCCGGTCCTCGCCCAGGAGGCGCCGGTCGCGACCGCGCCCCCAGCCGCTTCGGTCGCGCTCCCCCAGGACCGCGCCGTTCCGGTCGTCGCCGCGCCGCCGGCCCCCGACACCGCGACCTCGGCCGACCAGGCCGTCGATCCCCTGGCCGACCTGATCGCCCAGAGCGGTCCCCAGACCACCGACGAGGAGGAGCCCGCCGCCCCGGCGCCCCTGCCGCCGCACAAGCCCACCGTCCTGCCGCTCCCGCCGCCCGAACCGCCGGTGGACGAAATCCCCGGCCATGCCGTGCCCCAGGGCAACTACGTGCCGATGGCCGAGGCCTATGACCTGCGGATCAAGGGCTCGATCGTCGCCGCCCAGGGCCTTCAGGGTCCGCTCGACGGCGGCTGGACCATTACCGGCCCGGACGGGACCACGCTCTACGACCTGCAGATCGTCGATGCGGTTGGCGGCTATGGCGCGCTGGAAGGCGCCTGGCGCGACGTCCGCCGGGTCGGGGCCGTCGGCTCAACGGGCCTGATCGATTTCGTCGACCGCTCGACCGGCGACTTCCTCACCCGATTTTCGCCGCGTCCCGGACAGCTGACGACCCTGGACCTGAGATCACGCGGCGACGGAGGCTGGGCGGGCAAACTGAACGAGAACGGCGTCGAACTCCCCGTCACCGCTCGCCGTGTCGCCCAGGCCACCCTGCCGGCGGGCTATGTGGCCCAGGGCCGAGGCCCGGTCATCTGGCCCCGCCCGGTCTCGGCCGCCCCGCGCGCCGCAGCGCCGGAACGGGCGGCGTCCTGCTCGATCCGGGGCAAGAAGGGCAAGGCCCTCAAAGCCGCCAAGGCCAGGTGCGCCGCCGTCGCCAAGAAGGGCGGCAAGGACAAGGCCAGCGCGGTCAAGGGCAAAAAGGGGGCGAAGGGCAAGGCCGTGGCCGGCAAGGGCAAGAGCTCGGCGAAGGGCAAGGCGACGGCGAAGAAGTCGGCGAAGAAAAAGAAGCGGTAGCTTATTTATCCGCTCATCCCGGCGAATGCCGGGACCCAGATGGAGGGGCTTTGTGGCGGACGCCAACAGCGCTAAGCCCCTCCAATCAGCCGGACCGCCAAAGGATCTGGGTCCCGGCATTCGCCGGGATGAGCGGATTTATAGGGACAACGCCGTCTTCGCCGCCGCAATCGCTCGATTGAGCGCATCTGGCGCATAGGCCACACCCGCCGAATGTCCCCACACCGGACCCGGCCAGGCCGGATCACCTACCCGCCGGCCTAGCACATGGACGTGCAACTGCGGGGTGACATTGCCTAGCGCCCCAACATTGAGCTTGTCGATCGCCAGGTCCATCATCTCCGCCACCGCGCGAACGGCGCCGCCAGCCTGGATGGCTTCCTCGATCAGCACCGCGCGGTCGGCGGCCGGCAGATCCTCCAGCTCCCGCGTTCCCTCGACACGCGGGATCAGCACCACCCACGGATAACGGGCGTCCAGCTGCAGGCGCGCATGGCATAGCGGCAGATCGCCCAAAGCGGCCGAAGTGGCCACGATGGCCGGATCGAGGACGAACTCAGCCACGTTTCGGAACCGCCGCCCAGTAGTCGAAGTCGAGGATCACGCCCGGCGCATAGACGCCGGCCGCGTCCTTGTCGGGGAAGTCGGCGCAGGGGCGATCGACCGTCGCCACCAGCCGCAGGCGTAACGCGCCGACCGAGCGGCTGAGGTCGGCCTTGTCGAGCACCTGGCTCCAGGCGAACACCGTGCCGCCGGCGAAATAGGGGCTGACATGGCGGCCGCCATTGATCGCCAGGATCAGGCCGGCGTTTTGCAGGCCGTTGAACGACAAAGCCTTGGCGGTCGAGATCACCACCCCGCCATAGACCAGCCGCCGGCCCGACGGGTCCTTAGACCGTTCGAACTGGTTGAAATGGACCTTGGCGGTGTTCTGCCAAAGGCGCGTGGCCATCTGCGCCTCGGCCTCCTCGACCACCATCCCATCGACATGGTCGATCTTCTCGCCGATCGCATAGTCCTCGAAGGCATGATGCGCGCCGGCCAGGGCGAAGTCGTACTTGCCGAAATCCAGGCCGGGCGGCGGCGTCAGGTGCTCGGCGGCCGCGGCGCTCGCCAGCACCGGCGTGACCTGCCCCTCGACCACCGCCGCCGGATCGCGCTTGCGCACCATCACCCAGCGCACATAGCTGAGCACCGCCACCCCGCGCTGGTTGGCGCCGGTGGTGCGGACATAGACGACGCCCGTCTTGCCGTTGGAGTTCTCCTTGAGCCCGATGACCTCGGACCGGGCCGTCAGGGTGTCGCCGGGATGGACCGGCGCTAGGAACCGGCCCTCGGCATAGCCTAGGTTGGCGACGGCGTTCAGGCTGATGTCGGGCACGGTCTTGCCGAACACGATGTGGAAGGCGATCAGGGGATCGACCGGCGCGGCGGAGAGCCCGCAATCGGTGGCGAAAACGTCCGACGAGAACAGCGCGAAACGCGGTCCGTACAGCGCCGTATACAGCGCCACATCCCCCGCCGTGACGGTGCGCGGGGTGGCGTGGACAATCACCTGGCCCAGGCGGAAGTCCTCGAAATAGTTCCCCGGATCGGTCTTGCTCATCCCCGCGTCTCCCCAACGGCGTCACGAGCCGTTGTTCACACAGTCTTGCCGCACTGCGGCGAAACGGGAAAGGGGGCTTGAGGCCGGGCCGTTGCGGGCGTAGACCGCGCCCGACATTTCTCGTCCACAGCCTTGATGGAGACCCCATGGCTCGCGCGAAGATCGCCCTCATCGGCGCCGGCATGATCGGCGGCACCCTGGCCCATATCGCGGCGCGCGAAGAGCTGGGCGACGTGATTCTGTTCGACATCGCCGAGGGCACGCCCCAGGGCAAGTCGCTCGACATCGCAGAAGCCTCGGCCGTGTTCGGCAAGGACGTCGTCCTGAAGGGCGCCAATTCGTACGAAGAGATCGCCGGGGCCGACGTCTGCATCGTCACCGCCGGCGTCCCGCGCAAGCCGGGCATGAGCCGCGATGATTTGCTGGGCATCAATCTGAAAGTCATGAAGGCCGTCGGCGAGGGCATCAAGGCCCACGCCCCCGACGCCTTCGTGATCTGCATCACCAACCCGCTGGACGCCATGGTCTGGGCCCTGCAGCAGTTTTCGGGCCTGCCCAAGGAGAAGGTCATCGGCATGGCCGGCGTGCTGGACTCCGCGCGCTTCGCCTATTTCCTGGCCGAGAAGACCGGCGTGTCGGTCGAAGACATCCACGCATGGACCCTGGGCGGCCACGGCGACGACATGGTGCCGATGGTTCGCCACTCGACGGTCGGCGGTCTACCGCTGCCGGAACTGGTCAAGCAAGGCTGGATGACCCAGGAAGAGCTCGACGGCATCGTCAAGCGCACCCGTGGCGGCGGCGGCGAGATCGTCGCCCTGCTGAAGACCGGCTCGGCCTTCTACGCCCCGGCCGAAAGCGCGATCGCCATGGCCACCAGCTACATCAAGGACAAGAAGCGCGTCCTGCCCTGCGCCACCTTCCTGACCGGCCAATACGGCCTGGAAGGCCTCTATGTCGGCGTGCCGGTGGTGATCGGCGCCGGCGGCGCGGAACGGGTCATCGAGTTCGAAACCAATGACGAGGAAAAGGCCATGTTCGCCGCCTCGGTCGCTTCGGTGAAGGGCCTGATGGAAGCCTGCAAGGCGATCGACAGCTCGCTGGTCTAAGCTTTTAGGGCTTTCGGATACGAGAAAGGGCGGCTCCTCGCGGGCCGCCCTTTTGCGTTGTGGCAAGGTTGGGGACATGCCCATGGGCATGTCCCCAACAGTGATTACTGCGCCGCCTCGCCGCCCTCTTGGGAAATGTCTTCCAGCGTCTTGCCGACCTGCTTGGCGCCGTAGTCCTTGGCCACGTCGCCCAGCGACAGGATGCCGGTCAGCTTGCCCGCGTCGTCGAGCACGACCAGGCGGCGGATCTGGTGGCTGGCCATCTTGGCGGTGGCGTCGGCCAGGATGTCGTCTTCCTTGACGCTGTAGACCTCGCCGTCGCTCATCGCCTCGGAGATCGGCGAGTCGAAGCTGCGGCCCTCGGCGACCACGCGCAAGACGATGTCGCGGTCGGTGACCAGGCCGATCACCTTGCCGTCTTCATCGACGATCGGCACGGCGCCGGTTTCGACATGGGCCATCACTTGGGCGACCTTGCGCACGGTGTCGGTGGGGGCGGCGGTGGAGACCTGGCCGGTCATCGCGTCGCTGACTTTCATGGGGAAGTGCTCCTGGAGGGAGTGAATGGGACCCTGACAGAACCCCGAGGCGAGCAGCCCGTTCCGTCGCGGCGCTTCCCGACGAACCCCGACGCAGGCTAAGTCCGCTCCACATCCAGGAGCTCCTCATGTCGATCACCATTCACCAGGCCAGCGTTCCGGTCTTCGTCCAGGGCCTCAAGGGCTTGAAAGGCGTGCTGACCAAGGCCGCCGCCCATGTTGACGCGAAGAAACTCGACCCCGACGCCCTGCTGAAGGCCCGGCTGTTCCCCGACATGTTCCCGCTGCTGCGCCAGGTTCAGATCGCCACCGACTTCGCCAAGGGCTGCGCCGCGCGCCTGGCCGGCGAGGAGGTTCCGGCCTGGGACGACGTCGAGACCGATTTCGCCGGCCTGATCGCCCGCGTCGACCGCGCCATCGCCTATGTCGAAGGCCTGGACTCCGCCCTGTTCGAAAACGCCGAGGACCGCGACATCATGCTGACGCGCCGCGGCGAGACCAGCGTGGTCAAGGGCCTGGCCTATCTGCAGACCCAGGCCCAGCCGAACTTCTTCTTCCACCTGACCACCGCCTACGCGATCCTGCGCAAGAACGGCGTCGAGGTGGGCAAGAAGGATTACCTCGGCTCCGCATGATGTGTCGGCGGCGACCCCTCAAGGCCGCCGCCGGAACGCCCACACCAAGGTCGCCATGGCCGTGATCACCCCGCCGACCGCCGAAAACACCACCGCCAACTGGCCCAATAACTGCTGATCCATGACTCCACCCACTGACCCCCCTACCAACGGCGGGCTACGGGCCAGAGTGACTCCACGGGACGACGACTCCGGACGTATGTTCCGCTTTTGTTCTCGTCCATTGAAGTCCTTTAAACCGCGACTCCAAACCACACCGATCGGCCGGCGAGGTAAACGCCCCTTAACCCTCTTGGCCCAGACTCGGCGGGTTCTACGAGTGCAAGGTGACTGTCCATGGCGCGAGCGGCGCGGCGATCGAGTGTTGGACTGGTTTGGGACGCTATCCGCTATGGCTGGAGCCAGCCCTGGTCGGCGCGCTTCCGGGGCGGGGTGGTCTGCGTGGTCGGGGCGGGTCTGCTGCTGTCGGTCGCCACCTACAACGCCACCGATCCAAGCCTGAACGCCGTTACCGGTCAGCCCGCGACCAACGCCCTGGGCGGAGCCGGCGCGGCCCTGGCCGACATCGTCATGCAGTCTCTGGGCCTCAGCGGCTGGGTCGCGGCCCTGCTGATGCTGGTGTTCGGCATGACCCGCGTCTCGCAGCCCGACCCTTCCGCCCATCGCGGCGATCTGCGGCTGCGCGCCCTGGTCGGCGGCCTGGGCCTGCTGGCCCTGGCCGGTCTTTTGGCCGCGCCACCCTATCCCGCCGCCTGGCAGTTGGCCCGCGGCCTGGGCGGGTTCTGGGGCGACGGCCTGCTGAACGCTGTGGCCGGCCTGCTGGCCTTCGCCCGCCTGCCCGGCGCAAGGATCATCGCCGCCCTGCTGCTGGCCCTCGGCGCCGCCGTGGCCCTGGGCTACGCCATCGGTTTCCGCCGCTTTGACCCCGACGCCATCGCCGAGACCCTGAGCGGCCTGATGCCGCGCGAACGGGCGCCCCTGGCCCTGGCCCCTGAACCGCAACCCGAGGCCGCCGCCCGTCCCCGCGCCCCGCGCCGGGCCGCGCCGGTGATCGAAGCCGACCCTGAGACCGCGCCCGTCGCGGCGCGCCGCGCCGCCAAGCCGGCCAAGGCCGCGCCAGCCCCGGCCGACGAAGACGCCTTCGCGCCCAGCTTCGAGCCCCGTCCCATGGCCATCGCCCAGCCCAAGGTTCCGGGCAGGGTCAATAGCCGCGAACAGCGCGAACAGCAGAAGGCCTTCGACTTCGAAGCCGAAGGCGGGTTCCAGCTGCCCGAGCTGGCCATGCTGGCCAAGCCCAAGCCGCGCTCGGCCGAGTTCGACGAAGAGGCCTTGCGCCAGAACGCCCGCCTGCTGGAAAGCGTGCTGGCGGAGTTTGGCGTGCGCGGCCAGATCGACCAGATCCGCCCTGGCCCGGTGGTCACCATGTACGAGTTGGTGCCGGCCGCCGGCACCAAGACCGCCCGCGTCGTGGCCCTGGCCGACGACATCGCGCGCTCGATGAGCGTCATCTCCTGCCGCGTCGCCGTGGCCCAGGGCCGCAACGCCATCGGCATCGAGATGCCCAATTCCCGCAAGGAAACGGTCTATCTGCGCGACCTGCTGTCCAGCGCCGACTATGACAAGGCCAGCCACGCCCTGCCCATGGCCCTGGGCGAGACGATCGGCGGCGAGCCCTATATCGCCGACCTGGCCAAGATGCCCCACCTGCTGATCGCCGGCACCACCGGCTCGGGCAAGTCGGTCGGCGTCAACGCCATGATCCTGTCGATCCTCTACAAGCTGTCGCCCGAGCAGGTGCGGTTCATCATGATCGACCCCAAGATGCTGGAGCTCAGCGTCTATGACGGCATCCCCCACCTGCTGGCGCCCGTCGTCACCGACCCCAAGAAGGCCATCGTCGCCCTGAAGTGGACGGTGCGCGAGATGGAGGATCGCTATCGCCGGATGTCGAAGATCGGCGTTCGCAACGTCGCGGGCTATAATGAAAAGGCCAACGAGGCGGCCGCCAAGGGCGAACATTTTGAACGCACGGTTCAAACGGGGTTCGATGATGGCGGCCGGCCGATCTACGAGACCGAGAAAATCCGTCCCGAGGCCATGCCCTATCTGGTGGTGGTGATCGACGAGGTCGCCGACCTGATGATGGTGGCCGGCAAGGACATCGAGGGCCTGGTCCAGCGCCTGGCTCAGATGGCCCGCGCCGCCGGCATCCACCTGATCATGGCCACCCAACGCCCGTCGGTCGACGTCATCACCGGCACCATCAAGGCCAATTTCCCGACCCGGATCAGCTTCCAGGTGACCAGCAAGATCGACGCCCGCACCATCCTGGGCGAGCAGGGCGCCGAGCAGCTGCTGGGCCAGGGCGACATGCTCTACATGGCCGGCGGCGGCCGGATCACCCGCCTGCACGGGCCCTTCGTCAGCGACGGCGAGGTCGAGGCCGTGGCCAAGTTCCTGCGCGACCAGGGCATTCCCAACTATCTGGAAGAGGTCACCGCCGGCGGCGACGAGGAACAGGAAGAGGCTGTCGAGGGCGCCTTCGCGGGCGAGGGCGGGGCCAACGACCTCTATGACCACGCCGTGGCGGTGGTCACCCGCGACCGCAAGGCCTCGACCAGCTATATCCAGCGCCGCCTGCAGATCGGCTACAACCGCGCCGCCTCCCTGATGGAGCGGATGGAAAAGGAAGGCGTGGTCGGCGCCGCCAACCATGCTGGCAAGCGCGACATCCTCGCCCCGCCGCCGCCGCCGATGTAGCCGACGATCGTAATGCTGACGGGGACATCCGCATTCGCATGTCCCCGACCGCGCGCCCTGAAACCTTGGCCGTTTAGCGGCGTTTCCCCTCGCCCGAACCGCCCGAACCTGAACAGCGCTTCATCCCAGCGCCTGAAAAGGGTCGCGCGATGGCCTTTCGCTGGTCGCAAGGGCAGGGCAAAGGTTGGAGACTAGGAGATCGCATGACCACCACCACCCCGACCCGTCGCTTCGTTCTCGCCGCCACTGGCCTCGGCCTGGCCGCCGCCATGGGCGCCGCCGCCTTGGCCGCCCCGGCCCCAGCCGCCCCGCTGTCGGCTCAGGACAAGGCGCTGGTCGATCAGGCCTCGGCCTATATCCAGACCCTGGGCTCGGCCAAGGGCCGCTTCGTCCAGACCGACGCGCGCGGAACCCAGACCCAGGGGACCTTCTACCTGCAGCGCCCCGGCAAGGCGCGATTCGCCTATGACGGTCCGACAGGTCTGCTGGTGGTCAGCAACGGCTCCAGCGTCAACATCTTCGACAGTCGCCTGAAGACCTTCGAAAGCTATCCGCTGAGCCGCACGCCCTTGGCCCTGTTGCTGGCTCGCGAGGTGCGCCTGGATCGTGGCGTCACCATCACCGAGGTGCGCAAGCTCAATGATGGCTTCACGATCGTCGCCCAGGACGCCAAGCACCAGACCCTGGGCCGCATCAGCCTGGACTTCAGCAACACTCCCGCCCTGATGGGCTGGACGGTCACCGACGCCAAGGGCGGCGAGACGCGCGTGCGGCTGGTGGATTTCGAAAAGACCTCAGGCCTGGACCCGAAACTTTTCGTGCTTTCCGATCCTCGCCGCCGCGTGGGTAAGCCCTAGTTGTATTTTGAGCGATTTAGCGCCTCGAAATGCGACAATTTGACAACATGCAAGTTGTTAACGCGATTGTTCTTGACTTAGGCCGTGGCCGTGGCAGATTTAACACGCATGGCGAAGAGCGCCCGACCCGCCCTTCGCAACCGTGCCGGATCTATCCCCTCCCGGCGGCGGCATGAGAGACCCAACTTTCGCCCGGACGCGTGATGCGTCCGGGCGTTTTTCGTTGCCGGCCCCCGAACTGAACCTCTAGAGGGAGCGGCATGCGCCTTCGTATCGCCACCTGGAACGTCAATTCCGTCCGCCTCCGCGCCGAGCAGGCTGCCCGTTTCGTCGATGAGCAGGGGCCCGACGTGCTGTGCCTGCAGGAGATCAAGTGCCAGGAGGGTGAGTTCCCGCGCGAAGCCTTCGCCGCCATGGGCCTGCCCCACCTGAAAATCATGGGCCAGAAGGGCTGGCACGGCGTGGCCATCGCCTCGCGCCTGCCGATCGAAGACTCACAGCCCCTGAACGCCTGCCGCGAGGGCCATGCCCGCTGCGTCTCGGGCACGGTAGCCGGCGTCGAGATCCATAACTTCTATGTCCCGGCCGGCGGCGACACGCCCGACCGGACCGTGAACCCCAAGTTCGACCACAAGCTGGACTTCTACCAGACCCTGACCGCCGAGATGCAGAAGCGCGACCCCAAGGCGCCGCTGATCCTGACCGGCGACCTGAACGTGGCGCCCGGCGAAAACGACGTCTGGAGCCATCGCCAGATGTCAAAGATCGTCAGCCACACGCCGGTCGAGCTGGAAGCCTTCGCGGGTCTCGTGGACTCGATCGGTTTCCTGGACCTGCCGCGCCTGGCCACGCCCGAGCCGGAAAAGCTGTTCAGCTGGTGGAGCTACCGCGCCGCCGACTTCCGAAAGTCCAACCGCGGCCTGCGCCTGGACCACATCCTGGCCAGCCCCGGCCTGCGCGATGCGGCTTTCATCGACGGCAAGGTGTCGTCGCGGGTCCACGACACGGTCCGCGAATGGGAGCGCCCCAGCGACCACGCGCCAGTGACGGCGGATCTGCTGGTCTAGGGCGGCTTTCTGGATCAGCGCGAGCTTCTGCTTTCAACCCGTTGCGGACCAAAGGAATCCCTCTCTCTTCGAGAGAGGGAGGGGCCCGCCGCGCAGCGGTGGGAGGGTGAGAGGTTACACCCTGTCTGATCGGAGCACGGCCAGGATGTCGTCCGCAGTGCCGCCGGGATCAGCCAGGACACGCTCGTTGTTGAATCTCAGAACCAGGTATCCGAACAGCTCAAGGGTCTGGGTGCGACGGGAGTCGTAACCCTCGCGTCCCGCGTGGGCGGCGCCGTCCAACTCGATGATGAGCTTGGCCGACTCGCAAACAAAGTCCGCGAAATAGCGGTCGATCGAGACCTGTCGCAGAAACTTGAACCCACCCAGCCGGCGGTTGCGGACAAGTTTCCACATGACCTTTTCGGCCAAGGTCTGGTTTTGGCGAAGACGACGGACGGTGGCGGTCGCATCCATGACGACAGCTTGAGCGGAGGCGTTGGGCGAGTTCAACGAGAGAAATCGGGATTTCCGGATGCGGTGAAACCTCTCACCCTCCCACCGCTTCGCGGCGGGCCCCTCCCTCTCTCAAAGAGAGAGGGGTTCAGGACGACCGACCTCGACCCTTCTCTGACTTTCGGAATGTCTGCTTCCTGGCGACCGCCCGCATCCGCCCCGGATGCGGCCACGCCTTAAAGCCTTGGTGGATCGGAGCTCTGGCGTCTGACGATGTCAAGGTTTCAAGGCGAGTCCATGCAACAGGCCGGTCCTACTCTCCGCGCCGGCTAGGCTGGGGGGGTTGGCGATGCTTCGCGGCCCAAGTCGACGCGAACGGAGCGCGATTGGAGACCCGCTCTCCGCTGGTGGGCTTACCCTTCGGCCGCGGCGCCGACCCCGAACTGGATCCAGACGGCCTTGTCCTTGAAGTTCTTCTGGATGAAGGCCAGGTGAACCTCGCGTTCTTCCTCGGTCGAGCGCGGGGCCAGGGGCCGGGCTCGCGAGCCGTAGGAGCCGGCCCGGGCGGCCGAGACAGCGTTGATCGCCACCACCGCCGTCAGTTCCAGGGCCCGTTCCTTACCGCCTTGCAGTTCGAGATAGACCTCGGCCAGCAGGTGGGCGTCGATCAGGGCGCCGTGCTTGTCGCGGCTGTCGAGGCTGATCTTGAAGCGTTTGCACAGCGCGTCGAGCGAATTGTACATGCCCGGAAAGCGCTTCTTGGCCATGGCCAATGTGTCGACCCAGCGGCTCTCCGGCAGCGGCCCGCGGTTGCACTTCTCCAGCTCGAAATTGACGAAGCTGCGGTCGAAGGCGGCGTTGTGGGCGATCACCGGGCTGTCGCCGACGAACTCCAGGAAACGGTCGGCGATGTCGTGGAACTTGGGCTTGCCGGTCAGGAACTCGATCGAAAGACCGTGCACCTTCTGGGCCTCGGCCGGCATGTCGCGCAGCGGGTCGCAATATTCGTGGAACGACCGCCCGGTGGGCATGAAATCGACCACCTCGATGCAGCCTATTTCCACCAGCCGGTCGCCGGTCTTCGGATCAAAGCCGGTGGTTTCGGTATCGAGGATGATTTCCCGCGCCATCGGACTCTAATGAGCGTGTTCGGCGCCGCCTTCAAGCGGAGCCACGGCGCGAAGACGAGCCAGGATGTCGCGGACCTGGCCGCGGGCGTGGTCCAGGCCCTGCCCCGTATCGATCACGAAGTCGGCCCGCGCGCGCTTTTCGGCGTCGGGAGTCTGGCGCGCCAGTATGGCCTCGAACTTGGCGGGCTCCATGCCGGTCCGGGCCAAAACCCGCTCCCGCTGCATGCCGACCGGGGCCGAGACCACCACGACCTTGTCGACCTTCTTGTCGCCACCGGTCTCGTAGAGCAGGGGAATGTCGAGCACCACGATGTCGGCGCCCTCGCTTTCCGCCTCCTCGAAGAACCCGACGCGGTCGGCGCCGACCAGGGGATGCACGATCGATTCCAGGATCTGCAGGGCTTCAGGATTGGCGACCACCGCCTGGCTCAAGCGGGTTCGGTCGATGGCGCCGTCGATCACCACGCCTGGAAAGGCCGCCTCGACCGGAGCCACCGCCGCCCCGCCGCTGGCATAGAGCGCATGCACGGCGGCGTCGGAATCGTAGACCGGCACACCCTCATCGGCGAACATCTTCGACGTCGTCGACTTGCCCATGCCGATCGATCCGGTCAGGCCCAGGATGATCATCGGGCGGCCTCGCCCAGCCGCGCCAAAGCCAGGGCGCGGACGTCTACCGAGATCGGCGGTTTCACCCCGAAAAACGCCTCGAAGCTGGGGACGGCCTGGCGCAACAGCATCTCCAGGCCATCCACGGTGCGCCGACCGGCCGCCTCGGCGCGTCTCAGGAATTCCGTGTGCAGGGGCTTGTAGACCATGTCCACGACCACGGCGTTTTTAGGTGTCAGCTCCAACCGTGCCGCGGGTCCGGGTCCGCCGCCCAGGCCCAGCGACGTAGCGTTGATCACCAGGCCGGCTTGGCCGAGCAGAGCCTCGAGTTCACCGTCCGACACCGCCTCGACCACGCCGCCGATGGAACGGACGATGGCTTCGGCCCGAGCCACGGTGCGGTTGACGATGCTGATCCTCGGCGCGCCCGCCAGGGCCAGGGCGGCGGCCGCGCCGCGGGCCGCGCCGCCCGCACCGAGGATGATCACCGGCGATAGGGCCAGATCGAACCCCGGGGCCTGGGCCGCGATCGCCTGGATCAGGCCTGGACCGTCGGTATTGTCGGCGCGGATGGTTCCGTCGGCCTCGAAGATCAGCAGGTTGGCCGCGCCGGCCACTCGGGCCAGGTCGCTGCAATGGTCGGCGCAGGCCAGGGCCTGTTCCTTGAAGGGGATCGTGACATTGAGGCCGCGGATCGCGCCGCCCCTCAGGCCCTCGACGAAAGCCTCGAAATTCTCCTCGCCCGGCGCGAAGGGCACGTACGCGGCGTCCAGGCCGGCGGCGGCGATCCAGGCGTTGTGGATCACCGGGCTCATCGAGTGGCGGATCGGCTGGCCGCAGACGCCAGCGACGATCGCGGCTCCCGTCGTGGTCGCGCTCATGTCGGGAGGGCTCCGTGCAGCCTGAGGAAGTCGAACAGGCCGGTGACCGGCAGGCCCAGTATGGCGAAATAATCGCCGTCGATCCGCTCAAACAACTGCACGCCTTCGCCCTCCAGCAGATAGCAGCCGACCGACCACAGGATGTCGGGGCTGTTGCGTTGCAGATAGCCGTCGAGCCAGGCGTCGCTGAAGTTTCGCACCGACAGCCTGGAGGTCTCGACGATCCGCCAGATCGGTTGGCCGTCGCGCGCCACGACCACGGCCGAGTGCAGCTTGTGGACCTTGCCCCGCATCTGGATCAATCGCGCGCGGGCCGCTTCGACCGTATCGACCTTGTCGATCAGCGCGCCGTGCAGTTCCAGCGTCTGGTCCGAACCGATGACCAGGCCGGGCCGCTTGGTCGAGACCTTGAACGCCTTCAATTCGGCCAAGGCGTCAGCCACTTCGCGGGGGCTGGCGCCCTCGGCCAGCAGTCCGGCCTTGGCGGCCTCCTCATCGACGCCCGAACCAACGGCTTCGAAGGTCACGCCGGCGTTGCGCAGGATCGCCATCCGCGCCGCGCTCTTCGACGCCAGGGTAATGGGTGGTGAGCTCATCCCAGAACCTCGACCTGGCCACGGCCGCCCGACAGCAGGTTGATGATCGCCGCCGCCGTCTCCTCGACCGAGCGGCGGGTGACGTCGATGATCGGCCAGCCCTGTTTCTCGAACAGTCGGCGCGCGGCGATGATTTCGGCGCGCACCGCGTCGGTCTCCACATAGTCGCTCTCGCGGTTCTCCTTCAGCGACAGCAGGCGGTTGCGACGGATCTGGATCAGACGCTCGGGCGTGGTCATCAGGCCGACGATCAGGGTGTTTTTCAGGGTGAACAGCTCTTCGGGCGGCGGACGACCCGGCACCAACGGCACATTGGCGGCCCGCACGCCGCGGTGGGCGAGGTAGATGCAGGTCGGGGTCTTGGAGGTGCGCGAGACGCCCACCAGGATGACGTCGGCCTGGGTCAGGTCCTGGCCGCCTTGGCCGTCATCATGGGCGATGGCGTAGTCCAGCGCCTCGATCCGGTCAAAATAGTCATTGTTGAGGGCGTGCTGGGCCCCGACCCGGGTGGAGATCCGGGCGCCCAGATAGCGCGACATGGCGCTGACCACGGGATCGAGGGCGGCGATGCAAGGCATTTCCAAACGCCGGCAACCCTCTTCAAGGGCCGCGCGCAGGGTCGGGTCGATGATGGTGTGCATCACCACCCCCGGCGCCCCGCCGATTTCCTTCAGGGCCCGGTCCAATTGGCGCGTGGAACGGACAAGCGCGTAGATGTGTTCGATCGGCAGGATGTCGGTGAAGCGCGCGCAGACCGCGCGGGCCATGGCGTTCAGGGTCTCGCCCGTCGAGTCCGACACCAGGTGGATATGGAAGTAGGTGGCGAACCGCGGCGCGGCCCGCTCGCTCTCACCGGGGCCGGTTTCCTGTGGATCATCCGTTAACGGTTGCTTAACCACGTGCCTTGCCTCTGGGGGTGAACGTGGGTGAATCCCGCGCCGCTACGGCCCTTGCCGCACCCCCTGTGTTAAACGGTCACGTTGACGCCGGACAATCCCCAGTCTCAGTTTGCACCCACAAGGGTGATGTCGCGATTCTCCCAAGCGCGGGATGAGTCCGCGCTCAGGGTTAGGACGCTGTTCACCATCTTAACGTTTCGTTAGGGATTTCGAAGCGCTAGCGGATTATCCCCACAGTTCACAGGCTCACGCCCACATGTGGGTCATGTTGGGACGGATCTGCGACGGGCGGGGGGCATGGTGCATCGCAACGGGGTTTTCCCCGTTAGGCACTTGCCCATCACCTTCTGCAAACTTCCTTAAAAACTTATTAAAAGAATGAAGAAGGGAAGAGAGACCTCCGGGGAGATACGGGCTTGAGCCCGAGCGCCTGACGGGATTTAACACCCTCATGACCACGCCTCAAAAGCCCAAGCTCCTTTCCGTCCTGGATGGCCAGAAGGCTGAGCGACCGCCGGTGTGGTTCATGCGCCAGGCGGGGCGTTATCTGCCGGAGTACCGGGCGGTGCGCGCCACCGAGCCGACCTTCATCAATTTCTGTCTAAATCCGGAAAAGGCCGCCGAGGTCACGCTGCAGCCGATGCGGCGGTTTCCCTATGACGCGGCCATCGTCTTCGCTGACATCCTGCTGATCCCCCAGGCCTTGGGCCAGAAGGTGTGGTTCGAGGCGGGTGAGGGTCCCAAGCTGGGCGAGCTGCCATCGATTGAGTCGATGGCCGAGCTGACCGGACAGGCGGGCCAGGCGCTGGGCGCGGTGGGCGAGACCCTGAGCCGCGTGCGAGCCGCCCTCGAGCCGGAGCGCGCCCTTATCGGTTTCGCCGGCGCGCCTTGGACGGTGGCGACCTACATGATCGAAGGCGGTTCCAGCGACCGCTCTGGCGCGCGAACCTTCGCCTACCAGAATACCGAGATCCTTGACCGACTGATTCAGGTGCTGGTCGATGCGACGATCGATTACCTGGCCATGCAGGCGGCGTCCGGCGCCCAGGTGCTGAAGCTGTTCGAGAGCTGGGCCGAGGGCTTGTCCGAGCCGCTGTTCGAACGGCTGGTGATCAAGCCGCACACCGCCATCGTCGAAGGCCTGCGGGCTCGGGGCGTGACCACGCCGGTGATGGGCTTCCCGCGCGGGGCAGGCGCCTTGGTCGAGCGCTATGCTCGCGTCACGCCGGTGCAGGGCGTGGCGCTGGACACCCAGGCCTCGGCCGAGCTGGGCCAGACTATCCAGAAGACCAAGACCATCCAAGGCGCGCTGGATCCGCTGCTGTTGCGGGCCGGCGGCGACGCCCTGCTGGCGCGGGTCGATCAACTGCTCGAGCAGTGGGGTGATGGCCCCTACATCTTCAACCTGGGGCATGGCATCCTGCCCGACACGCCGATCGCCCATGTCGAAGCAGTACTAGCCCGGGTCACTGGCAAGTGAGCCCCCTTAGCGGGAACAGGCGCAAGATCGCCGTCGTCCTGTTCAACCTGGGCGGCCCGGACGGCCAGGACTCGGTGCGGCCGTTCCTGTTCAACCTGTTCCGTGACAAGGCGATCATCGGCCTGCCCGCGATCGCGCGCTATCCTCTGGCGGCGCTGATCTCCACCACACGCACCAAGCTGGCCCAGGCCAATTACGCGATCATGGGCGGGGGTTCGCCCCTGCTGCCGGAAACCGAAAAACAGGCGAGCGCGCTGGAAGCCGACCTGGCCGCCCGTTTCCCAGACGCCGAGACCCGATGTTTCATCGCCATGCGCTACTGGAAGCCGCTGACCGACCAGACCGCAAAGGCGGTGAAGGCCTTCGCCCCGGATGAGGTCGTGTTGCTGCCGCTTTACCCCCAGTTCTCGACCACGACGACGGGCTCTTCATTGCAGGCCTGGAAGAAGGCCTATGCGGGACCGGGCCGAATCTCGACCGTCTGTTGCTATCCGACACACGAGGCTTTCATCCAGGCCCATGCCGAGCTGATCCAGGCCGCCTATGACAAGGCTGGCCGGCCCGGGCCAGCCCGTCTGCTGTTCTCGGCCCATGGCCTGCCGGAAAAGGTCATCCTGGCCGGCGATCCCTACCAGCAGCAGATCGAAGCCACCGCCGCAGCAGTCATGGCGCGGCTCGGCGCGGGTTGGGACTGGCGGGTGACCTATCAGAGCCGGGTCGGCCCGATGAAGTGGATCGGTCCGTCGACCGAGGAGGAGATCAAGGCCGCCAGCGAGCAGGGCCTGGCCCTGGTGATCACGCCGATCGCCTTTGTCTCCGAACATATCGAGACCCTGGTCGAGCTCGACCACGAATATCGCGACGTGGCCATCAAGGCCGGCTGCCCCGCCTATGTCCGGGCGCCCGCCTTGGGCGTCACGCCGAAGTTCATTGGCGGTCTGGGCCAGATCGTCCAGAACGCGCTTGCCGCCGCCGAGCCCATCGTCACCGCCTGCGCCTGGCGTTGTGGCGGCGATCGAACCCAATGCCCCAACAAGCAGGGAGCCCAGGCGTGATCGATTTGCTGGCGCCGTACTTCAACCTGATCCGCGGCCTGCACATCATCTTCGTTATGGCCTGGATCGCCGGTATGCTGATCCTGCCGCGTCTGTTCATCTATCACATGAGGGCCACGCCAGGCTCGGACATGGACGGGGTGTTCAAGCTGGCCGAGCTGCGGACCATGAAGATCATCATCAACCCGGCGATGATCCTGGCCCTGCTGATGGGCCTGTTGCTGGGCATGATCGACAGCGAGCGCCTGGGCCACGACTTCGTCCTGCAGCCCTGGGCCCTGACCAAGATCGCCGCCCTGATCTTCCTGTTCGCCTGGCACGGCTTCATGTCGAAATCCCGCAAGCGCTTCGCGGATGGGACCAACACCCGTTCGGAGAAGTTCTGGCGGATGACCAATGAACTGCCGTTCCTGGCGGCGATCGTCATCGTGCTGTCGGTGACGACGAAGTTCCTGAGCCACTGACGCCCGCGGCTCCGCTTGACCCGGCGGTCCTGCTGTGGTTCCCATCCAAAAGGCGCGGCGCCCAGGTTCCGCGATCCTGACCTCTACGGGCTGGTGCTCGTCCTGATGCGCCCCTGGAGCCTGGCTCCGAAGTCCGTTCCCCAGATCCGATACGCGCCGTCGTCATGGCGCGACCCCTCGCCGCCCCTCGCGACGAGACCATCAGAACCAAGGCACGGCTCGCGGTTTCGCGGGCCGCGCGACGTTGAGTGTCACCATGACCGACCAGACCGAAAACCAGAACGACAGCGCCAACGAGGCTGAAGAGCCGATCGTCGATACGACGACCCTGGCCGCCTCGGTCGATCCGCAGGGCGATGACGCCGGCGGCGACGAAGAATCCGAAGTGGGCGCCACTGTTGCGGCGATGGGCCTGAAGACCATGTCCCTGCAGGAACTGAAGGAGAAATCCCCAGCCGACCTGCTGGCCTTCGCCGAGACCTTCGAGGTCGAGAACGCCAACTCCATGCGCAAGCAGGACATGATGTTCGCGATCCTCAAGACCCTCGCCGAGGAAGGCGTGGAAATCTCGGGCTCGGGCACCATGGAAGTTCTGCAGGACGGGTTTGGCTTCTTGCGTTCACCGGAAGCTAATTATCTTCCTGGTCCAGACGATATCTATGTGTCGCCCTCGCAGATCCGCAAGTTCGGCCTGCGGACCGGCGACACCATCGACGGCGCCATCCGCGCGCCGCGCGAAGGCGAGCGCTACTTCGCCCTGACCGGCGTGACGCTGATCAATTTCGAGAGCCCCGACAACGTCAAGCACAAGATCCACTTCGACAACCTGACGCCGCTCTATCCCGAAGAGCGACTCAACATGGAACTGCCCGATCCGACCATCAAGGATCGTTCGGGCCGGATCATCGACATCGTGGCGCCGCTGGGCAAGGGGCAACGCTGCCTGATCGTGGCCCCGCCGCGCGTCGGCAAGACGGTGATGTTGCAGAACATCGCCAAGTCGATCGAAACCAACCATCCGGAAATCTACCTGATTGTCCTGCTGATCGACGAGCGCCCGGAAGAAGTCACCGACATGCAGCGGACGGTGAAGGGCGAGGTCATCGCCTCGACTTTCGACGAGCCGGCGACCCGCCACGTTCAGGTGGCCGAGATGGTCATCGAGAAGGCCAAGCGCCTGGTCGAGCACAAGCGTGACGTCGTCATCCTGCTGGACTCGGTCACCCGTCTGGGTCGGGCCTACAACACCACCGTCCCGTCGTCGGGCAAGGTGCTGACCGGCGGCGTCGACGCCAACGCCCTGCAGCGTCCCAAGCGCTTCTTCGGCGCGGCGCGGAATGTGGAGGAGGGCGGCTCGCTGTCCATCATCGCCACCGCCCTGATCGACACCGGTAGCCGTATGGACGAAGTGATCTTCGAAGAGTTCAAGGGCACCGGCAACTCGGAAATCATCCTGGACCGCAAGGTCGCTGACAAGCGCATCTTCCCGGCCATCGATGTGCTGAAGTCCGGCACCCGTAAGGAAGAGCTGATCACCCCGCGCGACCAGCTTCAAAAGACCTATGTGCTACGCCGTATCCTCAACCCGATGGGCGCTTCGGACGCCATCGAGTTCCTGCTCGAGAAGATGCGCCAGTCGAAGACCAACGGCGATTTCTTCCAGTCGATGAATACCTAGAACCCATTGTCGCACGTGAAACATCAGGGGCGGCGGGATTGGTCCCGTCGCCCTTTTTCAATCTTCGTCCGTGCGTTCTGACGCGCGCCGGTCACGGGATCAGCAAGGTCGCGCCCGTCGTCCGTCGACCTTCCAAAGATTCGTGCGCGGCCCGGGCCTCGGCGAGTGGGAAGCTCTGGCCGACCTTGATCTTCACCTCGCCCGACGCCAGCACGGCGAACAGGGCCGCAGCGCTTTCGTCGAGCTCTTCGGTCGTTACGATATAGTCGAACAGCCTGGGCCGGGTCAGGAACAGCGACTTGCCCGCCAGCTCCAGCGGGGTGATCGCGGGCGCTGGCCCGGAAGCGTTGCCGAAAGTGGCCAGAACGCCGCGTCGACCTAGGCTCTTGAGGCTGGCCTCGAAGGTGTCCTTGCCGACGCCGTCATAGACGATGGCTACACCCTGGCCGCCGGTGATCTCGGCGACCCTGGCCGAGACGTCCTCCTGGCCGTACAGGATCACATGGTCGGCGCCGTGATCACGGGCGAGGGCGGCCTTGGTCTCGGACCCAACCGTCGCGATGACCGTCGCGCCCAGCGCCTTGGCCCACTGGACCAGGATCGACCCGACGCCGCCGGCGGCGGCATGGATCAGCGCGGTCTGACCCGCTTCGATCCTGTGGCAGCGCCGAACCAGGAACTCGGCGGTCATACCCTTCAGCAGTACCGCCGCCGCCGTTTCGAGGCTGACCGTGTCCGGGACCTTTACCGCTCGGTTGGCGGGAACCATGGCGGCCTCTGCATAGGCGCCGAGCGTGCCGTTATAGGCGACGCGGTCGCCGACGACGAACCGGGTAACGCCGTCTCCAACTGCCTCGACGATCCCCGCCGCCTCAAGACCCAGCACAGCCGGCATCTTCATCGGATAGAGGCCGCTGCGGTGATAGGTGTCGATGAAGTTCAGCCCCACCGCCTGGTGCCGGACCAGGATCTGGCCAGGCCCAGGCGAAGGGACCGGGAGATCGACGCGCTCAAGCACCTCGGGACCGCCGGCGCGGGCGGCTTGTATGGCCAGCATGACGGTCAGCCCAGCTTGGACTTGAAGAAGGACAGGGTGCGCGCATTGGCCCTACCCGCGGCGCTCGCGTCGTAGTGCTCGCCGCCCACCCGGGCAAAGGCGTGATCGCAACCGGGATAGGTTTGAACCTCGATCTGCAGATGGTCCTTCAGCGCGCCCAGGATCACCTTCTGCGCTTCCTTCGGCACGAATTGGTCTTCCTCGGCGATGTGCATCAGCAGCGGACGGGCCAGTTTGTCAGCCTCGCCGACATGTTTCTCGATTCCGACGCCGTAATAGGCGACGGTGACGTCGCTGTCGGTGCGGGCCGCGGTCAGGAAGGCCAGCAGCCCGCCCAGGCAGTAACCGAGCGCTCCGACCTTGCCATTGACGGCGGGCAAGGCGCGGGCGGCGGCGATGGTCGCGGCGATGTCCGAGACGCCGGCCTCGACGTCGAAGGCGTTATAGAGCTCGAAGGCCCGCTTCCATTCGGCTTCGCTCTGGTCGGTGATGTCGATACCCGGTTCGATGCGCCAGAAAAGATCGGGGCAGATGGCCATGAAGCCCTGGGCCGCGAGGTTGTCGCAGACATCGCGCATGACCTTGTTGACACCGAAGATTTCCTGGATGACGACGATCGCCGGCGCCGGCGCCGGCGCCGGCTCGGCCGAAGGGCGCGCCACATAGGCCGAGAAGGCGCCGTCCGGGGTGTCGATCGTGAGGGTCTCACTCATGGGGGCTCTCCGTATCCGCAAGGCGTCGATGGGACTTTCGACCAAAGCGCTCTAACGTGGTCCGACGCGCCTGACGCATAACAATGTCGTGCCCTACCCGAAGGGAACCAACCATGAAGATGACTATCGAGATCGATTGCACGGCTGTCGAGGCGCGAGCCTTTCTCGGCCTTCCCGACGTGACGGCGCTGAATGACCATATGGTCAAGGAGATGCAGAGCCGCATGGATGCGAACATGGCCATGCTGGCGCCCGAAGAGCTGATGAAGAACTGGATGGCGTTCGGTAGCGGCGCCCAGGACCAGTTCCGCAAGCTGATGACGGCGGCGGCCGGCGCCGCGGTCGGGGGCATGGGCGGCAAGCGCGAATGAACGACACGATCTACGCGCCGGCCACCGGCGCGGGGAAGGCGGCGGTGGCCGTCATTCGGGTGTCGGGCCCGCGTTCCGGCGGCGCCGTCCGCGCCCTGGCGGGAGCCCTGCCCAGGCCGCGTCGGGCGGCGCTACGACAGCTGAGCCATGCTGGCGTCGCCCTCGATGACGCTTTGGTTCTGTGGTTCGAGGGCCCTGCGAGCTATACCGGCGAGGACGCCGCCGAGTTTCACGTGCATGGCGGCCGCGCCGTGGTCGAGGCTGTGCTGCAGGCCTTATGCGCCGAAGGCCTGCGACTGGCGGAGCCGGGCGAGTTCACGCGCCGCGCTTTCGAGAATGGCAAGCTGGACCTGACCCAGGCCGAGGGCGTGGCCGACCTCATTGACGCCGAGACCGAGGCGCAGCGCCGTCAGGCGCTTGGGCAACTGGGTGGCGCGCTGAGCGAGCGCTATGAGACGTGGCGGGAACTCCTCGTCCAGACGCTGGCCATGTTGGAGGCCGCCGTGGATTTTCCTGACGAAGATCTCCCCGAAGATGTCGCGGGGCGTGCGCGCCCAGGCCTAGAGCTTCTTGAAGCAGAGATTGGCGTGGCGTTGAGCGACGCCGCGCGAGGTCGCCGGGTTCGAGACGGCTTTCGCATCGCGCTCGTCGGGGCTCCGAATTCCGGCAAGAGCACCTTGCTCAATGGCCTGGCGGAACGCGACGCCGCCATTGTCACCTCAACGCCAGGGACCACGAGAGACATCATCGAGGTCCCGATGATCTTGGGCGGCTACAAGGTCCTGGTGGCGGACACCGCGGGTCTACGGGCCACTGAAGACACCATCGAGGCCGAGGGCGTTCGCCGGGCTCAAGCCTGGGCGCGCGAGGCCGACCTGCGACTATGGGTCGTCGACGCTTCGATGTTCCACGTGAAACAAGGCGACGACTACGACGTCACCCGCCCCGGAGACTGGGCGGTGATCAACAAGATCGACATCGTCGACAAGGCTCGGCTCGGCGAGGTGCGTGATGCCCTGTCCGCCCGGGGGTTCCTTGTCGTCGAGATGGCCGCCCGGAAGCCAGGGGGCGTGGAAGCCGCGCGAGCGGCGTTGGCGTCCCACGTGGTTGACGCTCTGTCTGGCGCGGAGTTCCCCGCCGCGACGCGCATCCGTCACGCCGAAAGCCTGACCGAGGCCCGCCGCTTTATACAACGCGCCCTGTCCGATGTTGGTCTGGAGGTGGAGCTCGCGGCAGAGGACGTCAGGCTCGCCGCGCGCGCCCTGTCCCGCATCACGGGCCGGATCGATCCCGAGGATGTTCTCGACCGCGTGTTTTCAAGCTTTTGCATCGGCAAGTGATGTTCCACGTGAAACATCGCCTTGAACCATCCACAGCCTAATCACAGATGTATGGCGACTGTTTCACGTGGAACAGCCGCGACCGACTCGCCCACGCGGTGAGTCCCGCGTATAGGGTACTCTACGCCCCCCTGAGACGGGGGCGTTCGCATTGAGGCGCGCCGCTTGTCCAACACCTGGGATGTCATTGTCATCGGCGGCGGTCACGCTGGCTGCGAAGCCGCCTCTGCGTCGGCCAGGGCCGGCGCGCGCACGCTGTTACTGACCCACAAGCTCGAAACCGTCGGCGAAATGTCGTGCAACCCGGCCATCGGCGGGCTGGGCAAAGGCCATCTGGTGCGCGAGATCGACGCCTTGGATGGCCTGATGGCGCGGATGGCGGACAAGGCCGGCATCCAATATCGACTCCTGAACCGCTCCAAGGGGCCCGCCGTGCGCGGCCCCCGTTCCCAGATCGATCGTAAGCTCTATCGCGAGGCGGTGCAGGCCGAGCTGTTTTCCCACGTGAACCTGGACGTGATCGCCGCCGCCGCTGAGGACTTGATCGTCGAGGGCGGCGTCGTCGCCGGTGTGGTTGACGGGGAGGGCGGCGCCTATCGCGCGCCGCGCGTCGTGCTGACCACGGGCACCTTCTTGAAGGGCGTGATCCACCAGGGCCAGACTCGCACCCCGGCCGGCCGTGTAGGCGACGCGCCTTCGATCGGCCTGTCGGACCGGCTCTACGCGCTCGGCTTTGACATGGGCCGCCTCAAGACGGGCACGCCCGCGCGGCTGGACGGCAAGACCATCGCCTGGGATCGCCTGGAAATGCAGGCCGCCGACGAGGACCCCGAGCCGTTCTCGTTTCTCAATTCCACGGTGGACGTGCCCCAGATCCAGTGCGGCATTACCTATACGACCGCCGAGACCCACAAGATCATCGCCGACCGCCTGGGCGAATCCGCCGTCTATGGCGGCCGTGCCACCGGGATCGGCCCGCGCTATTGCCCCTCGATCGAGGACAAGGTCGTCCGCTTCGCCGACAAGACCAGCCACCAGGTCTTCTTGGAGCCAGAAGGCCTGGACGACGACACGGTCTATCCGAACGGCATATCGACCTCGGTCTCGCCCGAGACGCAATTGCTGTTCCTCCGCACCATGCCGGGCCTCGAGACCGTCGAGGTCATCCGGTATGGCTATGCGATCGAGTACGACTATGTCGACCCGCGCGAGCTCTACCCGACCCTTGAGGCCAAGCGCCTGGCCGGACTCTACCTGGCGGGTCAGATCAACGGCACGACGGGTTATGAGGAAGCGGGCGCCCAAGGCCTGGTCGCCGGCCTGAACGCCGCGCGGGCGGGGCAGGGCAAGGAGCCCGCGATCTTCGCCCGCGATGAGGCCTATATCGGCGTGATGATCGACGACCTGGTCACCCGGGGCGTCACCGAACCCTATCGCATGTTCACCAGCCGCGCCGAGTTTCGCCTGGTGCTGCGGGCCGACAACGCCGACCAGCGCCTGACCGATCGCGGCCTTGAACTGGGCTGCGTGGGGAAGGACCGTGCAGCCGCCTGGTCCATGAAGAAGGCCGAGCTTGCGGCCGTTCGGGCCTTTGCCCGTTCGGTCAATCTGACGCCGGCCGCCGCCGTGAAGGCCGGCTTCAAGGTTAATGCCGACGGCCAGCGCCGCGACGTCCTGGCCATGCTCGCCCTGCCGGAGGTTACGCTCGACGGCCTGACCTCGGTATGGCCGGAGATTTCCACGTGGAGCCCGATGGCCCGCGAGCAGATCGAGATCGAGGCGGCCTATGCCGGCTATCTCGACCGCCAACGCATCGACGCCGAAGCCTTCCGCAGGGAAGAGGATCTGCGCCTGCCGGGCGATCTGGACTACGCCTTGGTGGGCAGTCTGTCGAACGAGGTGCGCGAGAAGCTGCAGCGCGTCAAACCTCTCACCCTGGGCCAGGCGGCCCGTATCGAAGGCGTGACGCCAGGAGCCCTGACGGCGCTGCTGGCCCATGTGCGGCGCGCCCGTGCAGCCTGATCCCATGACCGACCTGATCATCGAACCGCTCGAGCCCCTCGACGCAGCCGCCTTCCAGCGGTTAACGGCATGTAGCGAGGCCCAGCTGTCCGACCTGCGGCGTTTTCAAGCCCTGCTCACCGAGTGGAACGCCGTGATGAACCTGGTGGGGCCGGCCTCGCTACCAAACTTCTGGAACCGCCATGCCTGGGACAGCGCGCAACTTCTGAAGCTGGAGCCCGAGGCCAGAATCTGGGCCGACCTGGGCGCCGGCGCTGGCTTGCCGGGCGTGGTGCTGGCGATCCTGTTGAAGGACACGCCGGGCGCCAAGGTCCATCTGATCGAGAGCATGACCAAGCGTTGCAAGTTCCTGCACGCGGTGGTCGATGACCTGAAGCTGCCCGCTGAGGTTCATAACGGTCGCGCCGAGGAGCTCGACCTCAAGGTCGATGTCGTCACGGCTCGGGCCTGCGCGCCGATGGTCAGACTTCTGGGTTACGCCCAGCCCTACCTGAAGCGCGGCGCGACGGGCTGGTTCCTGAAGGGACAGGATGTCGATGCGGAACTGGTCGAGGCCGCGACCTATTGGAAATTCGAGTCCGACCTGCGGCCCTCCCTGAGCGACCCGCGAGGCCAGATCGTGCAAGTGAAAGGGCTTAAAAGTGTCCGTAAAGTCTGACCAACCGCTGCGCGTCCTGGCGATCGCCAATCAGAAGGGCGGGGTCGGCAAGACCACCACCGCGATCAATCTGGGCACGGCCCTGGCGGCCTGCGGCGAACGGGTGCTGCTGATCGACGCCGATCCGCAGGGCAATTGCTCGACGGGCCTGGGCATCACCCGCATGCAGCGCAAGACCACGCTCTATGACGTGTTGATGGGCGAGAAACCGGTCGTCGACGCCGCGGTCCGCACCGAGCTGCCGGGCTTGGACGTCATTCCCGCCGACGCCGACCTGTCGGGCGTCGAGATCGAGCTTGGCCAGGTAGCGCGCCGGTCCTACCGTTTGCGCGACGCCCTGGAGCCGCTCCGCGCCGGCGGCCCCTACACCTATGTGCTGATCGACTGCCCGCCCTCGCTGAACGTGCTGACCGTCAACGCCATGACCGCCGCCGACGCCGTGTTCGTGCCGCTGCAGTGCGAATTCTTCGCTCTGGAGGGCCTCACTCAGCTGATGCGAACCATCGAACGCGTGCGCGGCAGCTTGAATCCCAAGCTGGAAATCCAGGGCGTGGTGCTGACCATGTACGACCGCCGCAACAGTCTGTCCGACCAGGTGGCGCGGGATGTTCGGCAACACTTTGGCGACAAGGTCTATGACGCGGTCATACCCCGCAACGTCCGGGTGTCCGAGGCACCGTCGTTCGGTAAACCCGTGCTGCTCTATGATCTGAAATGCGCCGGCAGCCAGGCTTACCTGCGTCTGGCGCGCGAAGTGATCACGCGTGAAAAGTCACGGTTGGCCCAAGCGGCGTAGAGCCCGCTTGAGGATAACCAGCCAAGTCATTGTCTGAGTTGAATGTTGAGCGCGTGCGGGAGTCGGTTGTGGTGGGAGAGCCGGGGATGTCTGAAGGTCGTCGTGGTCTGGGTCGGGGCCTGTCGGCTCTGCTCGGCGAGGTCGAATCCGCGCCCGCCCAGGCCCCCGGTGATACCGTGGGAGGGTCGCGCGAAGCCCCGATCGAACTGATCCGCCGTAACCCCAACCAGCCGCGCCGGACATTCCGCGAGGATGACTTGGTAGAACTTTCGGACTCGATCCGCGAGAAGGGCGTGCTGCAGCCGATCCTGGTCCGCCCCGCCGCTGGCGCCCCAGGCGAGTATCAGATCGTCGCCGGCGAGCGCCGCTGGCGAGCCGCGCAACGCGCCGGCCTCAAGACCATCCCGATCATGATCCGCGAGTTGGACGATTTGGCGGTGCTCGAGATAGGCATCATCGAGAACGTCCAGCGCGCCGACCTCAACGCCTTGGAAGAGGCGCTGAGCTACAAGGTGCTGCTAGAGAAGTTCGGTCGCACCCAGGAAGCGATCGCCCAGACCGTCGGCAAGAGTCGCAGCCACGTCGCCAATACCCTGCGCCTGCTGAACCTGCCCGACGCGGTGCAGTCCTACGTGACCTCGGGTGAACTGACCGCCGGCCACGCCCGCGCCATCGCCTCGGCTCCGGATCCGACGGCGCTGGCCAAGGAAGTCATCGCCAAGGGCCTGTCGGTCCGCGACGCCGAGGCCCTGGCCCGCCGGACCCCGCACGCCGCCGGCGAAGTTCGCGCCAAGTCGGCCGGTGGTCGTCCCGCGAAGTCGAAGGACACCGACACGCAGTCGCTGGAAGCCGACCTGTCGTCGCTGCTCGGCCTCGATGTCGAGATCGACGACCGTGGCGGGGCCGGCGCCCTGACGATCCGCTATGCGACGCTCGAGCAACTCGATGACCTCTGCGGTCGCCTGACCCGCGCCATCTGACTCCGAAAACGGACCCGTCTGTCGCGCATGGAGCGGACCTTTGCCGTGGTCCTGCCGGCTCTGTTTTCGACAGGCGAGATTGATCTGGTCGCAAACGGGCGACAACCTATTGATCCATAGGTATTATTCTGAGGAAATGGCGTGAAATTGGTCGCCGTCGGATCTGTCGTTTTCCACAGTTTTGAAGATCTAGAACTAAGCTGAAGCTTGACGGCGCGAGCGACTCCTAGTCTGGCGCTGACCTTTTACCCCAGCGGCTTGCTACAGCCCCAGCCGCCGCGCCTTGCCGGCGATCTGCAGGGCCAGACGCTCGGAAATCAGCTGGTCGGGCGAGCCGGAGGTCTTGCAGGCCTTGTCGGCGGCCAGCACCTCGGCCTGGACCATCAGCAGCTGGTCCAGCGTCCAGGCGCGGGCCTGGCGCAGGAATTCGCGCTCGGTCTTCCAGAACACGCCCGACGCCTTGGCGGCGGCGGCCAGGTCGATGCCGTTTTTGTGCAGGGTCAAGGTGCGGCGCAGGCGGCCCAGATGGTAGCCCATGGCTCTCACCGCTGCGGGTCCGCCCTCACCCTCGGCGGCGGCGCGGCGCAGGCCGGCCTGGGCGGGACCCAGGCGGCCGCCAAAGGCGTCGACGGCGGCGTCGCCCAGTGAGGCCTCGGGCTCGACCCCCAGGAAGTCGGTCAGGTCGGCCGGGGTGGCCACAAAGCCGCTGCCCGGGTTCAGATAGAGCGCCAGGCGCTCGATCTCGGCCCGGGCCACGCCGCGCTCCTTGGGCAGGCGCGAGACGAACAGGTCCAGAGCCTCGCCGTTCAGACTGACCTTGTCCTTGGCCAGGGTCTCGCGGGTCAGGCGGGCCAGGTCTCCGGCTTCGTCCTCGTAACAGGGGATAACCGCCGCGCCGGTCGACTTCTCGGCGGCCTTGCGCAGGGCCGAGTTGCGGTCGAGCGCCCCGGCTTCGATCAGGAACAGGGCGTCCGGGTTGAGCTGGCCCTCCACATGGCGGGCGAGGGCCTCGGCGGCCTGTTTGTCGGGTCCAGCCTTCTCGCCCGTCAGCCGCAAGCGCACCAGGCGGCGCCCGCCCATCATCGACAGGGCCGACAGCTCGTCCTCCAGCTTGCCAGCCTGGCTGTCGAGATCGCTCTCGGTCAGCTGGGCGGTGTCGAAGGGATCGTCGGGCCGCTCGAACAGGCGCTTGGCCAGTTGGTCGGCGCGATCGCGCACGACTCCTCGATCACGGCCATAGATCACCACGGCCCGGATCTCGCGGGACGGGTCCTTCAGGAAGCGTTCGATGTCCGGTCGCTTCGACAGGATCATGGGCTAGGATCCTAGGCCTTGGCCTTGCCCGCCAACCAGACGGCCAGGTCGAGCTGGATCTTGCGCGCCACCTCGGTCGCCGCCCGCTCCTGCCCGTCCTGCTGAGCCGCGATGGCGGCATAGGGCTGGTCGGCGGAGTCGTAGGTCACTGCGGCGTTGGCCGTGCCAGCGCGCACCGTCAGGCCGGTCTTGGCGTCCAGCAGCTGCCAATAGGCCGTCAGGTTCAGCTCGTAGCGGTTGGCCACGTTGTCGACGCGCACGCCGCGGGCGTAGCGCATCTCCTTCAGCGTGAAGACCAGCTTGTGCGAGGGCAGGACATTGACGTCGCGCGCCAGGGCGTCGTCCAGCTGCTCGCGCACCAGATAGCCTGAGCGGCCTTCGGGCGCGACCACCTCTATGGCGCCCAGGCCCTTGGTGACGATCTGCGGTCCGTACAGGGGCGTGAAGCCGCAACCCACCAGGGCCACGGCGGAGGCGGCGATCAGGGCCGCCGGAAAGATCTTTAAGAGCGGAAAGCGGTTCATCGATCAGCCAGCCACGATGTTGACGATACGGTCTTTCACCACGATCACCTTGCGAACAGTCAGGCCCCCAAGGTGGGCCAGGACGGCGGCGTCCGCCAGAGCGATTTTCTCCACCTCGGCCTCGGCCGTCCCGGCCTTGACCTTGATTTCGCCGCGACGCTTGCCGTTGATCTGGATCGGCAGCACGCGCTCGTCGTCGGCCGCCAGGGCCGCGTCGGCCTTGGGCCACGGCGCGTCGACCACCATGCCGCTCTCGCCCAGATGGGCCCAGGCCTCTTCTGCCAGGTGGGGCGTGAAGGGCGAGATCAGGCGCGCCAGGATTTCCAGCGCCTCGGCGCGGGCGGCCAGGACACCCTGAGACGCGCCCTCGGCCGGGGCGACCTTCAGCATGTTCAGGAACTCATACAGACGCGCCACGCCGCTGTTGAAGCGGAAGCCCTCGATCGAGTCGGTGACGAAGCCGATCAGGCGGTGCGCGCCCTTGCGCAGGGCCAGGGCGGCGGCGTCGCTGTCATCATGGGCGAAATCGCCCGCTGGCTGGCTGTCAAACTCATTCCACACGCGGTGGGTGAATCGCCAGGAGCCTTCGACACCGCTGTTGGTCCACTGCACGTCACGCTCGGGCGGGCTGTCGCTCATCACGAACAGGCGGGCGGCGTCGACGCCGTAGGCCTCGAAGATGTCCTCGGGGGCGACGACGTTCTTCTTGGATTTCGACATCTTCTCGATGTCGCCGATGGTGATCGGCTCGCCGGTCGTGGCGTGGGCGGCCGAGCGTGCATTGCCCTCGACGGTGATACGGATGTCCGAGGGCTCGACCCACTCCCCGGTGGCGTTCTTGTAGGCCTCGTGGGTGACCATGCCCTGGGTGAACAGGCCAGCGAACGGCTCCTCCACCGACAGCAGGCCCTCGTCCTTCAGCGCCCTGGTGATGAAGCGGGCATAGAGCAGGTGCAGAACCGCGTGCTCGACGCCGCCGATATATTGATCGACCGCCATCCAGTGGTCGGCCGCGTCCTTGTTGATCGGTTCGGCCGCGGTCGGGTCGGTGAAGCGGGCGAAGTACCAGGAGCTGTCGACAAAGGTGTCCAGCGTGTCGGTTTCGCGCTCAGCCTTGCCGCCGCAGGTAGGGCAGGTGGTGTGACGCCAGGTCGGATGCCGCAGCAGCGGATTGCCCGGCTTGTCGAAGGCGACGTCGTCGGGCAGCACCACCGGCAACTGATCTTCCGGCACGCCGACGGGGCCGCAGGCCTCGCAGTGGATCACGGGGATCGGGCAACCCCAATAGCGTTGCCGCGAGACGCCCCAGTCGCGCAGGCGATAGACGGTCGCGCCCTGGCCTTGGTCCATGGCCTCGATGCGCGCCACCGCCTCGGTCTTGGCCGCCTCGATGTCCAGACCGTCCAGGAATTCGGAATTGAAGATCGCGCCGGGGCCGACATAGGCCTCCTTGCCGACATTGAACGTCGCGGCGTCTTCGCCCGGCGGCAGCACCACCGGCAGGACGGGCAGGTCGTACTTGCGGGCGAAGTCCAGGTCGCGCTGGTCATGGGCCGGGCAGGCGAAGATCGCGCCCGTGCCGTAGTCCATCAGGATGAAATTGGCGATCCAGACCGGCAGGGTCTTGCTGTTGTCCAGCGGGTGGACGACCCGCAGCCCGGTGTCGCGGCCCAGCTTCTCGGCGCCTTCGATATCGGCCTCCGACGTCCCGCCCCGGCGGCACTCGGCGACAAAGGCGGCCACGGCGGGGTCGGCCGCCGCCAGTTGCTCGGCCAGCGGATGCTCGGGAGCGATGCCCACGAAGCTGGCACCGAACAGGGTGTCAGGGCGCGTGGTGTAGACCTCCAGGCCGGTGGCATGACCCTCGGGCGCGACGCCGTCGAACTTGAAGGTGAACCGCAGGCCCTTGGACCGGCCGATCCAGTTCTCCTGCATGATCCGGACCTTCTCGGGCCAGCGATCCAGGGTCTTGAGGCCGTCGATCAGGGCGTCGGCATAATCGGTGATACGCAGGAACCACTGGGTCAGCTTGCGCTTCTCCACTGTCGCGCCCGAGCGCCAGCCCTTGCCGTCGATGACCTGCTCATTGGCCAGGACGGTCATGTCGACCGGATCCCAGTTGACCGAGGCTTCCTTGCGATAGACCAGGCCGCGCTTCAGCAGGCGCAGGAACCAGGCCTGCTGCTTGCCGTAATAGGCCGGGTCGCAGGTGGCGAACTCGCGCGACCAGTCGATTGAAAGGCCCAGAGCCTTCAATTGCTCACGCATGGCGGCGATGTTGTCGTAGGTCCAGGCCTTGGGGTGGACGCCGCGCTCCATTGCGGCGTTCTCGGCCGGCATGCCAAATGCGTCCCAGCCCATCGGATGCAGCACGTTGAAGCCCTGGGCGCGCTTATAGCGGGCCACGACGTCGCCCATGGCGTAGTTGCGCACATGGCCCATGTGGATGCGCCCCGAGGGATAGGGGAACATCTCGAGCACATAGTATTTCGGACGCGCGTCGCGGGTGATCGGCGTCAGGAAGGTGTTGGCGTTCGCCCAGGCGGCGCGCCACTTGGGCTCGGTGTCTTTGGGATTGTAGCGGGCCATGAAACCAGACTGTAGGTGCGGGGCGTCACGCCTCTGGCGTAATCCGCGGAAGTCTTAAGCGGTTTCGGCCCAGGCGCGCCTTGTAAAAGTGCGAACGGGAGCCTTTTGTCACGCGGACAAAAGGCTCCCACGAAGAACCAGGGAAGCCCTAGTTCTTGATGTTGGAAAGGCGAAGCTGACGGGCTCGCGTCAGGATGGCGTTCTCGACGTCGGTCGCCGTCTGCTCGGTGGCCGTGCTGTCGCTCCAGGTCCCGTTGGCGTCCTTAACCTGCTTGAAGATCGTGACGTTCAGGCCGTCGGCCCGAAGGCGAGTGTCAAGGATGTAGACCGTGGCCTTGAAGCGCTCGTCCGGCTTTTCTGGATTGGAGTACCAGTCGGTGACGATCACGCCGCCGTAAGGGTCGGCCGAGGCCAGGGGCATGAAGGCCAGGGTGTCCAGGCTGGCGCGCCACAGGAAGCCGTTGACGCCAATCGCGCCCGAGGCGGCCGGGGCCTGCTTGGAGCGTCCGAGATTGAAGGGGTTGAAACCCGGCTCATCGCTTTGGCTGGTGAAGGTCCTGGGACCCTTGGTGCTTCCGCAGGCGGATACGCCCACGACAACCGACAACGCCAGAACGCCAGCGGCGACGCCGCGCAACACCGACCCACGCTCAAACGCCATAGTACCTCGCTCCAATGTCTCGCCGACGCGATCGCGCATCCTGGCGCGCCCCCGCAGCCGGAAGCGGTCTATAGCATGGTCGCGCCGCGTCAAAACAGGAATCGCGTGGCAGGACCGCCACAGGCGCCCGCTGAATCGACTCTTGCGACGCTTGCTCCGATCCAACGGCGGTTGACCGCGTTGTACTCAGGCCTTTAATCGATTTTCAGGGAACCCAATCCTATATGTCGGTTGACCTATATCGGGTCCGGGTTGGGTTAGGTTCGAGTAGCGATGTTCGCGGCACGGTATTTCATGGCTGGGGCTACGGCGTTGATCCTGTTGGGATCGACGACGGTGGTCCATGCCCAAAGCAAGCCTCGCGCGGACTTCACCGTCAAGAACGACTTCAGCAAGCCCGCCCAGATCGCGCCCTTTGCGCCGGAGGGCCCGAAGCAGTCCCTCAAGTGGGACGCCAAGAAGGGCAAGTGGGGCCTCAAGCTCGACCTCGACCGGCCGCTTAATCGTGAGATGGAGCTGAAGGACGTCCAGGCAGGGGCCTATTACAGCGTCACCCCGTCGATCCGGGTTGGCGGCGCCGTGGCCTTGGGCGACAACAACCCCGCCCTGAACGCCCGCAAGAACGAGATCCAGGAAACCGCGCCCCGCGTGAAACTGGAAACCGCCTTCAAGTTCTAGGCGCCGAAGGCCTCCACTGCTGCTATTCCGATGATCCCGCTATCCAGCAATTGGTCGACCGTGCTCGCCCGCACGCCGCCCAAGGCATAGACCGGCGTCGGGACGGCCGCGACGATCCGTTTCAGCGCCTCAACGCCGAGCGGCGGACCGGCCGAGGGGCTGGCGCTGGAGAAGATCGGCGACACCACCAGCGCATCCGCCCCCGCCGCCGCGCCCGCCCGCGCCGCGTCCTCGCCATGAGCGGCCACGGTCAGCCACCAATGGGCATGACGCGCGCGAATCGCGGGAAGTTCGGCAGTCATGCGTTCCGGCAGGTGCAGGCCGTCGGCGCCGAGCCGTTCGGCCAGCTCAGCGTTCGCGCCGATCAGCAAAAGGAGGCCGCGCCGGTAGGTGATTTGCCTGAGTTTTTGGCCCCGCGCCTCGGCGTCCGGAGCGCCAAAGGCTCGAAACACCACAGCGGCGCCGGGAGGCAGGTGCTCGGCTACGCCTTCGGGATCGGGCGTGCGCAGCGGATCGGTGAAGAACAGGAGGCGCGGGGCCGGCTTTCCGCGCACGAGCCATGGGCGAAACCGCGTGGCCGTTCTAGATAGGACCTCCATCTCGTCGATCGCGCGCCTTGAATCCATGTCTGACGTCTACTCCTCGGTCCAATCCCGCATCCAGGCCGCCGCGCTCGCAGCCGGCCGACCGGCCGACGCCGTGACCTTGGTGGCGGTGTCCAAGCTGCAGCCCTGGGACCATATCGCCCCCATTCTCGGCGCGGGCCAGCGGGTGTTCGGGGAAAATCGCGTTCAAGAGGCCATGGGTCGCTGGAGCGAACGACGATCCGAGGTCGAGCTGCGGCTGATCGGACCCTTGCAAAGCAACAAGACCCGCGACGCCGTGGCTTTCTTTGACGTCATCGAAAGCCTCGACCGCGAGAAACTGGCCCGAGCCCTGGCGGGCGAGATCCAGAGCCAGGGCAAGGCGCCTCGCCTGTTCGTCCAGGTCAATACCGGCGAAGAGCCGCAGAAGGCCGGCGTGCTCCCCGATCAGGCCGAGGCCTTCGTCGCCCTCTGTCGGGGCCTGGATCTGCCCGTGGACGGGCTGATGTGTATTCCGCCAGCCGACATGGATCCCACGCCGCATTTTCGGATGCTGGGCGAGATCGCGGCGCGCAACGGCCTGTCCAAGCTCTCGATGGGCATGAGCGACGATTTCGAGATCGCCATCGCCTGCGGCGCCACCTCGGTCCGCGTGGGTTCGGCGCTGTTTGGGTCGCGCGCCTAGAGCATTTCCCGACCTGACCGCGTCAGGCCGTGAGCCCTAATCTTCTGTTTTGACGCATTTTTCTTCACGCGAACCGGAACCACTTCGCTCGAAAAATGCTCTAGTCGGCGACGATCTCCACCGCGTCGCCCGGTTTGGCCTCCGCCAGCAGCGCCTCGACATCGGCCCGCGCCAGGGCGACGCAGCCTTCGGTGCCTGGATAGTCGTCCCGCGCCAGGTGCAGGAAGATCGCCGAACCCAGGCCGTCGACCGGCGGATCGTCGTTGTGGCCGAGCACCAGGACCAGATCGTAGATCTCGTCATCGCGCCACATCCGCTCGGCGCTGGCCGGATAGGGCAGGGTCACCGGTCGATTATAAGCCCCATCGCCCAGCGCGTCGCACCAGCCGTCGTGGCGTGCGATGGGCGCGGCGGGCAGCGCGGTGGTCGGGCCGTTTGGATAGGCATCCGGCCGATAGAGCACGCGGCGGATCGGCCAGGCGCCCAGCGGGCTCCGATTATCGCCCTCGCGCTTGTCGATCGCCGCGATCACCCCGGCCTTGCCCAGCGCGCAGCGCACGGTGTGACCGTTCAGCGTCATCTGGCCGTCGGCATGGGCGCGAAAGGTCATCGAGCGGCGGCTTGTCCAGAAGCGCCCTTGGCGCCGGGGGCCGCAGCGGTGCATGTTCCCGCTCATGGCGCAACGCAAAACCCTTCTCCTGGTCGATGACGACGATGATCTGCGCGGCGCGCTCGCCGAGCAATTGGCCCTTCATGAGGAGTTCACCGTCGCCGAGGCTCCGACGGCCGGCGATGGCGTGCGGATGGCCCGTGAACTCAAGCCCGACCTGGTTTTGCTGGACGTTGATCTGCCCGACATGGACGGCCGCGAGGCCTGCCGGCTGATGCGCAAGAACGGGGTCACCGCCCCGGTGATCATGCTGACGGCGGCGGCCAGCGACAGCGACACCATCCTAGGGCTGGAGTCCGGCGCCAATGACTATGTCACCAAGCCCTTCCGCTTCGGTGTGCTGCTGGCCCGCATCCGAGCCCAGCTGCGCAGTTACGAGGCCTCGGAAGACGCCCTGTTCCGGATCGGGCCCTACGAGTTCCGCCCGTCCGCCAAGCTGCTGATCGACGAGAAGCAGAAGAAGGTCCGGCTGACCGAGAAGGAAACCAACATCCTGAAATACCTCTACCGCGCCGGCGCCAAGCCGGTGTCGCGCGAGGAACTGCTGACCGAGGTCTGGGGCTACAACGCCGGGGTCACGACCCACACGCTGGAGACCCACGTTTACCGCCTGCGCCAGAAGATCGAGCCCGACCCAGCGATGGCGCGGATCTTGATCACCGAGATGGGTGGGTACCGACTTCAGCCTTGATTGGCGCCTGTCCCAATTCCAGCAAAAAGCCCCTGTCGCTGTGCGCGACCGGGGCTTTTTCCAATTCAGCGATCCGCCTGAAATCAAGCGTTTCCGATCACTACGCCCTCGGCTTGGGCCTTGCGGGCCGCATAGACTCCGGCGAAGTCGATCGGGTCGATCAGGAAGGGCGGGAAGCCGCCCTCACTGGTGACATCGGCGATCAGGCGACGGGCGAACGGGAACAGGAAGCGCGGGCACTCGATCAGCAGGACGGGTTCCAGATCGGCTTCCGAAACGCCGCCAATGTGGAACAGGCCGCCGTACAGGACCTCGACATGAAAAACCGGCTGTTCGTCGCGCGTGGCGCGGGCCGACAGCTTCAGGTCCACCTCGAACAGGCCGTCGGTGCGGCCCCGGGCGTTCATCTCGACGCCCATGTCGATGGCGGGCGGCGGGCCGCCGGCGCGCAGCGAGTCGGGGGCGTGCGGGCTCTCAAATGAGAAGTCGCGCACGAACTGGGCGATGATGCGGATGCCGGTTTCCGTCCCTGCGGTGTCGTCCTGCGGGGCGGTCGGAGCGGCGGTCGTGTCGGTCATGGGCGATAAATCCGTATTCGGCGTCGAAATTGGCCGCTAGGAGAGAGCGGGGCTGCTAACACGCGGGCGACTGGCACGCAACGCCGGGCGCCTGTCGCGCGAGCCCGTCTGTCCTATATAGGATAGATGTCCCGGCTGGGTGCCCGTCTTGGCCGCCCGACCCTGGTGAATGAGCGGAAACTGTCGTGTTTGAATGGATTATCCTCGCGGTTCTGGCCGCGGTCATCCTCTACCAGCTCTACGCCACCCTGGGTCGCCGGGTTGGACGTCAGCCCGAGGACGCCCCCGCCGCCGTGCCGGCTAGCGCCCTGCCGCATGACGTCAAGAGGCCCGAAGTGGCCGGCGAGGCGCTCAGCGGCCTGGCCGCCCTGCGCGCCCGGCAGTCCGATTTCGATATCGGCCACTTCCTGAGCGGATCTCGGCAAGCCTATGAGCTGATCGTCAAGGCCTTTGCCGCCGGCGATCGCGAAACGCTCAAGCCGTTGCTGGCCGAGGACGTCATGGCCAATTTCGAAGGCGCCATCGCCGCCCGCGAAGCCGAGGGCCGCACCGAAAAGGCCGAGTTCCTGGCCTCTCCGCGCACCGATCTGGACTCCATCACCGTAGAGGGCGACGTCGCCAAGGCGGTGGTGCGCATCTTGGCCGAGGTTCGCACCCGCTCGACCAGCGCCGCTGGCGAGGCGGTCGACGATCGTCGCACAGCCGACCTCTGGACCTTCCAGCGCGACCTGAAGAGCAAGAACCCCAACTGGACCCTGGTCCGCGTCGACGTCGCGGAGGCCTGATGCCGCGTCTTTGGGGGGTTCGAGGAGGCTTGGTCGCCGCCTTCGCCGTCCTGGCGCTCGCGGCCTGCGCCACCACGGCGCCGATCAAGCCGACCGGACCCGTCGCCGTGGGGCATGGGTCGGTCGAGACGACGCCGACCGCGCCCGGAAGCGTCGTGGCGTTCGCCGACCTAGCCGGCTGGTCGCAGGAAGACCACCTCGGCGCCCTGGACGCCTTTCGCCAGGGCTGCGGCGTGGCCACGGACCCTGCCATGGCCGAGGTTTGCCGCAAGGCCCGCGCCGATCGCCCGGCCGACGACGCCGAGGCGCGCCGCTTCCTGGAAATCAATTTCCGACCCGAGCAGATCCCCGGCCAGGGCACGCTGACCGCCTATTTCGCCCCGGAATCCGCGGCGCGGATGTCGCGCTCGGCGGAGTTCAGCGCCCCTCTTCGGGGCAAGCCCGTCGACCTGGTGGTGTTGGACCTGGGTCAGTTCGAACCCGGCTTCGCGGGCAAGAGGGTCACCGGCCGGGTCGAGGGCGGCCAGTTCGTGCCCTATCCCGACCGCGCCGCCATCGAGGCTTCGACCGAAAACCGGCCCCTGGCCTGGATGCGGCCGGAGGAGCTGTTCTTCTTGCAGATCCAAGGCTCGGGCGTGCTGATCCTGCCGGACGGCCGCCGCGTGCGCGCCGCCTTCGCCGGCAGCAATGGCCGCCCGTTCGTCGGCATCGCCACCGCCATGCGCGAACGCGGGCTGCTGCCCGACAACAACACCTCGGGCGACGCCATCCGCACATGGCTGGCCGGCCATCGCGGCCCCGAGGCCGACGCCATCATGCGGCTGAACCCTCGCTACGTGTTCTTCCAGACCTTGGCCGATGATGGCAAGCAGGCGGTGGGGGCGGCGGGAATCCCGCTGCCGGCTGGCCGCGCCATCGCCATCGACCCCAGCAAGCATGCGATGGGCGAGCTCTACTGGCTCGACGCCAGCGCGCCCAAGCTCAGCGGCGCCTTCCCCGCCTACCGCCGCCTGGCGGTGGCGCTCGACGTGGGGGGGGCGATCAAGGGCGACGTGCGGGCCGATCTCTATGTGGGCACGGGCGCGGCGGCCGGAGCCGAGGCCGGGCGCGTGCGCCATGAGCTGCGGCTCTATCGGTTGGTTCCTCGGGGCTAGCGATGAAACGGCCGCCCCGCCAGGACGAGATGCGCCTGTGGGGCATGGTCACCGCCACGGTGAAGGCCAAGGCGACCCAGAAGGCCGTTGGTTGGGCCCCCAAGGCCGAAAAGTCGCTGGCCCAGCCCACGACGCTCCAGCCGCTTGCCCCGCTCCTGCTCGACCCTCACAGCCTCAAGCCGGCGGGAAACAAGCGCTCGCCCGGTCCGCTCGAGGGCATCGAACCCAACCGCAAGCGCAAGATCGCCCGCGAGCACACGCCGTTGGAGGCGCGCCTCGACCTGCACGGCCTGGATCAGGACCGCGCCAAGCCGGTGCTTGAGGCCTTCCTGCGCCGCGCCTGGCAAGACGGCCATCGCGCCGCCTTGGTGATTACCGGCAAGGGGCGGATCGGGCAGGGCGTGCTCCGGTCACGTACGCCTGAGTGGCTGGCCGGCCCCGCCCTGCGCGACATCGTGGCGGGCGTCTCGCCGGCCGACAAGCGCCACGGCGGCGATGGGGCCTTCTATGTGGCGCTGAAGCGGCGGCCGCCTAGGGTCTGAACGCGCCCAGCGGTCGCCACGATTGTGGCGCCAAGCTTCGCCGCACTTCCGGAGACGCGCATGGACATCGAGATCGGGGCCGAGGCCAAGGACAAGAGCTTCAACCGGCGCGTGGCGATCACCGTGGTGTCCCTGTCGATCTTCATGGGCCTGTGCGGGGTCAAGGACGGCAACATCGTCCAGGCGATGCAGCAGGCCCAATCGGATGGCGTTGACGCCTGGAACGAGTACCAGGCCACCAAGACCAAGCGCCACATCGACGAAACGGCCCAAACCCAGGTACGGCTGCTGGCTCTGTCCGCTGGCGCGCGCCCGCTGGCGGCGGTCGATGTCGAGGTCCTGCGGCTAGGGACCGAGATCGCCAAGTACAAGGCGGAGGTCCCTATGCTCAAGGCCAGGGCCGAGGGGTTTTCCGCTCGATATGACGCGCTCAACGTCCATGACGATCAGTTCGATGCTTCCGACGCCCTGATCTCGATCGCCGTCTCCATCGCGGCCGTGGCGGCGTTGGTGGAGATCTCGGCGGCGCTCTGGGCGTCCTGGGCCTTCGGAGCGCTTGGCGTCATCATGGGCCTAGCGGGCTTCCTGGGCTGGAGCCTGCACTCGGCGCTCCTCAGCAAGCTGCTGGGCTAGAGCATTTCCCGACCTGACTGCGTCAGGCCGTGAGCTCTAATCTTTTGTTTTGAGGCATTTTTCTTCACGCGAACCGGAACCACTTCGCTCGAAAAATGCTCTAGGCGCGCGACGCCTTTTCGGCCAAACCCGATGTCCCTTCGCGGCCAGCCAATTTCTCGGCCACGGCGTCCAGTGAAACCCCGGAAGCCGCCAGCAGCACCAGCCAATGGTACAGCAGATCGGCGCTCTCGCTGGCCAAAGCGTCCGGACCCTGGGCGACGGCGGCGATCACCGTCTCGACGGCTTCCTCGCCCAGCTTCTTGGCGGCCAAGGCCGGGTCGGCCAGCAGCTTGGCGGTGTAGGACACCGACGGGTCGCCACCCTTGCGGGCCTCGATCGTGGCGGCCAGACGCTCAAGCACCTCGAACAATCGGCTCATGCGGCCCCCTGCAGGTCGTCCAGGCGCACGGCGATGCCGGCGGCGGCCATGGCCCGCTTGGCCTCGCCGATGCTGATCTCGCCGAAGTGGAAGATCGAAGCGGCCAGAACGGCGGCGGCATGGCCGTCGCGAGCGGCCTCGACCAGGTGTTCGGTCTTGCCCGCCCCGCCCGAGGCGATCACCGGCACGGTCACCGCCCCGGTCACGGCCTTGAGCAGAGGAATGTCGTAGCCGATTTTGGCCCCGTCGCGGTCCATCGAGGTCAGCAGGATCTCGCCCGCTCCCCGCTGGACGCACAGGGCCGCGTACTCGACGACGTCGAGGCCGGTGTCCCGGCGGCCGCCATAGGTCCAGACGTTCCACCCCGACCCGTCGGGGCGGGCCTTGGCGTCGATGGCCACCACCACGCACTGGGCGCCGAAGGCGTTGGCCCCAGCCGACACCAGGGCAGGGTTCTCGACGGCCGCGGTGTTGATCGACACCTTGTCGGCCCCGGCCAGCAGCAGGCGGCGCATGTCGGCCACCTCGCGCACGCCGCCGCCCACCGAGACCGGCATGAAACAGACCTCGGCGGTGCGGGAAATGACGTCCAGCAGCAGCCCTCGGCCGTCGCTGGAGGCGGTGATGTCCAGGAACATCAGCTCGTCGGCCCCCGCCGCGTCATAGGCGCGGGCCTGCTCCACCGGGTCGCCGGCGTCGCGCAGGGCCACGAAATTGACCCCCTTCACCACCCGGCCGTCCTTGACGTCGAGACAGGGAATGATTCGGGTCTTCAGCATCAGGCGGCCGCGATGGTCAGGGCTTCGGACGGCTTGATGGTGCCGGCATAGAGCGAGCGGCCCAGGATGGCGCCGGCGATCTCCACGCCCTCGCGGGCCTTCAGGCGCTCGATGTCGGCTGTCGAAGCGACGCCGCCCGAGGCGATGACCGGGATCGACACGGCGTCGGCCAGTTCGCCCACGCCGTCGACATTGACCCCCGTCAGGGCGCCGTCGCGGCTGATGTCGGTGATGATCAGGGCGGCCACGCCCACGTCTTCGAAGCGTCGCGACAGGTCGATGGCCGACAGGTCCGACAGGCCAGTCCAGCCGTCGATGGCCACCTTGCCGTCGCGCACATCGACAGCCACGGCGATCTGTTCGGGCCACAGGCGGGCGGCCTTGCGGACCAGGTCTGGGTCATGGACGGCGATGGTGCCCAGGATGACGCGCGAGACGCCGGCCTCGATCCAGGCCTCGACGCCTTCGAGGGTCCGAATGCCGCCGCCCAGCTGCACCGGAATGGAGATCGACTCCAGAATCGACTGAACGGCGATGGTGTTGATCGACTTGCCCTGGATAGCCCCGTTCAGGTCGACCACGTGCAGCCACGAGAAACCATCCTTGACGAAACGCTCGGCCTGATCGACCGGCGAGGTGTTGAAGACCGTGGCCTTCTCCATGTCGCCGTGCAGCAGACGCACGCACTGGCCGTCCTTCAAGTCGATGGCGGGATAGAGGATCATGGGCGCCATTCCAGGAAGTTGGCGAGCAGGGCGAGCCCCGCGGCTTGGGATTTTTCGGGGTGGAACTGTACGCCGGCCACGTTGCCCTTGGCCACGGCGGCCGTGAACGGGCCGCCGTGATCGGTGGTCGCCAGGACGTCCTCGGGGTTCGAAGGCGTCAAGGCGAAGGAGTTGGCGAAGTACATGTGGGCGCCGTGCTCGACGCCGGTAAAGAGCGGGTGGGCATGGGCGAGCGAGATTGCGTTCCAGCCCATGTGCGGGATGGTCAGGCCGGGGTCGTGGGGTTCGAGCTTCTTCACTTCGCCGGCGATCCAGCCGAGGCCGGGGGTGACGCCGAACTCCAGGCCCCGCGAGGCCAGCAGCTGGTGGCCCACGCAAATGCCCAGGAACGGCGCGCCCTTGCCGTGCACGGCCGCGTTCATTGCCTCGTAGACCCCCGAGGCGTCGAGGCCAGCGCGGCAAGACGCGAAGGCGCCCACTCCGGGCAGCACCACGCGGTCGGCGGCGGCCACAATGGACGGGTCGGCCGTCACGACGATGTCAGCGTCGATGGCGTGACGGCGGGCCGCCTCGCGCAGGGCCTTTTCGGCCGAGCGCAAATTGCCCGACCCGTAATCGATCAGGGCGACGGTCTGCATGAGATCAAATTCCCTACAGCACGCCCTTGGTGGAGGGGGCCAGGCCGCCGGTCTTGGGGTCGATCTCGACCGCCTGACGCAGCGCCCGGGCCAGGGCCTTGAAGCCGCTTTCGGCGACGTGGTGCGTGTTGTCGCCGTACAACGTCTCGAGATGCACGCAGGCTCCCACGTTCATCGCGAAGGCGTGGTGGAATTCCTTGAACAGCTCGGTGTCCATCTCGCCGACCTTGGGCCGCTTGAAGTCGACCTTCCAGATCAGATAGGGCCGGTTCGACAGGTCGATGGCGCAGCGCGTCAGGGTCTCGTCCATCGGGATATAGGCGTGACCGAAGCGTCGGATGCCCTTGAAGCCATCCAGAGCCTTGTTTATCGCCAGGCCCAGCACGATGCCGGTGTCTTCCACCGTGTGGTGCATGTCGATGTGCAGGTCGCCAGTGGTCTCGACCTTGAGGTCGAACCCGCCGTGGCGCGCGAAGCTCTCCAGCATGTGGTCGTAGAACCCGATGCCGGTCGAGATCGTCGAGGCGCCGGTCCCGTCGAGGTCGATCCAGACCCGGATCTGGGTCTCTTTCGTCTCGCGGACCACTTCAGCGGTGCGGGCCATGGTCGTCCTTAAATTCCGTTTTGGGCCGCGAGATCCCGCAGGCTGACCTGCGGGCGTGGACCGTAGTGCGCGATGACCTCGGCGGCGGCCAGGGCGCCCAGCTGTCCGCAGACGGGCAGCGGGTGGCCCTGGGAGAGGCCATAGAGGAAGCCCGCCGCGTATTGGTCGCCGGCGCCGGTAGTGTCTATGACTTTTTCGACGGGATAGGCCGAGATTTCGTGCAATGCCCCGCCGGAGGCTACCACCGAGCCGTGTTCGCTGCGCGTGACGGCGGCGATCTCGACCTTGCCGGCCAAGGCCTTCACGGCGGCGTCGAAGTCGGTGGTCTGGAACAGGGCGCAGACTTCCGAGGCATTGGCGAAGACGATGTCGCACTGGGTGTCGATGAAGCCCAGCAGGGCCTCGCGGTGACGCTCGACCACGAAACTGTCGGACAGGGTGATGACGATCTTGCGCCCCGCGCCATGGGCCAGGCCGGCGGCCTTGGCGAAGGCGCGGCGGGCTTCCAGCGGATCGAATAGATAACCCTCCAGATAGACGTACTGCGCCGCTTCGATGATCGCCGGGTCGACGTCGGCGGCGGTCAGCTCGACACAGGCGCCCAGATAGGTCGACATGGTGCGCTGGGCGTCTGGCGTGACATTGATCAGGCTCTGGGCCGTCGCGGGCCCTTCCGCCAGGGGCGGGGTGTTGAAGGTGGCGCCAATGGCGCGCATGTCGTGGGTGAAGACGCGGCCCAGCTGGTCGTCGGCGACCTTGCCTATGAAGGCGGCCTTGCCACCAAAGCTGGCGACGCCGGCCACGGTGTTGCCCGCGCTGCCGCCCGACGCCTCGATGCCCGACGCCATCACGTCATAAAGGATAGAGGCCCGCGCCACGTCAATCAGGGCCATCGAGCCCTTGACCAGGCCTTGTCGCTCCAGGAAGGCGTCGTCACACTGGGCGATGACATCGACGATAGCGTTACCGATGGCGGCGACGTCGTAGAGGGCGGTCATAAAAGGTCTTTTCCGAAAGGGCGACGCGCGCGGAGTACCGGATCGAGGCGCGCAAGGCAACGCGAGCCTTGCCCGAAGGATCGTGTCGCTCTACCGCCAAGGGCATGACCGACGTTCTGATCCTCACGCCCGCCGCCGACGAAACCCTGTTCGCCCACGCCTGGACCCCATTGTTCGAGCGTCTCGCGGCGCCGCTGCGGGCGCGCGGCCTGGACGTCGAGCACGCCAGCTGGGTCGAACCGCTCGACCCGGCCCGAGCCCGTGTGGTGTTGCCGCTGCTGACCTGGGGCTATCACCTGCGCGCGCCGCTGTGGTTCGAGCGGCTCGACGCCCTTGAAGCCACTGGCGCGCGCCTGGCCAATCCAGTGTCGGTGTTGCGCTGGAACACCACCAAGACCTATCTTGCCCAACTGGCGGCGAAGGGCGCGCCGGTGGTGCCGACCATCGCTCTGGATCGCTTGTCGCTCGAGGACCTGGATCGGGCTCGCGAGGTGTTCGGCGTCGACGTGCTGGTGGCCAAGCCGCAGATCTCCGGCGGATCGCAAGACACCGTTAAGCTGCGCCACGCCGACGGTTTGACGGGCTGCACCACTGGTCCGGCGCTGATCCAGCCGTTCCTTCCGGCGGTGGGCGAGGAGGGCGAGCTTTCGCTGTTCTATTTCGACGGGGTGTTCAGCCACGCGGTGACCAAGGTAGCGACCGGCGGCGACTTCCGCGTCCAGCCGCAGTTCGGCGGCCAGGTCAGCGGCGTCGCGCCCGAACCCGAGGCGCTGCACGCGGCGGCGATGGTGCTCAAGGCGGCCGGGACGCAGTTGACCTACGCCCGGGTCGACCTGATCCGAGGTCTGGACGGTACGCCCCAGCTGATGGAGCTGGAGGTCATCGAGCCGGACCTGTTCCTGCGGCACGCCCATGATGGCGGCGCGGCGTTCGCGGCGGCGGTGGTTAGGGTGCTCTAGCCCACTGACTTGCCCCCACCTGGCGGCTTCGCCGCCTGTCCGCCCCATAGGGGGCGGAGCTCGAAACGCGGGGCTCTTCCCCCTCTGGGGGAAGACGGTCGCGAAGCGACCCTTAGGGGCAAGTGTTCGCCGCTTAGGCGCCCAGAAACAGCTCCCGCGACGGACATAGATCCGCGATCCGGCACACCTCGCACTTCGGCTTCCGCGCCACGCAGACATACCGCCCGTGCAGGATCAGCCAGTGATGGGCCCGGGTCTTGTAGCGATCCGGCACGATTCGCATCAGATCGTCCTCGACCGCGTCCGGCGTCTTTCCGGCTGACAGCTTCAGCCGGTGCGAGACGCGGAACACATGGGTGTCGACGGCGATCGCCGGCTCGATATCCAGTTCATTGAGCACCACGCTGGCGGTCTTGCGGCCCACGCCGGGCAGGCTTTCCAGAGCCTCGCGGTTCAAGGGCACCTCGCCGCCATGATGGTCCATCAGGATGCGGGCCGAGGCGATGACGTTCCTGGCCTTGGTGCGGTAGAGGCCGATCGAGGCGATGTAGCCGATCAGGCCTTCCTCGCCGAGCGCCAGCATCTTGGCGGGACTGTCTGCGACCTGGAACAGCGGACCGGTCGACTTGTTGACCTGAACGTCCGTCGCCTGGGCCGACAGGGCCACGGCGGTCACCAGGGTGTAGGGGTTGGAATAGTTGAGCTCGGTCTTGGGATGGTCTTCCAGGCTTTCGAACCGCGAGAACAGCACCTCGATCCGCGCGCGCTCGGCCGGCGTTAGGCGCTTGGCGACAGGGCGTTTTCTGACGAACGGCTTGGTGGACGCGGGCTTGGCCATGGGCGGCGACCATGCCGTGATGCGCGCCTCTCGCCAAGCGTCGGGGCCGCCCCTAAATCAAGCCCATGTCCGCGCCGCTATATCTTGACGCCGTGATCAAGCCCAACCGGTCGATGAACCGGCAGGGTCTCTATGTGCTGCTTGGCGTGCTGACCGCCTTCAACCTGATGGTGGGGATCTTCCTGTTGATCCTGGGCGCCCCGCCGGTGCTGCCGTTCCTGGGACTGGACGTGCTGGCCATGGGCCTGGCCCTCCGCGCCAGTTTCCGCGCCGCCGAGCGTTCAGAGCGCGTGCGGGTCACGGCCGAGGCGGTGACCGTCAGCCGCGAGGACGAGAAGGGCGCCCGCGTGATCTGGACATCGCCCACCGCCTTCACCCGGGTCGGCGTCGAGCAGGCGGGCGAGCACGAGGCGCGGGTGCGGCTGATGATGTCGCGTCGGCGCCTGACGCTGGCCCGGGCGCTGAGCCCGCTCGAGCGTGTCGATTTCGCCCGGGCGCTGGAGCGGGCGATCCTCGACGCCCGGGCCGAACGCTATCGCTAAACGGCGCAAGAACCGGGCGGACGGCGGCGGCGGGGCGCACTATCTTCTCGCCATGCCGCTCGATGTTTCCCCCTCCCAAGCTATCGCCCATCTGACCGAGCGGTCGGCGGACTATGATCGCATGGCCAAGGCCCTTTCCTGGCTGGCCGACCGCTGGCAGGAGCGTCCGTCGCTGGACGAGGCCGCCGACGCGGTCGGCCTGTCGCCATTCCATTTCCAGCGGGTGTTCAGCCGCTGGGCTGGGGTCAGCCCCAAGATCTTCGTCGCCGCCATCGCCCATGCCGAGGCTCGGCGATCGCTGGAGCAGGGCGTCAGCGTGCTCGACGCGGCTTATGACGCCGGCCTGTCCGGCCCTTCGCGCCTGCACGACCTGTTCATCGCCCAGGAGGCGGTGACGCCGGGCGACGTGCGGCGTCGGGGCGAGGGGCTCCATCTGGCCTGGGGCTGGGCGCCGACCCCCTATGGCAAGGGCCTGTTCGTCATGGCCCCGCGCGGCCTGGCCGGCCTGGCCTTTTCCGATGGCGACGATGAGGCGACCTTCGCCGATATGCACCGGCGGTTCCCCGCCGCCGACTGGCGCCGCGATGACGAGGCCTCGGCCCGCACGGCGGTCCACGCCTTCGCCGGTGGTGACCAGCCCCTGCCGGTGGTGCTGATCGGCTCGCCGTTCAACATCCAGGTCTGGAAGGCCCTGTTGCGCATCCCTGCGGGCCAGACCGGCAGCTATGGCGAGATCGCGGCCTGGGCGGGCAGTCCGCGCGCTTACCAGGCCACCGGCGGCGCGATCGGCGCCAACCCTATCTCGCTGCTTATCCCTTGCCACCGCGCCATCGCGAGGGACGGCCGGCTGACCGGTTACCATTGGGGGTTGGGTCGCAAGGCGGCGATGCTCGGCATGGAGGCCGTCGGCGCGTCTTTGCGGTAACGCTTGGCGTCGTTACTGCGGAGCTTCAGCGGGTTCCCTTGGCGGAAGCCCCAACTAGGAGAATGCGCCGCTTAACGATGATTGAACTGGGGCGGAGAAACCCATGTTGAGCCTGCGTCAACGCATACGCGACGTCGTTGCGCCCCTCATCAAACTCAGCGGCAAGCTTCTTCACCGAAGCCCCGACCTGACCCCCGAATGCCAAGCCATGCTTCGGGAAATGGCCATCGGGCCGCCCAGACACTCGCAGTGGAACGAGCTGCTGGCCTTCCGTGACCGGCGGTTCCGCGAGGCCTACCGAGGCGACTTGGTGACGCCGGCTCAAACCCGCGAAGAGAACTGGTCCCTGTCCGAGATCGGACTGGCCAGCCTCCTCACGCATAACGAGCCGCCGCGAATCGTCGATCTGGGCGCGCAAGGCCCGGGGCGGCCGGAAAACACCCAAACCTTCCCGTCGAAATTCGCCTGACGCGCAGCGCGCGCGCCTAGAGCATTTCCCGACCTGACTGCGTCAGGCCGTGAGCTCTGATCTTTTGTTTTGACACATTTTTTTCACGCGAACCGGAACCGCTTCGCTCGAAAAATGCCCTAGAGGATGAACCGGCTGAGGTCTGCGTTCGCAGCCAAGGCGCCGATGCGTTCCTGCACATAGGCCGCGTCGACCGTGACCGTCTCGCCCGAGCGATCGCCCGCGCTGAAGCTGATCTCCTCGACCACCTTCTCCAGGATCGTCTGCAGCCGCCGGGCGCCGATGTTCTCGACGGAGGCGTTGACCGCCACGGCGGCGTCGGCCACAGCGTCGATGGCGTCGTCGGTAAACACCAGGGTCACCCCCTCGGTCAGGATCAGCGCCTGGTGCTGGCGGATCAGATTGGCTTCCGGCTCGGTGAGGATACGGCGCAGGTCATCGCGCGTCAGGCCCTTCAGCTCGACACGGATCGGCAGGCGGCCCTGTAGCTCCGGCAACAGGTCGGACGGCTTGGCCACGTGGAAGGCGCCCGAGGCGATGAACAGGATGTGGTCGGTCTTGACTGGTCCGTACTTGGTCGAGACCGTCGTGCCCTCGATCAACGGCAGCAGGTCGCGCTGAACGCCCTCCCTGGAGACGTCGGCGCCCCCGCGCTGACTCGAAGACGCCACCTTGTCGATCTCGTCCAGGAAGACGATGCCGTGGTTCTCGGCCAGTTCCAGGGCCTCTTGCGTCAGGGCCTCCTGGTCGAGCAGCTTGTCGCTTTCCTCGGCGATCAGCGGCGCGTGGGCGCCGGCGACCGTGGTCTTGTGGGTCTTGGTGCGACCGCCGCCGAACGATTTCATCATCTCTGACAGGTTCAGCACCGAGGCGCCCGGCTGGCCGGGGATCTCGAACATGCCGGCTCCCGCGCCAGTGTCGGCCAGCTGCAGCTCCACTTCCTTGTCGTCCAGTTCGCCGGCTCGCAGCTTCTTGCGGAAGCTTTCGCGGGCGGCGGTTGATCCGGGGCCTGTCAGGGCGTCGAGAATGCGCTCCTCGGCCGCCGCCTCGGCCTTGGCCTTGACCCCGGCGCGGCGCTTGTCACGAACCATGGCCAGGGCGCTTTCCACCAGATCGCGGATGATCTGATCGACGTCGCGGCCAACATAACCGACCTCTGTGAACTTGGTGGCCTCGACCTTCAGGAACGGCGCCTGGGCCAGCTTTGCCAGCCGGCGGGCGATCTCGGTCTTGCCGACGCCGGTGGGGCCGATCAGCAGGATGTTCTTCGGCGTGATCTCGTCGCGCAGGTCGTCGGGCGTGCGCCGGCGGCGCCAGCGGTTGCGCAGCGCCACGGCGACAGCCTTCTTGGCCTCCAGGTGGCCGACGATGTAGCGGTCGAGTTCGGAGACGATCTCGCGGGGGGAAAACTCGGTCATCAGAGGCTCTCCACCGTCAGATTGCCGTTGGTGTAGACGCAGATCTCGGCGGCGATGGCCATCGAACGTCTGGCGACATCGTCAGCGGTCAGGTCTTGGTCGATCAGGGCCTTGGCGGCCGCCAAGGCGTAGTTGCCGCCCGAGCCGATGGCCGCCACCGAACCGCCGCCGGTGCTCTCGCCGGGTTCGAGCACATCGCCCACGCCGGTCACCGTGAAGATCGAGTCCGCGTCGGCCACCAGCAGCATGGCCTCAAGCCGGCGCAGATAGCGGTCGGTGCGCCAGTCCTTCGCCAGGTCTACGCAGGCGCGGGCCAGCTGGTCGGGATACTGTTCCAGCTTGGCCTCAAGCCGCTCGATCAGGGTGAAGGCGTCGGCCGTGGCCCCGGCGAACCCGGCCACGACCTTGCCGCCGGCCAGGCGGCGGACCTTGCGGGCGTTGCCCTTGACGACGGTTGGGCCCATGGAGACCTGTCCGTCGCCGGCGATCACGGTCTGCCTGTTCTTGCGCACCGCCAGAATGGTCGTGCCGTGCCAATCTGGAAAAGAGTTGGCGGGGAAAGAATTGCTGTTTTTCATGTCCCGCATCTGGCGAGGCGCAGCAGAGATATCAAGCGCGATGAGCTTTTCACCGGCCGAAGTCGAACGCTACGCCCGCCATCTGGTGCTGCGCGAGATCGGCGGGCCGGGCCAGCAGAAGCTGAAGGCCGCGCGGGTGCTGGTGGTCGGGGCCGGGGGCCTGGGCGCGCCGGCCGCGCTCTACCTGGCCGCCGCCGGGGTCGGAACCCTGGGCCTGGTCGACCCTGACACCGTCTCGCTGTCCAACCTGCAGCGCCAGGTCTTGTTCGCCACCGGCGACATAGGTCGGTCCAAGGTCGAGGCGGCCGCCGAACACTTGAACGCTCTGAACCCCCACATTGCCGTCGAAAACCACCCGGTATGGCTGAACCAAGCCAACGCCGAGGCGCTCGTCTCGCGGTATGACTTGGTGCTGGACGGCACGGATGACTTCGCCAGCCGCTTCGCCGTCAGCGACGCCTGTCTGGCGACGGGCAAGCCCTTGGTCAGCGGCGCTCTGGGCCGCTGGACTGGCCAGGTCGGGGTGTTCGACGGCCAACCCTGCTACCGCTGCCTGGTGCCTGAAACCCCGCCCGACGCCGAGACCTGCGCCCGGGTTGGCGTGGTCGGCGCTCTGGCGGGCGTGATCGGCGCGATGATGGCGCTGGAGGCGGTGAAGGTGATCACCGGCGCCGGCGACCCCCTATCGGGCCGCCTTCTGATCTATGACGCCCTGGCGGCCGAGACCCGCACGGTCCGGATCGGCGCGGATCCGGAATGTACGAGCTGCGCGGGCGAGCCGGCTACAGCATAGACGGAATGACCCGGTCGGGCGGCCGGTGGCCGTCCATGAAGGTCTTCACGTTGACGATGACCTTTTCGCCCATGTCGATGCGGCCCTCGACCGTGGCCGAGCCCATGTGGGGCAAGAGCACGACATTGGGCAGTTTCAGGAGCTTGGGATTGATGGCCGGTTCGTGTTCGTAAACGTCCAGACCGGCGCCGGCGATCTCGCCGCGCGCCAGCATGTTGGCCAGGGCGCCTTCGTCTATGACTTCGCCCCGGGCGGTGTTGACGATGATGCTCTGGGGCCGCAACAGTTTGAGCCGGCGGGCCGACAGCAGGTGGTAGGTGGCGGGGGTGTGCGGGCAGTTGACCGAGATGAAGTCCATCCGGGCCAGCATCTGGTCCAGGCTCTCCCAGTAGGTGGCCCCGACCTCCTCGGCGATGCGCGGGCTGACCGGCTTGCGGTTGTGATAGTGGACCTGCATGCCGAAGGCCTTGGCGCGGCGGGCCACGGCCTGGCCGATGCGGCCCATGCCGATGATCCCCAGGCGCTTGCCCCACAGGCGGCGGCCCAGCATCCAGGTCGGCGACCAGCCGTGGAAGCCACCCGCCTTGACCACTTCGGCGCCTTCGACGACCCGGCGCGAGGTGGCCATGATCAGGGTCATGGTCAGGTCGGCGGTGTCCTCGGTCAGGACGCCGGGGGTGTTGGTGACGATGATGCCGCGCGCATTGGCGGTGGCGACGTCGATATTGTCGACCCCGGCCCCGAAATTGGCGATCAGCTTGAGACGGTCGCCCGATCGAGACAGCAGGCGCGAATCGATCCGGTCGGTGATGGTGGGCACCAGGACGTCGCACTGGCCCATGGCCTCGACCAGTTCATCGGCCGTCAAGGCTTTGTCGGTGACGTTGAGTTGCGTGTCGAACAACTCGCACATTCGCGTCTCCACCGGATCGGGCAGTTTGCGGGTAACGATGACTTTGAGCTTGCGAGCTGACATGAGCGGTTCGAAAAGCCTTCCCCCCCGTTGGGCGTTCCTGACGGGTGTTTGAAATCAGTAGCAAAGGGGCCGGGTGCGGCCAAGCAAGATGCCGACGAATCGCAAACATCGTTCGCTCGGCCGCCTGGCCCTGATCCTGCTCGCCCTGGTAGGACTGACGAGCATGGCGCGCGCCCAGGCCCCGAAGATCACGCCATCGGGCATGGAGGTGCCGCGCTACGTCTCGCTCAAATACGGCGAGGTCAATGCCCGGGTCGGCCCGGACGAGGAGCATCGGCTGCTGTGGATCTACAAGGCCAAGGGCCTGCCGGTGCAGGTGGTGGCCGAAACCCGGGAATGGCGGCGGATCTGCGATCCCGAGGGCAATCTGGCCTGGGTTCACCGACGGACCACCGACGGCCGACGCACCGCCATGCGCGTCCAGACCACGCCCCTGCCGTTGCGCGCCCAGCCCAAGGGCAATGCGCGGATCACCGCCTATCTGGCTGGCCACTCAACCGCCAATCTCGACAAATGCGAAAAGGGCTGGTGCCGCCTGAAGGCCGACGGCGAGGCCGGATGGGCCCCGGAAGGGGAAATCTGGGGGGCTTCTTCCCAGGTCCAGTGCAAGCCCTAGCGGCGAATCGAGACCGTCGCGGAGCGTCAGGCGTTCACAGGCGTTACCGAAAGTAACATTGAGGCGCGGCCCACCGTCGTGCTAGGGCGGGACCATGCAACAGAGTTCCTACACTTTCGACGAGCTTCTGGCCTGTGGCCGGGGCGAGCTGTTTGGCCCCGGCAACGCCCAACTGCCCGTGCCGCCGATGCTGATGTTCGATCGCATCGTGCGGATCGAAAAGGACGGCGGCAAGTACGGCAAGGGCTATGTCGAGGCCGAGTTCGACATCAATCCCGACCTCTGGTTCTTCGCCTGCCACTTCATCGGCGACCCGGTCATGCCGGGCTGCCTGGGCTTGGACGCCATGTGGCAGCTGGTCGGCTTCTTCCTGGGCTGGTCGGACGCGCCCGGCCGCGGCCGGGCCCTGGGCGTGGGCGAGGTCAAGTTCACCGGGCAGGTGACGACGGGCGTCAAGAAGGTGACCTACAAGATCGACTTGAAGCGGGTGATCATCCGCAAATTGGTCATGGGCATCGCCGACGGCGTGCTGGAAGCCGACGGTGTGGCCATCTATGAAGCCAAGGACCTGAAGGTCGGGCTGTTCACCGCGGAACAAATGGCGTCGTGATCCACCTGTAGGGTGGCCGCCTAGAGCCGTCCCTTTTGGATCGTGGGGAAGAAAGAGGATTGTTCATGCGTCGCGTCGTCGTCACCGGACTGGGGATCGTCTCGTCCATCGGCAACAACGCCAATGAGGTGCTCGCCTCACTGCGTGAAGCCAAGTCGGGCGTGGTCGCCGCGCCGGACTATGCGGAACTGGGTTTCCGCTGCCAGGTGCACGCCACGGTCAAGCTCGACTCGTGGGAAGCCCTGGTCGATCGTCGCGCCGCGCGCTTCCTGGCGCCCGGCACGGCCTATGCCCACATCGCCATGGAACAGGCGATCGCCGACGCCGGTCTTGAGCAGTCCGAGATCTCCAACGAGCGCACCGGCCTGATCGTCGGTTCGGGCGGCCCGTCCACGCGGGTGATCGTCGAGGCGGCCGCCACCACCCGGGAGAAGGGTCCAAAGCGCATCGGCCCGTTCGCGGTGCCCAAGGCGATGAGCTCGGGCCCCTCGGCGGTGTTGTCCACCTGGTTCAAGATCCGCGGGATCAACTATTCGATCAGCTCAGCCTGCGCGACCAGCGCTCACTGCATCGGCGCGGGCGCCGAGCAGATCCAGATGGGCAAGCAGGACATCGTCTTCGCCGGCGGCTGCGAGGAGCTGGACTGGACCCTGTCCAACCTGTTCGACGCCATGGGCGCGATGAGCAGCAACTTTAACGACCGCCCCGCCGTGGCCAGCCGCGCCTATGACAGGGACCGCGACGGCTTCGTGATCGCCGGCGGGGCCGGAATCGTGGTGCTTGAGGAATATGAGCACGCCAAGGCCCGCGGCGCGAAGATCTATGGCGAAGTCGTCGGCTACGCCGCCAATTCCGACGGCTTCGACATGGTCGCGCCGTCGGGCGAGGGCGCGGCGCGCTGCATGAAGATCGCCATGGCGCAGGCCGGCGACCGGACCATCGACTATCTGAACCCGCACGGCACCTCCACGCCGGTGGGCGACAGCAAGGAGATGGGCGCGGTCCGCACGGTGTTTGGCGACAAGGCCCCGCTGATCTCCTCGACCAAGTCGCTGACCGGCCACAGCCTGGGCGCGGCCGGGGCGCAGGAGGCGATCTATTCGATCCTGATGCTCGACAACGACTTCGCCGCCCAGAGCGCCAATATTGAAAACCTCGATCCCGAGTTCGCCGACCTGCCGATCCTGCTCGAACGGTCGGACAGGCCGCTGACCACCGTGATGTCCAACAGCTTCGGCTTTGGCGGCACCAACGGCACACTGATCATCGCCAAGGCTAACTGACGAGCACCATATGTCGCGACAGCGGTGGGGCTGGCTAGCGACCCCGCCTCCCTCGCGGATATCAGGGCGCGGCTGGTGCGCGCCGTCGAAGGCTCCGCCGTGTTTAACCCCGCCTGTTTCGCTCGTGATCTCGAGACGGCGTTCGAGACGGCGCACGCTCGCCATCAGCAGGGTCTTCCGGCCGTTGGCTTCGAAGTCGGCTGACGCCCCGCCCGCCCGCTGCTAGACTATTTTTCGAGCGAAGTGGTTCCGGTTCGCGTGAAGAAAAATGCCTCAAAACAAAAGATTAGAGCTCACGGACTGACGCAGTCAGGTCGGGAAATGCTCTAGCTACGGATACGAGCAAGTGGGACCCCTCGATGACCTATGAGGCGCCGGACCAGCCGTCGATCAGCCCTGCCGCACGGGTGTCGCGACGCCTGGTCGTGGTTGGCGAAAGGATTTGGACCGACACGCTTCCTGGCGCGGTCCTGAACGCATGGGGCGCCGCCGTCCTGCCGCATGCGGCGGACCGTCTGCTGGCAGAGGCCTGGATGGCGGCCTCGAAATGTCTCGCCGATCAACTGACGACCGACGATCGCTTCACCGCAGACCGCCTGGCCGAGGCGGTGCGTGCGGGCGCCATGCCCTACGCGGTGGTCGGCGACAGCCACAGCCGTATCCTGGTGCGGCGCGCCCGGCGGGGGCGCCGGTGGCTGCTGCCGATCCACCGGTTGCTGACCGGCGCTTCGGCGCGGGGGTTGAGTTCGACCGAGTCCCGGAGCGGGGCGGGCGAGCAGCTTGGTCGCGATATCGCGCCCCTGCTACGCGCCGCGCCGCGCATCCTGCTGATGTTCGGCCAGGTTGATGTGGAGTTCGTGCATCCCTATCGCCGATTTCGGGCTGGCCGCACGGCCTTCGACCCGATCGAACTGGCCGCCTTCCTTGACGAAACGGTCGAACGTTATGTCGACGCCCTGGCCCGGCGTATCGCCGCGGCCGATCGAGAGCGTATCGACCTAGTCTCGATCCTGCCCCCTGCGCTAAGCGATTTGGCCTGGCGGCGCGGTTATCGCAACGCCCATATCGCCCAGCTGCACGGCGAGGCCGACGGGCGGATCGATCTGGCCGGCCTTGAGATTCCCGTCGCGGCGGCTCGCGTGACCGCCCACGCCGATTTCAACACCCGGCTGGCCGCCGCCGCGCCGGCGCTGGGTTTTGGCTATCTGGACCTGTTCGCGCCGCTGATGGCTGGGCCAATGGTGGATCCCGCCTTCCAGGGTCCGGCCGCTGGCCAAGATCACCATCTCGACTACCACGCCACGCGCGAGGTCGTGCTCGACCGGCTCTGGCCATGGCTGGGGCGCCAGGCCAAGGCCGGTTGATCCGCCGTGGAGGCGTGGGCTATGATTCCTGCGCCATCGGGTGGGGCCAGTAGCGATGCGTTTTAACGTCCAGCCTTCCACGCCTTGGGTCGAGACCGACCAGGTCGAGGCCTATCTCGACGCGGTCGGGGCGAACCCGGCGCAGCGCCGCTTCATGACCGACCTGCATCGCGACGGCGTGGCGATCATCGACCTGGGTGCGGAGGGCCCGGCCCTGTGCGACCGGGTCGTCGCGGAAACCCAGACCTTCTTCACCCCTGGTGTCCGGCGGGCCCAGGACGCCTGGCGGCGATCGCCGGCGGTGAGGGTGCTGTCCAATCTGCCGGTGATCGAGTCGATGCTGGCCCTGGCCTATGGCCGCGAGCCCTTCGCGTTTCAGACCCTGAACTTCCTGGTTGGCAGCGAGCAGCACGCCCATGCCGACGCGGTGCACTTTCACAGCGAGCCACAACGCTTCATGTGCGGGGTGTGGTTCGCGCTGGAAGACGTCCACGCCGACGCCGGGCCACTGTTCTACCACCTGGGCAGCCACAAGCGGCCGGTCTTCGGCATGCGCGAGGCCGGGGTCACGGATCGCGCCCCGGCGGCGGGTGACTACGAGACCTTCTACGTACCCGCCTTCGCGCGGGAACTGGAAAGCGCGCCGACCGTGGCTTTGCTGAAAAAGGGCCAGGCCCTGGTCTGGACGGCCAATGTGGCGCATGGCGGTACGGCGATCACCCGCGAGGGCGCGACCCGCCGCTCGCTGGTCACCCACTATTATTTCGAAAACTGCCTCTACTACACGCCGATGTACTCCTCGCCGGAGGAGGGGCGGTTTCATCTGCGCCTGCCCGCCAACCTCAAGACCGGCGGTTGGGTCTGGCCCCGGCGTGACGGCAAGCGGGCGCGGCTGAAGCTCAGGACCGTCGCCAGCGCCCTGAAGGAAGCCGTCCTGCGCGCCGTCCACGTCGCCTAGAGCCCTGCCGGGGTTCCTCCGCGCGGTGGGTCCTGCTAGCTAGCGGGTCAAGGATTCCTGGAGAGCCAACCGATGGCCGACGAATACGCATTCCCCAAGGGCGAGCTAATGGCGGGCAAGAAGGGCCTGGTCATGGGCGTGGCCAACCACAACTCCATCGCCTGGGGCATCGCCTCGCAGCTCGCCGCCCAGGGCGCCGAAATGATCTTCACCTATCAGGGCGAAGCCCTGGAGCGCCGCGTGCGGCCGCTGGCCGAGAGCATCGGCGTCACTACCCTAATCCCGGCCGACGTCACCGACGACGCCTCGATGGACGCGGCCTTCGCGGCGATCGAGGAGAAGTTCGGGACGATCGACTTCGTCGTCCACTCGGTGGCCTTCGCCAACAAGGACGAGCTGAAGGGCTCGTTCGTCGACAACACCACCCGCGAGGGTTTCCTGCTGGCCCTGAACATCTCGGCCTTCAGCTTCGTCGACGTCGCCAAGCGCGCGGCCAAGATCATGCCGAACGGCGGGTCGCTGATCACCATGACCTATCTGGGCTCTGAGCGGACCATCCCGAACTACAACACCATGGGCGTGGCCAAGGCCGCCCTGGAAGCGGCGACCCGCTATATTGCCCGCGACCTGGGCCCCAAGGGCATCCGCTGCAACGCCATCTCGGCCGGCGCCATGCGCACTCTGGCCCTGGCGGGCATTGCCGGCGGCCGCGGCATGATCGCCCAGGGCCGGGCGTTCAGCGCCATGAAGGAAGACACCTCGATGGAGGGCGTCGCCGGCGCGGCCCTGTGGCTGGTGTCAGATCTGGGTCGCTCCACCACAGGCGAGGTGGTTCACGTCGATGCGGGCTTCCACATGATGGGCATGCCCGACGAGGCCGAGGCCTAGGACAACGGGCCCTCGCCGGTCGGGCGGGGGCCTTTGCTTATCGAGCATAGGCCCGCATGAAGCGCCTCGCCGCCTCGGCTGCGAGGGCCGCGAACGCCTCGGTGGTGTTTTCGGACGGCAGGCCCAGCAGGCTGCGCAGCTGGTGGTGGCTCATGACCATGCCGCCAAAGAATTCGGCCGCCTGTTCAGGGTCAGGCACGTCCATCCTGCCCAGGCGGTTTTCCGCGTCCAGGAACGCCGCCAGCTGCCGACGGGTCTGGCGGGGGCCGGCCTCGAACACCTCGCGCGCCACGTCGGGCATTTCGACGGCGCCCTGGATCACCACGCGCATGATGGCGTAGCTCTTGCTGGTCGCCACCGTCTCCAGCATCGAACGAGCGAAGGCCTCCAGGGCCTCGCGCGGATTGTCGATGGCGCCGGGATCGCGTAGCGGGGCGGTGATCACCGCCACCCTCCGGGCCATAAGGGCGCGCACCAGTTCGGCCTTGGAGCCATAGTGGTTATAGACGGTCTGTTTGGAGACCCCCGCCAGCTTGGCGATGGCCTCCATCGGCGCGCCCAGGCCACGTTGACCGATCACCTCGACGGCGGCGTCGAGAATGGCCTCGGTCTTGGCGACGTCGATCTGTCCCGCAACTCTAGGCATTGGCGACTCTCGACATGTCAGTGCGCGTCCGAGGGCGGGGATGGGGCGTTCTTGGCCGGCTTGGCCAGCAACGACACCACTGCGGCGATGAAACAACCATAGGCTAGCAAGGTGAAACTATCACCGAAGGCCAGCACCGTGGCCTGCTGCTGAAGCATGCCGCCAATCGCCTTGCGGGTTGCCCCATCCGGGTCGGAAACGCCAAGCTGCGCCATCCGCGCGGCCAGACCTTCCATCATGCTGGCCATCCGCGGGTTGCCCTGGCTGACCAGGTCCGACAGGCCCATATAGTAAAGGGCCGTCTGGTTGGTGATCGCCGTGGCCAGCAGGGCCAGGCCTACGGCGCCGCCGGTGTTGCGCGCCAGGTTCACCAGGCCGGAGGCGTTCTTGACCATGTTCTGGGGCAGGGTGCTCATGGTCACCTGCTGGGTGGCGATCATGGCGATCATCACACCCACGCCGCGACAGGCCTGCACCCCGGCGAACTCCCAGAAGCCCCAGTCCTTGGTCACGCCATGGGCCATGTACATGCCGAAGCCAGCCAGCATGAAGCCGATGAACATCGGGATGCGCGGGTCCATCTCGCGCACCAGCCGCCCGGCGATAGGTCCGGTGGCGAACATCGACAGGCCCGAGACCACCATGGTCGTGCCGACCTCCGACGCCGAATAATGCCGCACCCGGCCCAGGAACTGCGGCAGCAGGAAGGTGCCGCCGAACAGGCTGGCCCCCGACACCGCTGTCATGGCCACGCCGATCGTGAAATTACGATTGGCGAACGCCCGCAGCTCGACGATCGGATTGCGATAGGTCAGCGACCGCCAGACGAAGGTCACGCCAGTGATGACGGCCACCACGGTCAAGGCCAGTATGCCGCTGTCCTCGAACCAGCCGTCCTTTGAGCCTTCCTCCAGAACGAACTGCATGCTCATCAGGAAGGCGGCCATCACCGCCAGGCCGAACCAGTCGAAGCCCTTGGACAGGCTGGGATCGCCCTTGTCGAACTGGCCCCAGCGCGCCACGCCGAACAGCACGATGACGCCGATCGGCGCATTGATGAAGAACAGCCAGCGCCAGGAGAGCCACTCGGTCAGGTGACCGCCCAGGGTCGGGCCGACGGTCGGCGCCAGGGTGACGATCAGGCCCATGATCACACTGGCGGTGATCCGCTTCTCGGGCGGGAAGGCGGTGAAGGCCACGGCGAACACGGTGGGGATCATCGCCCCGCCGATGAAGCCCTGCAGGGCCCGGGTCAGGATCATCATGTCGATCGACGAGCTAAGGCCCGTCAGCACGCTCATGACCATGAAGCCGGTGCACGAGATCAGATAGACTCGCTGGGTGCCCCACAGCCGCGACAGGTACCCCGACAGCGGGATCATCACGACCTCGGGGATCAGATAGGCGGTCTGGATCCAGCTGACCTGGTCGGCGCTGGCGCCCACCCCGGCCTGGATCTGCGGCAGCGAGGCCGCGACGATCTGGATGTCGAGGATGGCCATGAACTGGCCAATGACCATCGCCCCGAAGCCAAGCATCAGCTTGCCCCAATCCACCTCGGGGGCGGGTTTGGGAATGGAAGAGACGGGAAGGGCGGCGTCGGCCATGTCTGGGTTCCGAACCCGGACGCGCTAGCGCGCCACGCCCTGCTGGGCCAGGCGCGGGGCCGGTTGGCCGGCCTCGGCGAAGGACGGGCCCGAACGGTCGCGCACGTCAACCTTGACGTCGACCGACAGACCAGGCCGCAGGGCCGAGCCCAGGATGGACTTCTCGACCACGATCTTCACCGGCAGGCGCTGGGTGATCTTGGTGAAATTGCCCACGGCGTTCTCGACCGGGATCAGGGCGAACTCCTGGCCGGTGGCCGGGGCGAAGCTGTCCAACTTGCCGTGGATCACCTGCTTGCCGAAGGCGTCGGCCTTGATCTCGACCGGCTGGCCGACCCGCAGGCGCGAGACCTGGGTCTCCTTGAAGTTGGCGACGATATAGCCTTGGCCGACCGGCACGATCGACATCAGGGCCACGCCGGGCTGAACAAGCTGGCCTGGCCGCACCGACCGGGCGCCGACCACGCCGGCCACGGGCGCGCGGATCACCGCGCGGTCCAGGTCGATGCGGGCGGAGGCGACGGCGGCGCGGGCGGCGGCCGCCTGGGCCACGGTCTGGGCGCGGGCCGAACCTAGCGACTGGGCCGAGCGGCGCTCGGCCTCCAGCGCCGCCTGGGCGCTCTGAACGGCTGCCCCGGCTTGGGCGGAGCTGGCCTGGGTGGTCTGGACCTTCTGGGTCGAGACCCAGCCCTGCTTGGCCAGCACGTTGTAGCGGTCAAGGTCGGCCTTGGCGCGGCTGGCGTCGGCCTGGGCGCTGGCCACGCCGGCGGCGCGCTGGGCGATCATCGCCTGTTCCAGGGCGGCCTTGTCATCGACGCCGGTGATGGCCGCTTCCAGTCCTTCGGCATTGGCGACGGCCTGATCGAGGCGGGCTTGCAGGGTGGCGGTGTCGATACGGGCCACGACCTGGCCGGCCTCGACCCGTTGGTTGTCGGCCACCAGCACCTCGGCCACGTAGCCCGAGACTTGCGGGCTCACCTGCACGGTGTCGGCCTGGACGAAGGCGTTGTCGGTGGTCTCGTAGCGCTGCTTGTCGACGAACCACAACCCGCCGCCGATGATCAGCGCCACGGCGGCGATCCCGCCGACGACCAGGGGAATAAGCTTCTTGTTCGACGCGGCGGCCATGGTCCAAATCCCGAAACAATCGGATGATCGAGGGTGGCGATATATCGAGCCACCGCCCTCAGCAAGGGATAAATGGACGCACCCGTCCAGAAATCAACCCCACGCTGATCGATGTTCACGGATCGCCAAGAGCGGGCCTTGGCCGCGATTTCCCGTAAAGGACGAATCACGACATGTTTTCTGGGCGTCCGTGCAACCGCGCGGAGGGGGCACGCGTATTTTCAGTAGCGGATGGGTCACCCGCGCTAAAGGACGAGCCGATGAACGCCGACAACCCGCTCTCGATGTTTCGCCCGGTTCTCTGGCTCGCTGCGGCCGCCTTCGCCACCGGGTTTGGCGGTTATATGATGATCGCTCAGGCTGCGAACGGTGGATAAGCCGTCGCTCGTTTGATCTATTTAGCGCCGGTCGAACCGAAACCGCCGGCCCCGCGCGCCGTCTCGTCCAGGCTGGCCACCAGGCTCCACGAGGCCTGGGTCACTGGCGCGATCACCAGCTGGGCGATGCGGTCGCCGCGACGGATGGTGAATTCTTCTTCCCCCAGATTGATCAGGATCACCTTCACCTCGCCGCGATAATCGCTGTCGATGGTGCCGGGGGTGTTGAGACAGGTGACGCCCGACTTGGCGGCCAGGCCCGAGCGCGGCCGCACCTGGGCCTCGAAGCCGCCGGGAACGGCGAAGGCCAGGCCAGTCGGAGCCATGACCCGGGCGCCGGGCTTCAGCACGATCGGCGCGTCGTCCGCGACGGCCGCCCGCAGATCCATGCCGGCCGCACCGTTGGTTTCATAGGCTGGCAGGGGCAGGCCATGGGCGTGGGCCAGCTGGACGACGGGGATGCTCGGAACGATCATGAAAGGCTCTCGGCTATGCGTTGGGCGAGGTCGTGGGCCACGGCGTCCTTGGCCGCGCGGTCCCAGCGTTCGGTCTTGTCCTTGGAAATCAGCAGCACGGCGTTTTCGTCGCCGCCCATCACGCCAGGCTCGGTGACGTCATTGGCGATGATCCAGTCGCAGCCCTTGCGCGCTAGCTTGGCGCGGGCGTGCAGTTCGACATCGTTGGTCTCGGCCGCGAAGCCGATCACCAGCTTCGGGCGTCTCGGCCCGGAGGCGGACAGGGTGGCCAGGATGTCGGGGTTCTCGACAAAGGTCAGGGCCGGCGGGCCGCCCCTATCCTTCTTGAGCTTGGTCCCGAACACCTCGTCGATCCGCCAGTCGGCGACGGCGGCCACGAACACCCCGACCTCGGCGGGCAGGGCGGCCTGGCAGGCGGCCAGCATGTCACGGGCGGTCTCGACATCGACGCGATCGACGCCCATCGGCGTAGGCAGGGCGACTGGGCCGCTGACCAAGGTGACGCGCGCGCCCAGCTTGGCCAGGGCGCCGGCGATCGCGTAGCCCTGCCGACCGCTGGAGCGGTTGGTGATGCCGCGCACCGGGTCGATCGGCTCGAAGGTCGGGCCAGCGGTGACCAGGGCGTGTTTGCCGGCCAAGGGTTTCGCGGCGGGACCCGCCAGGGCGTCCATGATGGCGGCGAAGATCGCCGGTGGCTCGGCAAGGCGACCGGGGCCGTATTCGCCGCAGGCCATGACGCCGTCGTCAGGGCCAACCAACAGCACGCCGTCGGCCCTTAGGGTCGCCAGGTTGCGCTGGGTGGCGGGGTGCAGCCACATCCGCACGTTCATGGCTGGGGCCATCAGCACCGGCTTGTCGGTCGCCAGCAGGGTGGTCGAGGCCAGGTCGCCGGCCAGACCGTGGGCGGCCTTGGCGATCAAGTCGGCCGTCGCCGGCGCCACCACCACCAGGTCCGCCGAGCGCGATAGCTCGATATGGCCCATCTCGGCCTCGTCGGTCAGCGAGAACAGCTCGCCATAGACCTTGTCCTCGGAGAGGGCCGACAGCGACAGGGCGGTGACGAACTCCGCGCCGGCCTTGGTCAGGATCGGCCGCACGGCCACCCCGGCCTTGCGCAGCAGCCGCGTCAGCTCCAGCGCCTTGTAGGCGGCGATACCACCCCCGACGATCAGAAGAACCCGCTTGCCGTTCAATGGATCTGTCACGTCGGCCTCCAGCGCTCGTCCGCCCAGACGCGCATAGAGCGACACGGCCCGTAGCGTAAGCCCCCTTGCGCAAAATCCTTAATGAGGACTCGACAGCCGTTCTTTCTTCGTTCTTAATCGCTCAGGTAGAGCAAAGATCCGGAGATCGATCATGGCGGTACGGTTTGCGTCCTGGTTTTCAGCCCTCGCCTTGACGGCTCTGGCGGCGGCCACCGCCGGCTGCGACGGTGGCGCGTCGGCGGTGAAGGCCCCCAAGGCAGGCGATGTCGCCTTGGCCGAACCGGCGTCGGACCGCGACGCGCCCGCCTATGAGAGTCGAACGCCGCGCACGGATCCGCGCGACGCGCCGGTGCGCAAGGTGGCGGGCAAGCCGATGTGGGCGGCCAACCGCACCCGCACGGCGGAAGAGGCCGCTCAGCGCGGTTTCGAACGCTTTGGCGCGGAATTCGCGGCGGCCGATGTCGATGACTACGTCCGCAAGACCCACGCCTTCGTCGGCCATCCGCCAGCCGGAGCGGAGACGCTGAAGCGGGCCAATGGCGACACCCTGATCTACGACTCCAAGGGCAATGTCTTTGCGGTGGTCACCAAGGCGGGTGCGCCACGCACCATGTTCAAGCCGGACGACGGCGAAGCCTATTGGGCCCAGCAGAAGGCCGGCGAAAATCGGCGCTCGACGGCGTCGCGCGATCGGACCGCGAGCGACAACGGCTAGGCGGTAGGTTCACGACGAGAGCCGTGGGTTGGTCGGCCTGGAACGGCGAAGCGTCGATCCAGGACCAGGGGCTGCACGCAACGCCCTTGGACGGCGGCAATTGGGTCCCTCTCCCGGCGGGAGAGGGGGGCCGACGCGAAGCGTCGGGAGGGTGAGGGATTACGCTGCTCACGGTCCATCCTAGACCTCAGGTGGCCGGATTGGATGTCGCGAGACAAGCGAGGTCTCGGCCTTAGCCCAGCCAAATCCCCGCGGCAAACGCCAGGCCGGCTACCGCCACGCCGGCCAGGAACCACAACAGTGGCGGGCCGGAGCGAGTCTGGACCACCGCCACCGCCGGAACCCCGGGCGCCTCGGCCAACCGGGCGATGGCGCGGAGGGCGCGCAGGGCCTCGTCTGCGAAGTCCCGGACCTTGGCGGCCGGCGACAGCTCGCGGGCGATCCAGCGGCGCACAACGGGATCGGCGGCGGCCCACAGGTCGTGGGTCGGATCGATACGTCGGGCCACGCCCTCGACGGTGACCATGGTCTTCTGCAGCAAAACGAGCTCCGGCCGCAGGGCCATGTCGAACAGGGCGGTGATCTCGAACAGCTGGGCCAGCAGCTTGCCCATCGACACCTGGCGGGCGTCGCGGCCGAACACTGGCTCGCCCACGGCCCGCAGGGCCTGGGCGAAGGCGTCGCGATCCTGGTGGGCCGGCACATAACCGGCGTCGAAATGAATGGCCGCCACCCGCGCATAGTCGCGATTGAGGAAGCCGTAGAGGATCTCGGCCAGATATTTGCGCTCGGCGGGTCCCAGGCGCCCCAGTATGCCGTAGTCGACCGCGACGATGGAGGCCGGGGCCGCGACGAACAGATTGCCCTCGTGCAGGTCGGCATGGAACAGGCCGTGGTCCAGGGCCTGGGCCAAGAACCCGCGGGTCACGGCCTCGGCCAGGGCCTTGCGGTCCAGGCCTTCCAGCGTCAGGGCGGCGGGATCCGATAGCGCGACGCCGGGCGCCCAGGAGAGGGTCAGGAACCGCTTGCCGACCCCGTCCCATACCACGTCGGGCGCCCGCATATAGGGATCGGCCTTCATCGCCTCGCCTAGCTCGGCGCAGCCAGCGGCCTCGAATCGCAGGTCAACTTCCAGGTCAAGCGCGCGGATCACCACCTCGACGAATTGGCGCGGGCGCAGCCGGCGGGCGGCCGGCGCCCAACGCTCGGCGAGGTCGGCGGCCAGGCGGAGGGCGGCGCTATCTTGGGCCACGCGCAGCTCGATACCGGGCCGGAGGACCTTCACGGCCACCTTCGTGCCGTCCAGCAGGGTGGCCGGATGAGCCTGGGCCAGGGAGGCGGCGGCGACCGGCCCCTCGAAGCTTGCGAAGACGGTCTCCAGCGGCCGGCCTAGGCCGCGCTCGATCTCGGCGCGGGCAACCGACAACGGAAAGGGCGCCAGGCGATCCTTCAGGTGCGACAGGTCCTCGGCGAACGGACCGCCGAAGATGTCGGCGCGGGTCGACAGGAACTGGCCAACCTTGATGGCCGCCGGTCCTTCGCGTTCCAGCACCCGCGCCAGGCGCTCGCCGGGCCGGCCTTGCCGCGCCTTGCCGCCGGCGAAGATCCGCAGCGCCCGGCCCGCCCACTTCGCTGAAGACGGCAGGACGGGCTCGACCTCGCGCGGGATTAGGGCGTCGGCTCGGACCAGGGCCCAGCCCACGGCGATCAGGCGCAGGGACGCGGCGACGCGGCTCATGCGGCGAGGGTCTCGGTTGGCGAACGGCGGGCGGGCGCGGAAGCGTTCATGTCCCGGCCTGAAAGCCCCCTCCGCGCGCTCCGGTCAAGACCGCTTTCGCCGCCGATCGGCCGCGACCGGCGAAAAGCGGCGCGCGAATGCCCTTCAGAGCGAATGAAGCCGGCTCGCCCCCCACCTCGGACGCTTGGCGCCCGCTTGGCGGCAGCTCCGCCCGTCACGGCAGAGCGGCTGAAACAGAGGGCGCGCCGAGCTTCCTGAAGCGCGGGCCATGGCGGCCGCTGACGAACTCGGCCTCAAGGAAAGCCGTGACGCAGGCCTTGGCCGTGTCGAGCCCCACCAGGCGGGCGCCGAGAGCGATGACGTTGGCGTCGTTATGTTCGCGGCTGAGCGCCGCAGAGATGGGCTCGCTGACCAGCGCGCAGCGGCAAGCCGCATGGCGATTGACCGCAATGGCGATGCCTGCCCCCCGAGCCGCCGAGCGCGACGCCGCGCTCGGCCCGTCCGTCCGCGATATGCTCGGTAAGCTTGTAGCCATAGTCGGGGTAATCGACCCGCGCAGCGCCATCAGAACCCAGGTCCGCCACCTAATCGCCTTCGCCCGTCAGCCACCCGGCCAGTTCGGCCTTCAGTTTGAGCGCGGCATGATCCGAAGCGATGGCGATGCGCATGGAATCCGGTTCCTTGTCCCGGTTGGAGGTCGAAGCGGCCAGCAAGCCCCTTGCCCGCCATCAAGGGTGCCGCGACAGCTGCGAAGCCTCGAAATCCGCATCCGCCTCGGATGTGGCTGCGCCTCAAAGCCTTGACATCGCCAGACGCCAGAGCAAGCTCGCCATCAAGGTTTTAAGGCGAGGCCTCGCCGACGCGGGCGAATTGGGAAGGGGCACAACGCCAACCAATCCAGGCAAACCTATAACCGGGTGCGCTAGCGCCAGAGCCTGTGGAACCCCCTCGCCCCTAAACCGCCCAGCCCTGGTGCATCGCCGCGACGCCGCCGGTGAAGTTGGTGATCGTCACCCGTTTGAAGCCAGCGGTCTCCATCATCGATGCGAAGGTCTTTTGGTCGGGGAAACGGCGGATGCTTTCGACCAGGTACTGGTAGGCGTCGCGATCCTTGGCCAGCCACTCGCCGAACTGCGGGATCAGCTTGAAGCTATAGGCGTCATAGGCCTTCGCCAGGGCTTCGGTGACCGGCTTGGAGAATTCCAGACAGAGGAACCGACCGCCGGGCTTTAGCACGCGCCGCGCCTCGCGCAGGGCCGCGTCGATGTCGGTGACGTTGCGGATGCCGAACGAGATCACATAGGCGTCGGCATAGGCGTCGGGCAGGGGCAGGGCCTGCGCGTCGCCCACGGTCCAAGTGATCTCGGGCGCGCCGCCCTTCTCGATCCCCGCGCCAATCATCTCGGCATTGTAGTCGATGATGTTGATCAGGGCGTCGGGACCGCCACGGCGCTCCTGGGCCGCCCGCGTCATCTTGGCGAAGCGGCGGGCCATGTCGCCGGTGCCGCCGGCGCAGTCGATGATGACCTCGCCCGGCTGGGGATTGAGGCGCGCGGCGACCGCGTCCTTCCACAGGCGATGGACGCCGCCGCTCATCACGTCGTTCATCAGGTCGTAGTTCTTGGCGACCCGGTCGAACACGCCCCGCACCAGCCCGGCCTTGGCCGAGGCCTCGACGTCCTTGAATCCGAAGGTGGCGGAAGCCTTGGTCATGCGATCGCTCGAAAGGGGCTGGGTCTTCGCGCTCTTATAGCGGCCCGCGGCCGTCCGTCACCGGTTTTGCTTGTTCCGCGCGCGGGAAGGCCGATATCTGGCGGCCCCCACCCTTCCAGAGGTTTTCCTTGCCCGAACTGCCCGAAGTCGAGACCGTGCGGCGCGGCCTGGAGCCGGTGCTGAGCGGCGCCCGCCTGGCCCGCGTGCGCGCCAACCGTCCCGACCTGCGCTTTGCCTTGCCCGACGGCTTCGTCCAGCGCCTGACGGGCGCCAGCATCCTGCGATTGGACCGCCGCGCCAAGTACCTGCTGGCCCCACTGGACCGCGGCGACACCCTGGTGATGCACCTGGGCATGACCGGACGGTTTGAAATCGCCACGCCGGCGGGCGCGACCAGGCCCGGCGACTTCGCCCACGCGGTGACGCGCGACGAGAAGCATGCCCATGTGGTGTTCGAGACCGAGGGCAAGGACGGGAAGGCGGGGGCGGTGGTCACCTATTACGACCCCCGGCGCTTTGGCTTCATGGACCTGATCGCCACCAACGCCCTCGACCGCCACCCCTGGTTCGCCGCCATGGGTCCGGAGCCGCTGGGCGAGGCCTTCTCAGCCAAGACCCTGGTCGCCGCCTTCGCGGGCCGCAAGCAGGGGCCCAAGACCCTGCTGCTCGACCAGAAGACCGTCGCCGGCCTGGGCAATATCTATGTCTGCGAGGCCTTGCATCGTGCGCGCATCTCGCCGTTCAAGGCGGCCGGCACGATCGCCGGCAAGCGGCTTGGGCCCCTGGTCGCGGCGATCAAGGCCGTGCTGGCCGAGGCTGTCGAAGCCGGCGGCTCGTCCCTGAAGGATTTCGCGGCCACCGACGGGGCGCTCGGCTACTTCCAGCACCGCTTCCGGGTCTATGACCGCGCGCGACAGCCCTGCCCCACGCCTGGCTGCGAGGGCGTGATCGCCCGCGAAGTCCAGGCCGGCCGCTCGACGTTCTTCTGCCCGGTCTGCCAGGTTTGAGCCGGGGCGCCATTGCGGCGCTTGGGCATGCTGGCCGAGGACCTCCTTCGGCCGTAGATTGGGCCGGCTAGCCGATCGGCTCTCACGCAACGGTTTGAGCTCTGCGCTGTTTAACCCACGCCTTGACGGTGGGGGCGTTTGGGATCCGTCCGACCATGAACAAGCACGCCCCGACCGTGACCGCCCGATTGGAGCAGATGTTTCACGACCAGGCGACGTGCACGCCAGACGCCCCCGCCATCTACTTTCGGGGTCAGGTCGTCAGTTACGGTGATCTGGATGAAACGGTCGAACGCCTGGCCCGCGGTTTTTCCGCTCATGGTGTGGGTCCAGGCGTGCTCGTGGCGATCAGCCTGCAACGCACACCATGGATGGTCGCGGCGCTTCTCGCGACGATGAAAGCCGGAGGGGCCTATTTGCCCCTAGATGCCCGAAACCCACCGGAGCGCACGCGGTTCATGCTCGACGACAGCGGATGCGCCTTGCTGCTCGTGGACAGCGCCTCCCCGCCAATGGAGGGCTTTGGCGGGGTCGTCCTGGAGCTATCGGGTGGCGCGTTGATCCAGAGGGCGTCTGGGGCGCCGATCTCGAACCTGGCCCCGTCGAGCCTGGCCTATGTGATCTATACGTCCGGCTCCACCGGAGCGCCCAAGGGCGTGATGCTGGGGCACGGGGCCGCCCACTTGGTCCGCTGGGCCGAGCGGGCCTATTCCTTCGAGCAGCGCGCGCGGGTCGCCGCGACGACCTCGCTCGCGTTCGACCCCTCGATCTTCGAGATCTTCATGCCTCTTTGCACGGGTGGTGCGATCGTCCTGAAGCAGAACGCGCTTGAACCCTTCGCGCCGGACGAGCAGCCGACGATGCTGGACACCGTGCCGTCCGTGCTGGCCGAGCTGTGCCGGATGGACGCCATTCCGCCTAGCGTTGGCGTGCTCAATGTCGGCGGCGAGGCCCTGACCAGCGCGCTCGTTCGCGAGGTCTATAGTGACCGGCCGGCGATGGTGCTGGACAACCATTATGGACCGACGGAAGCCACGACCGTGGCGACGGTCGCGCGAATTCCACGCGACCTCACCGGCGAGCCCTCGATCGGGCGACCCGTGCGCGGCGCGACAATCCTGCTGCTGGACGTCGCGGGCGAGCCCGTTCCCGAGGGCGAGACCGGCGAGATCCACATCGGCGGGCCGGGCCTGGCGCTTGGCTATCTGAACCGGCCCGATCTAACCGCCGCCCGCTTCCTCCAAGGCCCCGCCGGTCGGCTGTACCGGACGGGCGATCTCGCCTGTTGGCGCGACGGCGCGCTGCATTTCGGCGGGCGGCTGGACGAACAGGTCAAGATTCGCGGCTTTCGCGTCGAGCTGGGTGAGGTCGAGTTGGCCCTGATGCGAATTCCCGGGATCGAAAGGGCGTTGGTCGTTGTTCGGCCCGCCTCTGGGCGCTCGCAGTTGATCGGTTATGTTCAGGCTCGGCGGGCCTTAACGCCGCTGACCGTGCGAGCGGCGCTGGCGGATTGGCTGCCCGACTACATGCTGCCAGCGCGGATCATCGTGGTCGACGCATTCCCCCTGCTCGTCTCGGGCAAGATCGATCATGGCCGACTGCCGGAGCTGGACGACGCCCCTGCGGACAAGGGGCCCCCGCCGTCGCGCGGGGAAAAGCCGATCATCCACGTCTTCGAAGAAGTGCTGGCCCGTCGCGGCGTCGGCCCGGAAGACTCCTTCTTCGACCTCGGCGGAGACTCGCTGGCGAGCGTGCAGGCCGCCTTGCGGCTCGAAGAGATGCTCGGCTATGAGGTGCCCGCCGCCCTGATCCATCAGTCTCCCACGCCCCGCGCCCTGGCGGGCTCGCTGGACCATGGGCGCGTGCGCACCGAGGGCCATGTCAGCCTGCTCGCGCCGGGCGGTCCCGGGCCGCCGCTGTTCTGCATGGCCGACCTGTTTGGCCATCCGTTCAACTATCTGAGTCTGGCTCGCCGCTTGAGCGCGGAACGCCCCGTCCACGGCGTCGCGCCGGGACCGCTGCAGAGGGCGTTCACCGAGGGTGGCGACCTGCCCAGCATGACCGGCAGTTTCGTGGCCGAACTGCGCGGCGCGCGGCCGCAGGGTCCGTATCTGATCGCCGGCTATTCGGCGGGGGGGATGCTGGCGCTCGATGTCGCCTGCGCCCTGGAGCGCGAGGGCGAGACGGTTCGGCTCATCCTGCTCGATTCGTCCCTCCACGGCCGGCGGCCTTCGCTGGACTTCGTCAAGCGTTGGGCCCTCGCCCAGGCGCGGGGCGTTTTCGCGGCGCGCACCCTCGGCGCTGCGGCTGAGCGCGCGGCGGCCCTGCTGAGCGCCTTGACCGGACGGAAGGCGCGCGGCGCCCCGCCCGATTGGATACCCAGATCGCAGGTCGCCTTCGCCGCGCGCATGATCCGGCTGAGCGCGGCCTACAGGGCGCAGGCGTTTTCCGGTCCCACCCTGATCATCAGGGCTATGGAGCAAGGTCCCCTGGAGCAGTTGCACGATCACGATGGCCTGCTGGGATGGTCCGAGGTGCTCACCGGGCCGGTGGTCCAGGCGCCGGTTCTAGGCGGTCACCATGATTTCCTGCGCGAACCGTGGGTGGATGAGACAGCGCGCGCGGTCAGCCGCTTCCTGTCGAGCTTCGAAATAGCCCCGCAGGGCCGCAGGCTCGCTTCTGGGACTCCTCAACGCGGCCGGCCCCTCTATAACAGCGGCGCTCAACAGGAGACCCGCCGATGGCCGCCTACCAGACCCTGATCGTCGAGACCCACCCGGAGGCCGCGCCCGGCGTCGCCCTGATCCGCCTGAACCGGCCCGACGCGCTGAACGCCCTCAACACCGCCCTACTGGCCGAGCTCGCCCAGGCGCTGGCGGCAGCCCAGGCCGACGACGCGGTGGGCTGCATCGTCATCACCGGCTCGGCCAAGGCCTTCGCGGCCGGCGCCGACATCAAGGAGATGTCGGACAAGACCTACGCCCAGATGTTCAAGGACGATTTCTTCGCGGCCGGCGCGCGGGCCCTCGAGATCACCCGCAAGCCGATCATCGCCGCCGTCGCCGGCTACGCCCTGGGCGGCGGTTGCGAGCTGGCGATGATGTGCGACTTCATCCTGGCCGCCGACACCGCCAAGTTCGGCCAGCCCGAGATCAATCTCGGCGTCGCCCCCGGCATTGGCGGCACCCAGCGCCTGACCCGGCTGGTGGGCAAGTCCAAGGCCATGGACATGATCCTGACCGGCCGGATGATGGGGGCCGAGGAGGCCGAACGCGCCGGCCTGGTGTCGCGGATCTTCCCGGCGGACACGCTGATCGATGAGACCCTGGCCGTCGCCCGCAACATCGCCGCCCAGTCGCCTCTGGCCGCCGCCATGAACAAGGAGCTGGTCAACGCCGCCTACGAGACGACCCTGAGCACCGGGATCGCGCTGGAACGACGCCTGTTCCACTCGCTGTTCGCCTTCGACGACCAGAAGGAAGGCATGGCGGCCTTCGTCGAGAAACGAAAGCCGGCCTTCAAGGGCACGTGAACGGCTGTTTAGGGTCGCCGCGAGATTCTCGGCCTTGAACGGATTGACCCCCGGCCCCCCTTCCCGTATATCCGCGCGCTCTTGATTTTTCCTGCTTCGCGGCTGCCCGCGCGGCTGTCCGTTTGAAGGTCCGAACTATGGCCAATAATCCCGGCGCCAAGAAAGCGATCCGCAAGATCGCTCGTCGCACCGAAGTGAACACCGCTCGCCGCTCGCGCGTTCGCACCTATCTTCGCAAGTTTGAAGACGCGCTGTCGGCCGGCGACGCCGCCGTCGCTAAGGCGGCTTTCATCGAAGCGCAGTCGGAACTGATGCGCGCCGTCTCCAAGGGCGTCGTGCACCCCAACACCGGCTCGCGGAAGGTTTCTCGCCTCGCCGCCCGTCTGAAGAAGCTTGATCAGGCAGCTGCCTAATCCGGCTTCTCGCCGAACGAAGTTCGGTTAGAAAAATCAAAGACTTAGAGAAGCCGATCGAGGAAACTCGGTCGGCTTTTTCTATGCAAGTTTTGCGCACTCAAGATTGTCCCCGAGACATTTCCAAGAGCGTTCATCGGGTCCTGAATTTATATTCCCTTGCCGGGCGAGGACGTCTGCCGAGTCAACAGAAATATCCGCCGACGGACTCAAGTTTTCCGTTTGACCGGCAGGGGCCGCTGGCTAGTTTAAGGATCTCAACGGCCTTCCAGTCCATGGAGATCACTGGCGGCGGCGGAACCCTTGCGTTCGCCGATCAACCCCCTGTGTCTGCGTGACTGGAACGCCCTGAGAGACGCGGTCGTGCGCCATGGGGGGCGGCGATCGGGGTAACACGACATGTACGCGAGGCGGTAAACCGATGACGATCAAAGGCGGGGTAGTGAGCCAGGAGTTTTCGGCCGCGTTCTCGACGGTGGCTTGCGAGTCCGCGGGCGTCGTCTGGAACAGGGTCTGCGTGGTGCTGAAACGCGAACTGGGCGACGCCGCCTTTGGCTCGTGGATCGCGCCCGCCGCTTTGCGTGAAAGCCACGGCGGCGACGTGGTGCTGGTCACCCCGACCGGTATCGCCCGTGACTGGATCCGTCGCAGCGCCTGGCGCCGCGTCAGCGAGCTTTGGGCCGCCAATGATGCGCCGGCCCGCCGCCTGGACCTGAAGTCGCGCCTGGAATTCGAGGCCGCCGTCGGTGTCGCCGCGAGCGGCGAGTCCAAGGTCGAGCCGATCGAGATCGCCCTGCCCGTATCCAGCGACGTGCCGGACCGGTCCCCGACCAATGGCTCCAAGCCGTCGCCGGTCCAAGGGCTGCAGGAACGCTTCACCTTCGACACCTTCGTGCCGGGGCCGGCCAACGAGTTCGCCCACGCCGTGGCGCGCCGGGTGGCCAGCTGGGCCGACGGCCACTTCAATCCGGTGCTGTTCCACGGCCCCTACGGTTTTGGCAAAACCCACCTGCTTAACGCCCTGGCCTGGGAGGCCATGCGCCAGGCCCCGACCAAGCGGGTGGTCTATCTGACCGCCGAGCGCTTCCTGTCGACCTTCGTGCGGGCGGTGATGGATCGCCAGACCGCCGCCTTCAAGGAAGAGCTGCGCGGCGCTGATCTGTTGATCATCGACGACGTGCACTTCATCGCCGGCAAGCAGTCCAGCCAGGAAGAGCTGTTCCACACCCTGACCGCCCTGGTTGAAGACGGCCGCCGGGTGGTGTTCTCCTCGGACCGGGCGCCCGCCGCCATGACCGAGATGGACGCCCGCCTGCGCTCGCACCTGTCGGCGGGCCTGGTCTGCGGCCTGGAGCCGGCCGACCGCGCGCTGCGCATCGGCATCCTGGAGCGCAAGCTGCAGGCCCTGTCGCGCCAGCACGGCTTCGAGCCCACCTTGCGCGCCGAGGTGCTGCACTTCCTGGCCGACCGCTTCACCGACAGCGTCCGCGAGCTGGAAGGCGCGCTGAACACCTTGTCGGCCCGGGCCGGCGAAGGCGTTTCGCGGCTGACCCTTGATGAGGTCCAGGCGATCCTGCGGCCGCACCTGCGGGCCGGCGAGAAGCGCATCACCATCGACGACATCCAGAAGGCCACCGCCGACCACTACGGCATGAAACAGGCCGACCTGCTGAGCGAGCGCCGCAACCGCGCGATCGCCCGTCCACGCCAGGCCGCCATGTGGCTGGCCAAGCAACTAACCACCCGCTCGCTGCCCGACATCGGCCGGCGGTTCGGCGGCCGCGACCACACCACCGTCCTGCACGCCGTCCGCCGCATCGAGGCCCTGCGGGTGGATGATCCGGTGCTGAGCCAGGATTTGGAAACTCTGACCCGCAAGTTGCGGGGGTAGGATCGATCAAGGGCCGTCCCGCTGGGGCGGCCCTTTTTTCGTGGCTCACTGACTTGCCCCCACCTGGCGACTGCGTCGCCTGTCCGCCCCCGTAGGGGGCGTGGCCCCGCACATTCTGAGGTCCGCCCCCTATGGGGGCGGACAGACCGCGAAGCGGTCAGGTGGGGGCAAGAGGGTGAGCCACCGTCGCTCTTCTAAGCGTTAGATTGATCCGTCCGCCGCCGGGGATCAGGCTCGACGACCCCGGCAGGATTCGGTCCACCCCATGGAACGCCAGCCGCGCCGGGCCTGACAGCCGGCAGATGTCGCCCGACGACAGCCGCAAGCTGCGGGTCGGGTCCTTGCGTGCGGTCCCGCCGATCCGGAACACCGCGGTGTCGCCCAGCGAGACCGACAGCACCGGAAAGCGCGGATCGGCCTCGTCGCGGTCTTGGTGCAGACCCATCCGGGCATCGCCCCGATAGAGGTTGATCAGGCAGGAGTCCGGCGGCGTTTCCGGATCGCCCAAGGCAGCCCACAGGTCGAGCAAGGCCACGGGCAGGGTTGGCCAGGGCGCGCCCGTGCCCGGATGGCGGTCGGCATAGCGGTAGCCGGCCTTGTCGCTGGTCCAGCCCAGCGGTCCAAAGGCGCTCATCTTCACGCTCATCGCCTTGCCATAGGCGGTGGCGTAGTTGGCCAGGGGCGCCGCCTCGGTCGCCGCTAGGGCCAGGCGCGTCAGATCGGCCTGGGCCTTGGGGTCCAGACACCCAGGCCATAGGTCGAAACCCGGCAGAACGCTGATCGGTCTATTCATTACGGAGATTTAATGCGCCAGACGCGTTTGAACAGTGTTGGTCTGCGCCCCTCGGCGTTGGAGCCGAACAGTTTTTGCAGTTTCAAGGCCGACAATGCGCAAACTTCTTTCCACAGCGGCCGCCGCCGCGCTCGTTTTCGCCGCCGGTTCGAGCCTGGCCGCGACCCCCGCCTCCAGCAAGCCGGCGCAGATCACCGCCGCCAATGTCACCACCCAGCTGCCGCGCGGTGTCGTGCCGAGCCACTACGACCTGGCCTTCACGCCCGACGCCGACAAGCTGACCTTCACCGCCTCGGTCAAGATCAATATCGACGTGGTGACCCCGAGCAAGGCCATCACCCTGCAGGCCGCCGACCTGGCCTTCGCCAAGGTCGAGCTGGCCGGCGCGGGCGCCGCCAAGGTCACGGTCGACGCCGAGGCCCAGACCGCCACCTTCACCTTCGACAAGGTCATCGCCAAGGGCGCGCACGTCCTGGCCATCGACTATAGCGGCAAGATTTACAAGCAGGCCGCCGGCCTGTTCGCCCTGGACTACGACACCGACCAGGGCAAGAAGCGCGCCCTCTATACCCAGTTCGAGAATTCCGACGCCCGCCGGTTCATTCCCTCGTGGGATGAGCCGTTCTTCAAGGCCACCTATGACGTCCAGGTCATCGTCCCGACCGGCCAGATGGCCATCGGCAACATGCCGATCGCCAAGACCCAGGAGCTCGGCGTCGGCAAGTCCAAGGTGACCTTCGCCACCTCGCCCAAGATGTCGACCTATCTGCTGTTCTTCGGCCTGGGCGACTTCGACCGCGCCACCGCCAAGGTTGGCGGCGTCGAGATGGGCGTGATCACCAAGAAAGGCGACCTGGCGAAGGCCGACTTCGCCCTCAAGTCCTCGGGCCCGATCCTGCAGTGGTACAACGACTATTTCGGCGCGCCCTATCCGCTGCCGAAGCTGGACCACATCGCCGCCCCCGGCCAGAGCCAGTTCTTCAGCGCCATGGAAAACTGGGGCGCGATCTTCTATTTCGAATACGCCCTGCTGGAAGACCCGGCGATCTCGACCCAGGCCGACCGCCAGGAAATCTACACCACCGTGGCCCACGAGATGGCCCACCAGTGGTTCGGCGACCTGGTCACCATGCAGTGGTGGGACGATCTTTGGCTGAACGAAGGGTTCGCCTCCTGGATGGAAGGCCGGGCTACCGAGCACTTCCACCCCGAATGGAACACGCAGCTGGCTTCGGTCGCCGGGCGTGAATACGCCATGGGCCTAGACTCCCTGGTCACCACCCACCCGGTCGTCCAGCATGTCGAGACCGTCGACCAGGCCAGCCAGGCCTTTGACGGCATCACCTACCAAAAGGGCGAGGCGGTCATCAGCATGCTCGAGGCCTATGTCGGCCCCGACGCCTGGCGCGATGGCGTACGCCGCTACATCAAGGCCCACGCCCACGGCAACACCACCACCGACGACCTGTGGAAGGAAGTCGAGGCCGCGGCAGGCAAGCCCATCACCGCCATCGCCCACGACTTCACCCTGCAGCCGGGCGTACCGCTGATCACCGTCGAGACCGGCGCCTGCGCGGCGGGCAAGACCCCTGTGACCCTGACCCAGGGCGAGTTCAGCCGCGACAAGCCGACCAAGACCCCCCTGGCCTGGCGCGTGCCGGTCTCGGCCCAGGTCGTCGGGTCCAGCACGGTGTCCAGGACCCTGGTCGAGGGCGGCAAGGGTTCGCTCAGCGTCGTGGGCTGCGGCCCCGTGGTCGTCAATGCCGGGCAGGCCGGCTATTTCCGCACCCTCTATACGCCCAAGGCCTTCGCCGGCGTCTCGGCCAGCTTCGCCAAATTGCCGGCCATCGACCAGCTAGGCCTGATCTCTGACGCCTGGGCCTTGGGCTTGAACGGCCAGCAGACGGTGACCGACGCCCCGGACCTGGTCATTGCCACCCCCGCCGACGCCGATCCGCAAGTGTGGGGCAAGGTCGCGGGCGTCCTGACCAGCGTCAACAGTATGTACGACAGCGCGCTGGCCGACCGGGCGGCTTTCCGCAAGCTGGCCATAGCCCGTCTGTCACCGGTGTTCGCCCAGGTGGGCTGGATGGCCAAGCCGGGTGAGGCCGGTACGGTCGCCACCCTCCGGCAGACCCTGATCAACTCGCTGAGCACCTTGGGCGATCCCGCGGTGATCACCGAGGCCAAGCGCCGCTACGCCGCCGACAAGAGCGACCCGACCGCCGTGCCGGGCCCGCTGCGCAAGCCCATCCTGGCCGCCGTGGCCCGCCACGCCGACGCGGCGGCCTGGGACACCCTGCACGCACAGGCCAAGGCCGAGAAGACCCCGCTGATCCGCGACCAGCTCTACACCCAACTGGCCTCGGCCGAGGACGACGCCCTGGCCGCCAAGGCCCTGGAACTGGCGCTGACCGACGAGCCGGGCGAGACCCTGTCGTCCAACATGATCTCGCGCGTCGCGGGTCTGCACCCCGACCTAGCCTTCGATTTCGCTGTCGCCCACAAGGACGCGGTGAACGGCAAGGTCGACGCGGCCTCGGCGACCAAGTTCATTCCGGGCCTGGCGCGCGGTTCGGCCGATCCGGCGATGATCGGCAAGGTCACCGCCTACGCGGCTGCCAACCTGCCGGCCGCCTCCCGTGGCGAGGCTGACAAGTCGGTGGCTTCGATCACCGACCGTATCAAGTCCCGCAAGGCCGCCCTGCCGCAAATCACGGCCTGGGTCGCCAAGCACGGCGGCTGAGCATCGACCTAGAACGCGCGCTCTGAGCGGGTTCAGCGAACGCGAGTTGAGGCTTTCGCGCCTCGTTCTCGCCCTATACGACGGGATGGCCGCGCTTTTTTTGGCGCGGCCTTTTCGCCTGGAGTCGCGATTCCCCTTCTTTCCATGCGGGATTGGGCTTGCAGGCTGGTACCTATCCCCCATATCCGCCTTCGAAGCGGGGTTGACGGGCTTGTCAACTTCGATTGAACGAACGCTTTCCGTTATAGACGTCGGCCTTGGCCGTCGTTTTTGAGCGGCAAGGATTTGGATCAACCGTTAGAACGCGACCAGACGGGGACGGCTCGAGAAAAACCGGGGCGCTTGCCTTAAGGCCCTTGTCACCGCCGTCCGCCATTCAGGAGCTGCAGGTCTCAACATGAGCAAGATTATCGGTATCGACCTTGGCACCACGAATTCGTGCGTGGCCATCATGGACGGCAAGACCCCGAAGGTGATCGAGAACGCCGAAGGCGCTCGCACCACCCCGTCGGTGGTCGGCTTCCTCGAAGACGGCGAGCGCCTCGTTGGCCAACCCGCCAAGCGCCAGGCCGTCACCAACCCGACCAACACCCTTTTCGCGATCAAGCGCCTGATCGGCCGTAACTTCGCCGACCCCGTCGTGGCCAAGGACAAGGCCATGGTCCCCTACGATATCGTCAAGGGCCCGACCGGCGACGCCTGGGTGAAAGCCCATGGCAAGGACTACTCGCCGCAGGAAGTCTCCGCCTTCATCCTGCAGAAGATGAAGGAAGCGGCCGAGAGCCATCTGGGCGAGCCGGTGACCAAGGCCGTGATCACCGTTCCGGCCTATTTCAACGACGCCCAGCGTCAGGCGACCAAGGACGCCGGCAAGATCGCCGGCCTGGAAGTCCTGCGCATCATCAACGAGCCCACCGCGGCGGCCCTGGCCTACGGCCTGGACATGAACGAAGGCAAGAAGATCGCCGTCTATGACCTCGGCGGCGGCACCTTCGACGTCTCGGTCCTGGAAATCGGCGACGGCGTCTTCGAGGTGAAGTCGACCAATGGCGACACCTTCCTGGGCGGCGAGGACTTCGACCTGCGGATCGTCGACTACCTGGCCGACGAGTTCAAGAAGGAGCAGGGCGTCGACCTGCGCAAGGACAAGCTGGCCCTCCAGCGCCTGCGCGAAGAGGCTGAAAAGGCCAAGAAGGAGCTGTCCTCGACGGCTCAGTACGAAGTCAACCTGCCCTTCATCTCGATGAACGCCTCGGGTCCGCTGCACCTCAATATCAAGCTGTCGCGCTCCAAGCTCGAAGCCCTGGTGGAAGACCTGATCACGCGCACCATCGGTCCGTGCGAACAGGCCCTCAAGGACGCCGGCCTGAAGAAGAGCGACATCGACGAAGTGATCCTGGTCGGCGGCATGAGCCGCATGCCCAAGGTCCAGCAGGCGGTGCAGGACTTCTTCGGCCGCGAGCCGCACAAGGGCGTCAATCCTGACGAAGTGGTCGCCCTGGGCGCCGCCGTTCAGGCCGGCGTCCTGCAAGGCGACGTCAAGGACGTGCTGCTGCTGGACGTGACGCCCCTGACTCTGGGCATCGAAACCCTGGGCGGCGTGTTCACCCCGCTGATCGAGCGCAACACCACCATCCCGACCAAGCGCTCGCAGACCTTCTCGACCGCCGACGACAATCAGTCGGCCGTGACCATCCGGGCGTTCCAAGGCGAGCGTCCGATGGCGGTGGACAACAAGTTCCTGGGTCAGTTCGACCTGCAGGGCATTCCGCCGGCCCCGCGCGGCGTGCCGCAGATCGAGGTGACCTTCGACATCGACGCCAACGGCATCGTCAATGTTCACGCCAAGGACAAGGCGACCAACAAGGAGCACTCGATCCGCATCCAGGCCAATGGCGGCCTCTCAGACGCAGACATCGAGCGCATGGTCCAGGAAGCCGAGGCCAACAAGGCTTCGGACGAGAAGAAGAAGTCGCTGGTCGAAGCCAAGAACCAGGGCGAAGCCGCTCTGCACTCGACCGAAAAGGCCTTCGCCGAACATGGCGACAAGGTCGGCCCGACCGAGAAGTCCGACATCGCGACCGGCATCGCCGAACTGAAGACGGCCCTGGAAGGCGAAGACGCCGAGGTTATCAAGGCCAAGACCCAGGCTCTGCTTCAGGCGTCGATGAAGCTGGGCGAGGCGATGTACGCCGCTCAGCAAGGCAATGGCGAAGGCGATGAAGCCGCCGCCGATGATGGCGTCGTCGACGCCGAATTCGAAGAGGTCGACGACTCCAAGCCGTCGGCGTGACCATGGGTCGCGGGCTGGACCTCCTAAGCGAAGTCCCGCCCGCGGCGCCTTTCGGGAACAAGGCTCCTGCCCGCCGCTTGTGGCTGGGCAGGAGCGCTCCCACCTCCCTATTCAACATGGCCTCCTTATTTCACATGGCTGGTGATCGACCCTGATGCGCGACTATTACGAAGTCCTGGGTGTGGCCCGCGGCTGCGATGACGCCGCCCTGAAGGTCGCCTTCCGCAAGATGGCGATGGAGCACCATCCCGACCGCAACGGCGGTTGCGAGGATGCCTCCTCGCGCTTCAAGGAAATCAACGAAGCCTATTCGATCCTGTCGGACGCCCAGAAGCGGGCCGCCTATGACCGCTTCGGCCATGCCGGGGTCAATGGCCAGCAGGGCGGCGGCGGTTTCGGCGGCGGCGACGCCAATGACATCTTCAACGACGTCTTTGGCGACGTGTTCGGCGAGATGTTCGGCGGCGGTCGCCGCCAGGCCAGTAACGGCCCCCAACGCGGCCAGGACCTGCGCTACGACTTGGAGATCTCCCTGGAGCAGGCCTATGCCGGCGCCGAGGTCGAGATCAAGGTTCCCGCCGCCATCACCTGCGAGGTCTGCGACGGCTCGGGCGCCAAGCCCGGCACCAGCCCGACGGTCTGTGGCACCTGCGGCGGCGCCGGCCGCGTGCGGGCCACTCAAGGTTTCTTCGCGGTCGAACGCGCCTGCCCCCGCTGCGGCGGTTCGGGCCGGCTGGTGCTCGATCCTTGCGTCAACTGCCACGGCCACGGACAGGTGCGCCGCGAGCGCATCCTGTCGGTCCGCGTCCCGGCCGGCGTCGATGACGGCGCCCGGATCCGCCTGGCCGGCGAAGGCGACGCCGGCGCCCGCAGCGGTCCGCGCGGCGACCTCTACCTCTTCCTGTCGGTGATCCCGCACGAACTGTTCGAGCGCGATGGCCTGGACCTGTTGTGCACCGTGCCCGTGCCGATGACCGTGGCCGCCCTCGGCGGTGACATCGAGGCCCCCTGCCTGCTGGGCGGCGAGACCTGCGACGGCAATTGCCGCATCACCGTCAAGGTCCCCGAAGGCGCCCAGACCGGCAAGACCGTCCGCCTCAAGGGCAAGGGCATGCCGTCCTTGCGCAGCCGCCAGCGCGGCGACCTGGTGGTTGAACTGTTCGTCGAAACCCCAACCCACCTGTCGGCTCGGCAGAAGGAACTGCTCGTCGAGTTGGCCACCCTCAGCAGCGAAAAACAGAACCCCAAGTCCGCTAACTTCGTCGGCAAGGCCAAGCGGTTCTGGGAAGAAGTGACGGGGAGCTAGGGCGCGTTTTTCGACTTGGGCTTCAGCCCGTTGATTAAACGTAACATCTCCTCGACATGTTCGGCCTCGGCGATGCGGGCTTCGGCGACTTGCCGCCCGGCGTCGAAGGTTTCAAACCGTTCGTGGGCGAGCCGTTTGGCTTTCTCCGCCGCGATTCGGCCGGCGTTGAGCAGGACGTCACGGTCGTTGAAGGTCAGGAATGCGTCGAGGCGAGCGGCCCATTCCGCCATGGTCATCGGCTTTCGGCGTGTGGCCTGATCCTCGGCGAAGTCCAGGAACATCGTCACGACGCGGTTTAGGTCGCTCACCTCATCGGCGACCAGGTAGTTCTTGGCGGTGTCGACGTCGCCCTTACGGACCCGCCCGCCTTTCCAGCTCTGCAGTCCCATGTTCGGCGCCGGCGGGTCCGCCCTGACAACGATCAGCTCGCTGGCGGTCTTGCCGGTGACGGCGTGCAGCATCTTGTTCTGGACGGTCGCGAAGAGTAGCTGGGCGGTCTGGGATCGGCCATCATAGTCAGTGGCGGTGGCGTAGACGTCCCGAACCTTCTGATAGAACCGCTTCTCCGACGCCCGGATATCGCGGATCTTTTCCAAAAGCTCGTCGAAATAATCGAACGGACCCGGGTCACGCAGTCGTTGCTCATCGAGCACGAACCCCTTCACGAGGTACTCGCGCAGCCTGATCGTCGCCCACTGGCGGAATTGGACACCCCGTGGCGAACGCGCGCGATATCCAACAGCAAGAATGGCTTCAAGACTGTACCAGAGCGTCCCGTAGGCCTTGCCATCAGCGGCAGTTGTCAAGGATTCCTTGACAACTGAAGTCTCCATCAGTTCGCCCTCCGAAAACAGGTTGCGCACGTGCAGCGAGACGTTCTGTTTCGTCGTCGCGAACAGGTCCGCGATTTGAGCCTGCGTGAGCCACACCGTTCCGTCGGCCGCCCCTCGAATCCGGCGCGTAAAAGCGTCGGTACAAATCATGAACATGATACATCGCACTTCTGCGATTCAGCGGCAAACGTTAAGTCTTTGAGGATGAACGCCCCTGCCTCCACCACAATCCAGACCTATGACGCCACCGGCGCGACGCCGGTGATGCAGCAGTTCTTCGAGATGAAGGCGCGGCAGCCGGACGCCCTGATCTTCTTCCGGATGGGCGATTTCTACGAGATGTTCTTCGACGACGCCTACGGCGCCGCCGCGGCCCTCGGCATCTCTCAGACCTTTCGTGGCACGCACAATGGCCAGCCGATCCCGATGGCCGGGGTGCCGCAGCACGCGGCCGAGGCCTATCTGTCCAAGCTGATCCGCCTAGGCTTCAAGGTCGCCGTCTGCGAGCAGATGGAAGACCCGGCCGAGGCCAGGAAGCGTGGCTCCAAGTCGGTGGTTCGCCGCGACATCGTCCGGGTGGTGACGCCCGGCACCCTGACCGAGGACGGCCTGCTGGACGCGCGCGGCGCCAACCGCCTGGCCGCCGTGGCCATCCGGGCCGGTCAGGCGGCCGTAGCGGCCGTGGAGCTGTCGACCGGCGAGGTCGAGTGTTTCCTGGTGGCCCGCGACGCCGTGGGGGCGATCCTCGCCGCCCTGGCCCCGTCCGAGACCCTGGTCGCCGACCGCCTGCTGGCCGACGAAGATATGGCCCAGACCCTGAAGATTTGCGGCGGCCTGGTTCAACCGATGCCGTCAGCCCTGTCGGAGCCCCAGGCCTCGGAGACGCGGGTCAAGCGGCTGTATGGCGTCGACACCCTCGACGGGTTCGGCGGACTCTCGTCTGCCGAGATCGGCGCCCTGGGCTTGATCGCGGCCCATCTGGAAATGACCCAGGCTGGCAAGCTGCCCGCCCTGCGCGCGCCGCGCCGCGCCGCCGAGGCCGACGTGATGTCGATCGATCCGGCCACCCGCGCCAGCCTGGAGATCGACCGCACCCAGGGCGGCGACCGCAATGGCTCGCTGCTGGCGGTCATCGACCGTACCGTCACCGCCGCTGGCGCCCGCTTGCTGACCGCCCGCCTGGCCAGGCCGCTGCTTGACCCCCGCGCCATCGACGCCCGCCTGGACGCCGTCGAATGGTTCATCGACCACCGACCCCTGCGCGAGCGTCTGCGCGAGGTGCTGAAAGGCGCCGGCGACATGGCCCGCGCCCTGTCGCGGCTGGCGCTGGGCCGGGGCGGCCCGCGCGACCTGGGTTGCCTCAAGGACGGCCTCAAGACCGGTGAGAAGCTGGCCGGCATGGTCGGCGGCTCGGGCGATCCGCTGTCGCCCCCGCCGGCCGAGCTGGAGCTGGCGCTGAAGGCCCTGACCCCAGCGCTGCACGACGGCCTGTCGCGCCTGCTCGATCAGCTGGAGATTGGCCTGGGCGCCGACCTGCCCGCCCTGGCCCGCGACGGGGGCTATGTGGCGGCCGGCGTCCGCCCCGAACTCGACCAGGCGCGAGGCCTGCGCGACGACAGCCGCCGTGTGGTCGCCGCCTTGGAGACCCGCCTCTGTCAGGACAGCGGCGTGCCGCTGAAGATCCGTCACAACGGCGTGCTGGGCTATTTCGTGGAGGCCACGGCCGGCAAGGCCGACCCGCTGTTCCAACCGCCATTGAACGCTACCTTTATCCACCGTCAGACCCTGGCCAACCAGGTGCGGTTCACCACCGTCGAGCTGGCCGACCTTGACGCCCGCATCGCCCAGGCTGCCGAGCGCGCCCTGGCCATGGAGGTGGCGGCCTTCGAGGACTGGCGCGCCGAGGCCTGCCGCCTGGCCGAGCCGATCCAGCTGGCCGCCGAGGCCCTGGCGAAGCTGGACGTCGCCGCCGCGCTGGCCGAGTGGGCCGAGGACAGCGGCGCGGTGCGCCCCATGGTCGACAAGTCCCTGGTCTTCGAGGCCAAGGCCGCCCGCCACCCGGTGGTGGAGGCCGCCGTCAAGCGGGCCGGCGATCCCTATACGCCTAACGACTGCTGCCTGGACGCGGCGGGCGAGGCCGGGGCGCGGCTGTCGATCGTCACCGGTCCCAACATGGCCGGCAAATCGACCTTCCTGCGCCAGAACGCCCTGCTGGCGATCCTGGCCCAATCCGGCTGTTACGTGCCGGCCAAGAGCCTGCGCCTGGGCGTGGTCGATCGGCTGTTCAGCCGGGTCGGGGCTGGCGATGATTTGGCCCGCGGCCGTTCCACTTTCATGATGGAAATGGTCGAGACCGCGGCCATCCTGACCCAGGCCAGCCCACGCAGCCTGGTGATCCTCGACGAGATCGGCCGGGGCACGGCCACCTATGACGGCCTGGCCATCGCCTGGGCCTGCGCCGAGGCCCTGCACGACACCAACCGCTGTCGCGCCCTGTTCGCCACCCACTATCACGAGCTGGCCACGCTGGAGACGCGCCTGGCCCATGTCTCCAACCTGTCGCTGCGGGCCAAGGAGTGGAACGGCGATCTCGTCTTCCTGCACGAGGCCGCAGCCGGTCCCGCTGACCGCTCCTATGGCGTCCAGGTGGCCAAGCTGGCAGGCGTGCCGCCGGCGGTGGTGGCACGGGCCAAGGCGGTGCTCGACCGCCTGGAAAGCAAGACCGAATCACCGGCCAGGCTGGACGACCTGCCGCTGTTCGCCGCCTTCGCCCCGGCTTCGGCGCCTGCGCAAGTGGCGCCCAGCCGCACCGATGCGGCGTTGCAGGACCTGGATGTCGATGGCATGAGCCCGCGCGAGGCGCTGGACGCGCTTTATCGTCTTAAGGCTCTGCTCAAGCCCTGACATCCTATAGTGAGAGCACGCTGATCGCCGGTACCGGCTGTCTCTTCGCGATCACGCGCCTGGACACCATATAGCCCTCATGCCCCGCCGCCTTCGCCCCACGCCCCTGGAACATGTCGTCGACGGCCACGCCCTGCGCGCCCGGCTGTCGGCCGCCGCCCTCGACCTGATCGGCGACGAGGCCGCCCAGCGCACCCGCGCCATCGAGATCCTCAAACAGGCGCTGTTTCGCGGCCGGATGATCGCCAAGGAGCGGCTGGAGAACGGGGCCGGTGGCCTTGAAACGGCGCGCCTGCTCAGCGGCGTCACCGACGAGGTGATCACCGCGCTCTACGACTTCACGACGGTCCACGTGTTCCGGGCCCGCAACCCCACCGAGGGAGAGCGCCTGTGCCTGCTGGCCGTGGGCGGCTATGGCCGGCGCACCCTGGCGCCGTTCTCGGACATCGATCTGCTGTTCCTGCGGCCCTACAAGGTGACGCCGCACGTCGAGAGCGTCATCGAATATATGCTCTACGCGCTGTGGGACCTGGGCTTCAAGGTCGGCCATGCCTCGCGGACGGTGGAGGAGTGCGTGCGACTGTCGCGCGAGGACTTCACCATCCGCACCACCATACTGGAAGCCCGCCGCCTGACCGGCGACGAGCGCCTGGGCGATGACCTCAAGCGGCGCTTCCGCGACGACGTCATGAAGGGCACCGGCGCCCAGTTTGTGGCCGCCAAGCTCAAGGAGCGCGACGACCGCCAGGCCCGGGCCGGGGCCAGCCGCTACATGGTCGAGCCCAACGTCAAGGAGGGCAAGGGCGGCCTGCGCGACCTGCACACCCTGATGTGGATCGCCGAATACCTGCATCCGGTGGATCGTCCCGAGGATGTCTTCAAGCTGGAGGTGTTCGACCGCCGCGAGGCCAAGGGCTTCATCCGCGCCTTCGATTTCCTGCATGCGGTCCGCGCCCACCTGCACTTCACCACGGGTCGCCCCGAGGAACGCCTGACCTTCGATCTGCAGCCCGAGATCGCCCGCCGGATGGGCTATGGCGACCGAGGCGACGCGCCCGCTGTCGAGCGCTTCATGCGCCGCTATTTCCTGGTGGCCAAGGAGGTCGGAGCCCTGACCCGCGCCTTCTCGGCCAAGCTGGAGGCCGAGCACTTCAAGCACGAGCCCAAGGGCATTTCCCGCTTCCTGCCCGGCGGCGGCCGCCCCAAGCGCAAGGCGCTGGACGTGCCGGGCTTCTACGAGGACGGCGGCCGGCTCAACATCGCCGGCCCCGAGGTGTTCGAGAACGACCCGGTCAATCTGATCCGGCTGTTCAAGACCGCCGACGAACGCGACCTTGACCTCCACCCCGACGCTTTCACGGCGGTCACGCGCAATCTCAACCTGATCACCTCGAAGGTCCGGCGCGATTCCCACGCGACCAAGGCCTTCCTCGACCTGCTGGCGCGGGGCAAGCGGTCCTACCGCACCCTGACCCTGATGAACGACGCCGGCGTATTAGGCCGCTTCATCCCGGAATTTGGCCGTATCGTCGCCCAGATGCAGTTCAACATGTACCACTCCTACACGGTGGACGAGCACACCCTGCGGGCTGTCGGCCTGATCGGCGACATGGTCGCGGGGCGCCTGGTCGACGACCATCCGCTGGCCGTGTCGATCCTGCCGCTGATCGAGGATCGCGAGGCCCTGTTCCTGGCCATGCTGCTGCACGACACCGGCAAGGGCGGGGTGGGTGGCCAGGAGAAGGCCGGCGCCCGCAGCGCCCGCTCGGCGTGCGAGCGGCTGGGCGTCGACCGGCTGAAGGTCGAGCTGGTGGCCTGGCTGGTCGAGAACCACTTGGTGATGAGCGACTTCGCCCAGAAGCGCGACGTGGCCGATCCCAGCACCGTCGCCGCCTTCGCCCGCATCGTCGAGAATCCCGAGCGCCTGCGCCTGCTCCTCGTCATCACCGTCGCCGACATCCGCGCCGTGGGGCCGGGCGTCTGGAACGGCTGGAAGGGCCAGCTGCTGCGCGAGCTCTACAACGCCACCGAGGCCGTCTTCCGGGGCGGACGCGGCAGCGACGCCGCCGCCAGCGTCAAGCGCCACCAGGAAGCCGCCGCCGAGGCGGCCCGCGAAGCGTTGGTTGAGGCCGACCCGGCGTCCAAGGGCTGGGCCCAGGCCATGGAGGCCGCCTATTTCGGGGCCTTCTCGACCCAGGACCTGCTGGACCACGCCGCCCTGGCCCGCCGCGCCGCCATCCAGGGCGGGGCCGCCGCCGAGGGCCGGGTGCCGGTCGGCGCCAACGCCGCCGAGATCGTCATCGCCGCCCAGGACCGGCGCGGCCTGTTCGCCGACCTCGCTTTGGCCATCTCCGCCTTGGGGGGGAATGTGGTCGGGGCGCGGGTCTTCACCTCCCGCCAGGGCCAGGCGCTGGACGTCTTCCATGTGCAGGATGTCACCGGCGCGCCCCTGGGCTGCGAGAACCCCCGGGTCCTGCGCCGCCTGGCCGACGCCCTGGAGGCCGCAGGTCGCGGCGAGCCCCTGGTCATGGAGGCGAGGCGAGGCGGCGAGCAGTCGCGCACGGCGGCCTTCTCGATCGCCCCCACCGTGGTGGTCGACAACGAGGCCTCCAACGAGGCCACGGTGGTCGAGGCCTCCGGCCGTGACCGCCCCGGCCTGCTCCACGCCCTGGCCCACACCCTGGCCGAGAATGGCCTGTCCATCCAGTCGGCCCATATCGACGGCTATGGCGAGCGAGCGGTCGACGCCTTCTATGTCCAGACCGCCGAGGGCGGGAAGGTGGTCGACGCCAAGAAGGTCACGGTGCTGAAGGCCGATCTGCTGGCGGCGCTGGAGCAGAACGAGGCGGGCGCGCTGAGCGCGCGGCCAGGGCTGAAGCGGGCGCGGGCGAGCGTGGCGCGGTAGGGGGGTTTGTTATGACTATCAGGTTGTCACGTAGGCTTGGTTTGGCTCTACTCTTGGTGACCGGCTGCGCGCCGGCAGGCGAGGCTTCTTCGGCACAAACCAACCCAGCCGGGCAATGGGAACCTGAGTGTTCCATTCAAGCCGATGGCCCAGACCAACCCGCTCTGCGAGAGCAGCTTTGGACCGAAAGAAAAGCCGCTGAGCCTCTGTGCCTGTTTATCGGCGCCATGGCCTGGGCCCCTTACGATAAAGATAGGGCGGCGGAACTATACGCACTCGCCATGGTGCGCCGACGCTATGACTTGGGGCGCTGTGTCCACCCGCCAGGAGGGCCGGTGTCTTCTATGATGGCGGCGATGAGGATGGGTGCGGGCGACAAGCTGCGAGAGGCGGGCATCGTGGTGGGGCGAACAGCAATCCGTCCGCTAGCGCTAGATCCCGAGATGTACAAGTACCGCACGGATCATCTAGCCACGATGTGCGAAGGCCCCGTCAAGCCGAGCAGTTCATGGCCTGATGTGGAGGCTCAGATGCGACGGGAGATAGAAAGCGTCTCGTCTCGAAAATAGCATCCGGCCCGGATGCGGCCACGCCTTAAACCTTTGGTGGATTGGAGCTCTGGCGTCTGACGATGTCAAGGACCGCCTCTGGCGGCCGCGTCGCGGCGGCGCTCGGCGCCGTCCTTGACATCGTCAGACGCCAGAGCAAGCTCGCCATCAAGGTTTCAAGGCGCGGCCTCGCCGTTGGCGGAGGGTGGGGGGGGCTAGTGACGGCTTCTGCTCACCCGTGAAACGGGGGAGGAGAAGGGGGTCTTCGGCGGAGGTCGATGCTTAGCGTACAGCGAATCGAGTTCAACGATTTCAACGCCCTAAATTTTCTCGACCGAACTTATCCCCACCCCCTCGAACCGCCCGTATCCTAGTCTCACCTGAAAGCACGGGAAGGGCGCACGTACGGCGACCGTTGCGACTTTCGGGGGTGGTCGAGCGGGAAGCGTTCGTCGGTGGCCTTGAGTGGCGACTTCGCGACGGTCCAGGGCAGGTTCCCCTTAGTCGGGACGAAGCCCTGGCGGTGAAGGATCGGCGGACGCGGCAGGCGTGGGCTGAAATCGCCCATGCGGTCCGGGATGTGCCAGCATCCCGCCCGTCGGGGGCCTCCATCGGAGCGGGTTAAAATCCGCTATCCGAAGGCTTCCGGATAACGGTCCCCGCGGAGCGCTCGTCTTCGTCGAAACGGTACATCTACTGCAAAACCTCCAGGCGGAGCCCGGGCGCTTCGCACCTTTCCCACATCAGCTCATGGCCTATGGCGTGAGATCACACCCACTTGCCCCCACCTGGCGGCTTCGCCGCCTGTCCGCCCCCATGGGGGGCGGAGCCTTCGCGTGGCGCTCGCCAGGAAGCTCTTCCCCCTCTGGGGGAAGACGACCGCGAAGCGGTCCGTAGGGGGCAAGGGGTCGCCGTACTGAAAATCCTTTGGAAATCCTTCCCCGACCGCCCCCGAACCGCGCCAACCTCTCGCCCGCCCCAAGCCCTAGCTTGACGCCCCCTCATCCAGCCCGCAGAAGCCCTTCGTGACCGACACCGCGCCCCCCGAACAAACCCCGACCGAAGCTGTCGCCGCCAAGAAGCCCGGCGGCCTGCTGCGCTCGTCGATGATCTATTCGGGCCTGACCCTGGTCAGCCGGTTCATGGGTTTCGCCCGCGACCTGGCGGTCTCGTATCGCATGGGCGCCAGCGCCACCCCGGCCGCCGACGCCTATCAGACCGCCCTGGCCTTCCCGAATCTGTTCCGCCGGTTCTTCGCCGAGGGCGCCTTCGCCGCCGCCTTCGTGCCCGCCTACACCAAGTCCCTGCAGGCCGACGGCGAGGAGGTTGCCGACATCCTGGCCGCCGACGCCATGGCCACCCTGGCGGCGGCAACCATCATCATCACCGTGATCTGCCAGCTGGCCATGCCCTGGCTGATGATGCTGATCAGCCCCGGCTTCGCCGCCGAGCCCGAGAAGTACAAGCTGGCGGTGCTGCTGACCCAGATCACCATGCCCTATCTGCCGTGCATGGCCATCGTCGCCCACCTGTCGGGCGTGCTGAACGCCCGCGACCGCTTCGTGCTGTCGGCGGGGGCGCCGGTGCTGCTGAACATCGCCACCCTGATCTTCATCCTGCCCCAGACCACCGCCGTCGATGCGGCCAAGTGGGGCTCGGTCGGGGTGATCGTCGCCGGCGTCGCCCAGGCGGCCCTGCTGACCTGGGGGGTCAACAAGTCCGGCGCCAAGGTCCATTGGCGCCTGCCGCGCCTGACGCCCGAGGTGAAGGCCCTGATCGGCAAGGCCATTCCCGGGGCCCTGGCGGCCAGCGCCACCCAGGTCAATATCTTCATCTCCGGCGCCCTGGCCAGCCATGTGCCGGGCGGCCGCTCGTGGCTGGCCACCGCCGATCGCCTGTACCAGCTGCCGCTGGGCCTGGTGGGCGTGGCGATCGGGGTGGCCCTGCTGCCGCGCCTGTCGCGCGCCGTGCTGTCGAAGGACACCGCCGACGCCCAGGGCGCCATGGACCAGGCCATCACCCTGGCCATGGCTTTGACCCTTCCCGCCGCCGCCGCCCTGACTGCCATGCCCGGCTTCCTGTCGGACGCCCTCTATACCCGCGGCCAGTTCACGGCGTTCGACGCCAGCCAGACGGCCTCGGCCCTGTTCTTCTACGGCCTGGGCACCCCGGCCTTCGTGCTTCAGCAGCTCTATTCGCGGGCCTTCTTCGCGCGCGGCGACACCAAGAGCCCGATGCGGTTCGCCCTGATCTCGGTGGCCGTCAATGTGGGCGTCGGCATCGCCCTGTTCCACATGGTGGGGGTGAAGGGCATAGCGGCGGCCACCGCCATCGCCTCGTGGCTGAACGTGGCGCAGATGGCCTTCGGCCTATCGCGCAAGGACCATTATAACCCCTCTCTGCAGACCTGGTCGCGGGTGGCGCGGATCCTGGCGGCCAGCGTCGTGATGGGGCTGGTCCTGGCGGCGGCCTCGCATTGGCGGCCGCTGATTGAGGCGCCGCTGGTGGCCCTGGGCCTGAAGGGCCATGTGATTGGGGCCAAGGAGGTCGCCTTGCTGCTGACCGTGCTGGTCGGCGCGGCGCTCTATCCGCCGCTGGTCTTCCTGTTCGGCGGGGTGACCCCGGCGGAGCTGAAGGGCGTGCTGAAGCGGGGCAAGGCCTAGAGGCTGTCGGGGACAGGCCCTTGGGCGTGTCCCCGAGTCTGGGCGCGGCGCTTGCTGATGGGGACACGCCGCAAGGGCATGTCCCCGGCTCGGGTCTTGCCCTTGAACCCCCGGCCCGCTAACCAGCATCCATGGCTTCGATCGGATCTTCCGCGCCGCGATGGCGCCGCTTCATCTGACCCCGATCGCCGTGCGGCGCGCACGGCCAGCGCATTTGCGCGTCCGCCCTATCCGTTACCCGTTCCAAGGCTGCAGCCATGACCGACCACACCCCCGTTCCCTACACGGGCGCCGCCCGCGTGCTCTCCGGCGTCCAGCCGTCGGGCGCCCTGCACCTGGGCAATTATCTCGGCGCCCTGGTGAAGTTCGCCAAGCTGCAGCACGAGATGGACACCTTCATCTTTGTGGCCGACCTGCACGCCATCACCGTCTGGCAGGCGCCGGAGGCGTTGGCCCAGCAGACCCGCGAGATCGCCGCCGCCTATCTGGCCGCCGGCCTCGATCCCATGAAGGCGACGATCTTTCCGCAGTCGGCGGTGCGCGAGCATGCCGAGCTGGCCTGGATCTTCCAGTGCGTGGCCCGTCTCGGCTGGCTGGACCGCATGACCCAGTTCAAGGAGAAGAGCGGCAAGCACAAGGAACGCAGCTCGGTGGGCCTCTACACCTATCCGGTGCTGCAGGCCGCCGACATCCTGGTGTACAAGGCTACCCACGTGCCGGTGGGCGAGGACCAGAAGCAGCACCTGGAACTGACCCGCGACATCGCCGCCAAGTTCAACCACGATTTCGGCGTTCAGGGCTTTTTCCCGCAGCCCGAGCCGCTGATCCAGGGGCCCGGGGCGCGGGTCATGTCGCTCCGTGACGGCTCGGCCAAGATGAGCAAGTCCGACCCGTCGGACTATTCGCGCATCAACCTGACCGACGACGCCGACACCATCGCCACCAAGGTAAAGAAGGCCCGCACCGACCCCGAGCCGCTGCCCGAGACCCTGGAAGAGCTGGCGACCCGCCCCGAGGCCGACAACCTGGTCGGCATCTTCGCGGCCTTGTCGGGGACGACCAAGGCGCAGGTGCTGGCCGACTATGTCGGCAAGGGCTTCGGAACCTTCAAGCCGGCCTTGGCCGACCTGGCGGTCGAGAAACTGGCCCCGGTCGGCGAGACCATGCGCAGGTTCCTGGCCGACCCGACGGAGATCGACCGGATCCTGAAGGCCGGAGCCGAACGGGCGAGCGAGGTCGCCGCGCCGACGGTGGCTGAGGTGAAGAAACTGGTCGGGTTCTGGGGGGCTTAGACGCCCTGCGTCCTTCGAGGCTCGGCTTCGCCTCGCACCTCAGGATGAGGAATTCAGAGCAACTAAGCTCCTCATCCTGAGGCGCCCACGGAGTGGGCCTCGAAGGACGCACCGCATTTAAAGCCGGCTCGGGATCCGCACCGGCAGGGTCTCATACCCCTTCACGAAGCTGGAATAGACCCGCTTCGGCTCGCCCATCACCTCGATCTTCGGGAATCTGGCGAGGATTTCCTCCCAGATGATCTTCAGCTGCAGTTCGGCCAGACGATTGCCGACGCAGCGGTGGATGCCGAAGCCGAACGACAGGTGGCGGCGGGCCTGGGGGCGGTCGATCAGGAAGGCGTTCGGATTGTCGATCGCGGTCTCGTCGCGATTGCCCGAGACGTACCACATGACGACCTTGTCGCCCTTCTTGATGGTCTTGCCCGACAGTTCGAAGTCCTCCAGCGCGGTGCGGCGCATATAGGCCAGGGGCGTCTGCCAGCGGATGATCTCGGAAACCATGTTGGGGATCAGGCTGGGGTCGGCGCGCAGTTTGGCCTCTTCCGCCGGGTTCTGGCTGAGGGCCAGCAGGCCGCCGGTGATCGAGTTGCGGGTCGTGTCATTGCCGCCGACGATCAGCAGGATGATGTTACCCAGATATTCCAGCGGCGGCATGTTCCGCGTCGCCTCGCCATGGGCCAGCATCGAGATCAGGTCGGAGCCCGGCTCGGTGGCATTGACCCGCTCGTTCCAGAGATTGGTGAAATAGGCCAGGCACTCCATCAGCTCCTCCCGGCGCTGCTCCTCGGTGTCGACGATTCCGGCGCCGGGCACCGCGGTCGAGACGTCGGACCAGCGGGTCAGCTTGCGGCGTTCCTCCCAGGGGAAGTCGAACAGGGTGGCCAGCATCTGGGTGGTCAGCTCGATCGACACCTTGTCGACCCAGTCGAAGGTCTCGCCGATCGGCAGGCCGTCGAGAATCTCGCCCACTCTTTCACGAATAGTGCCCTCCAGGGCCGCCAGGTTCGCCGGCGAGACGATCGGGCTGACGGTCTTGCGCTGGATATCGTGCTTGGGCGGGTCCATGGCGATGAACATCGGCAGGACGAAGTCCTCGTCGAAGTTGCGGATCGTGATGCCGCCCAGGCTGCTGTCGGACGAGAACACCTGGTGGGTGGTGTCGACCGTCATGATGTCGGCATAGCGGGTGATCGACCAATAGGGCCCGTGCTCGCTGTTGGCGCAGTAATGGACGGGATCCTCGGCCCGCAGCCGCTCGAACCAGGGCCAGTGGGCGTCGGCCTGGAACAGGGCCGGATCGGCGACGTCAAACTGGTCGAGCGGCGTGGCATAGGCCTTGGCCCGCGCATCACCGGATAGATCGATTGCCCCGTCGCTCATGGCGCGCTCCTTAAAACACTTGTTTTGATCATGGAGCCACAACGCCGATCGTTTGTCACGATGACGTAAGCGGCAGCCAATCTTCCTGAATAGGGGGCTCTTGTCGCGAGGCTCTTGCGGGTCCATTTCTCCGTCATGTTCATCCAGACCGAAACCACCCCCAATCCCGAGGTCCTGAAGTTCCTGCCCGGCCGCGAAGTGCTGGGTGAGGGCGCGCGGGAGTTCAAGACGGAGGAGGAGGGCGACGCCTCACCCCTGGCCGAGGCTCTTTTCCGGCTGGGCGACGTCAACCGGGTGTTCTTCGGTCCCGATTTCCTGACCGTGACCAAGGCGGAGCACGCCGAGTGGCCGCATCTGAAGGCGCCGATCCTGGCGGCCATCATGGACCACTTCACCAGCGGCCGGCCGTTGTTGCTTGATGCGGCCGAGAGCGGTCACGACAATGACGGCGTCTATGACGAGGAAACGACCCAGATCGTCGCCGAGATCAAGGAGCTGCTCGACACCCGCATCCGCCCGGCCGTGGCCCAGGACGGCGGCGACATCGTCTTCAACCGGTTCGAGCCGGCCACCGGCGTGGTGTGGCTGCACATGCGCGGAGCCTGCTCGGGCTGCCCGTCCTCGTCGGCCACGCTGAAGTCCGGGGTCGAGAACATGCTCAAGCACTATGTGCCGGAAGTGACCCGGGTCGAGCAGACGCTCTAGCGACCCAAAAAAACTTCGCGGCCTCGCGCTTGCGAGCGCGCGCGCGAGTGCATACTGTAACTATAGAAGTTGCTGATAGCGCACTTGAGGACTGTCCCATGGCCAAGCTCGACACCGCCGCCCTTTCCCAGCTGTTCACCGAGGCGCGGACGCGGAACGGCTGGAAGCCCGACGCCATCCCCGAGGCGCTTCTGCGCGAGCTGTACGACTTGGTGAAGTTTGGCCCGACTGCGGCCAACACCACGCCGGCAAGGTTCATTTTCGTTCAGACCCCGGAAGCCAAGGCCAAGCTGGCGGCGCTGTCTTCGGGCTCCAATGGCCCCAAGATCCTGGCCGCCCCGGTCACCGTCATCGTCGGCTACGACCTGGACTTTCCCGAAACCCTCGACAAGCTGTTCCCCAATGCGCCGGGCGCTAAAAACTGGTTCGGCGACCCGGCGGCCAAGGAAGTCGGCGCGCTGCGCAACAGCTCGCTGCAGGGCGGTTATTTCATCCTCGCCGCCCGGGCCCTGGGCCTGGACGTCGGGCCGATGTCGGGCTTTGACAATGCCGGGGTCGACGCGGCCTTCTTCGCGGGGACCAATATCAAGTCCAACTTCCTCGCCTCGATCGGTTACGGTACCGACGAAGGCCTGTTCCCGCGCAATCCGCGCCTCGACTTCGAGGAAGCCGCGCAGATCATCTGATCTTCTCAGGCCCGTCTCCGGCTTCGCCGGGAAGACGGGCTTGGGTGCGGATCGAACCCAGTGCTAAAAGACGCGCCATGACCCAGCGCCTCGCTCAGATCGCCGCCCCGCTCCTGCTGCTCGCCGCCTGCGGCCCCGCCAAGCAAGCGCAGACCACCGCCCCGCTGCCCTCGGCCGAGACGCCGAAATCCGGCCCGGTGGCCGTCGCCACCGTCCCCTATAATGGCGGTCCGCTTGAAGTGCGCGCCGACGGCGTCGGTCCGATCACCGGCGCCACGGCCTTCGACATGCCGACCATCGCGGCCCTGTTTCCCAAGGCGGTGGTCAAGAGCGCCTTCATCCACACCGGCGAAGGGCCTCCCGGCCCGATCATCACCGTCGAGCAGGACAATGTCCCGCTGATGGAGATCGGCAAGGGCCCCGACGGCGGCATTGGCGAGATCCGATTGGCCGGCGGGCCGGTCCGGGGTCCGAAGGGCGAAGCCCTTCTCGGAAAATGGGCCGACCTGTCCTTCGACATCGCCCAGTGCCGAGCCGGCGAGGGCCGCACCGTCAACCAGACCGTCTGCGTGCGTCCCGAGGCGCCGAGCGTCGCCTACGTGTTCGGCGCGCCGGGCTGGACCAAGGGCGGCCTGCCGCCGATCGAGACCCTGAAGGCCAAGGGCCAACTCAACGAGTTCGTCTGGCGCCCGGCCGACAACGCCGCCGTCGGCGCGGCCTGAGGTCATGGCGCCGCGATACGCTCTGCTGGCCGCGACCCTGCTGGCGCTGGCCGCCTGCGGGCCGGCCAAGAAGAGCGGAACCGCCCCAACCAAAGCCCCCGCGGCGGCGGCCGAGGCCCCCGCCCTGGTGACGCGCAAGACCGCTGACGGCCGGATCGACCGTTTCACGCCCCATGTCGGCGGGCCGTTGGCGCTGGACGAATTTTCCGTCGGTCCGCTCATGGCCCAGACCGAGTTTTCGATGGAGGCGGTAAAGCCGCGATTCCCAAAGGCCACGGTCCAAGGGGTCTTCATGCGGCAAGATGGAGCGCCCTCGACGCTGATGGGGATCACCGTCACCCAAGGCGGCGGCGTCATCGAGATCCAGGGCAACCCGGGGACCGTGCTGGTGGGCGACATCCGCGTTACGGGCGGGACCCCGGTCGGTCCGCGCGGCGAGACTCTGAGGATGAAGTTCGCCGACGCCGACATGGATTACGAGCGTTGCCGGATGGGCGAGGGCCGCGATCGCCATACGGTGATCTGCTTCCAGCCCGGCGAGGCCGTGCTGCGCTACGTGTTCGACGTGCCGGGCTGGACCACCGGTGTCCTGCCGCCCCTCGACGCCCTGCGCCAGAAGGCCTTGCTGAGCGGGTTCATCTGGAAGGGCGGGGCGCCCGCCATATGATCCTCGCCGTCGATACCTGCCTCGGCGCCAGTTCGATCGCCGTGCTGGAGGGCGATGTCGTTCGCGCCGCCCGCAGCGAGCCGATGACTCGCGGCCATCAGGAGCGCATCGCCGTCCTGGCGCGCGAGGTGATGGCCGAAGCCGGCGTCAAGTTCCCCGACCTGACCCGCATCGCCGTCACCGTGGGCCCTGGCTCGTTCACCGGGCTGCGGGTCGGACTGTCCTTCGCCAAGGGCCTCGCCACGGCCCTCTCGATCCCCTGCGTCGGCATCAACAGCCTGGAGGCCCTGGCCGCCACGACCGGCGCGACAGGCTTCGTAGCCGCCGCGCTCGACGCCAGGATGGGGCAGGTCTATCTGCAGATCTTCGACAGCGGCAAGGCCCTGATGGCGCCCGACGCCCTGGAGGTCACGGTCGCCATCGCCCGCCTGGCCGAGCTCTATTCCGGCGGCCCCGCCACCCTGATCGGCTCGGGCGCGCCCATGATCGCCGACGTCCTGCCGGGCGCCACCGTCCTGATTCCGGCCTTCGCCGACCCTGTCGCCATCGCCTGCCTGGCCGCAACCCGCCCGGCGCCGAGCCACTCGCCCCGGCCGCTCTATCTGCGCGCGCCCTACGCCGTGGCGCCCGCCGCATGATCCTGCGTCCCGTCGGGCTGGAAGCCTGTTTTACCTTGGCCGACCTGCACGACCGGGCCTTTCCGAGGCCGTGGAGCGCCGAGGAATTCGAGACGCTGCTCAACGGCCCTGGCGCCTTCGCGGTGCTGGGTGAGGGTGACGATCCAAAAGGCTTCATCCTCTGCCGGGCCGTGGCGGGCGAGGCCGAGATCCTGACCGTGGCGGTCGATCCCGCCGCCCGCCGCCGCGGCTGGGGCTCGGCCCTGGTCGAGATGGCGGCCGGCGTCGCGAAGGAAGCCGGCGCCTCCGAGATGTTCCTGGAAGTTGCGGCCGACAATCTCGCGGCGATCAGGCTCTACGAAACAACGGGTTTCGACCGCGTCGGCCTGCGAAAAGGCTATTATCCCCATCTGGATGGCGCCAAGGACGCGTTGGTGATGCGCCGGGTGCTTAACACCTAGCCGCCGAGCGCCTATCCTGGCCCCGAATCCCGCCTTGATTCATCTTTCCGGAGACGCCGCCTTGGACCGCCTCGAAAAGCTCTGCATCGAAAAGGGCATGCGCATGACCGATCAGCGCCGGGTCATTGCCCGCGTGTTGTCGGGCGCTGTTGATCATCCAGACGTCGAAGAACTGCACCGCCGCGCCCACGCCGTGGACCCGCACATCTCGATCGCCACGGTCTATCGCACCGTGCGGCTGTTCGAGGAGAGCGGCATCATCGAGCGCCACGACTTCCGCGACGGTCGATCGCGCTATGAAGAGACTCCCGACCACCACCACGACCACCTGATCGACATGAAGACCGGCAAGGTCGTCGAGTTCGTGGACGAGGAGATCGAGGCCCTGCAGAACGCTATCGCCCAGCGGTTGGGCTACAAGCTGATCGACCACCGGCTGGAGCTTTATGGGGTCCCGCTGGAGGAGTGATCGGGTTTTTCAGGTCCCCCCCTGTGGGGGAGGCGGCCCGAATGGGCCGGTGGGGGGGAGCAGGCCCACTCTGGCAAACTCCCCTCTCCGTCGGCTTCGCCGACACCTCTCCCACGGGGAGAGGACTTTCTGGGTGTGTCCCCCGCGTCCTTGCGCCAGCGCCCCCTCGCGCTCATAACGCCCCGATGAGCGAGACCCCGCAAAAGCGCCTCTATATCAAGACCTACGGCTGTCAGATGAACGTCTATGACAGCGAGCGCATGGCCGATGTCCTGCGGCCGCTGGGCTATGGGATTGTCAGCGAGCCCGAGGGCGCCGACCTGGTGGTGCTCAACACCTGCCATATCCGCGAGAAGGCCACCGAGAAGGTCTATTCGGAGCTCGGCTATATCAAGCAGATGAAGGCCCGTCGGGCCGAGGCCGGCGGGACCATGACCATCGCCGTGGCCGGCTGCGTGGCCCAGGCCGAGGGCCAGGAGATCATGCGGCGACAGCCGGCCGTCGATCTTGTGGTCGGGCCCCAGGCCTATCATCAGCTGCCCGAGCTGATCGCCCGCGTTCACCGGGCGACCGGCGAGCGCCTCAGCGCCGACTTCGCCGCCGACGAAAAGTTCGACGCCTTGCCGGCCGAGCGCCAGGTCAATGGCGTGACCGCCTTCCTGACCGTGCAGGAGGGCTGCGACAAGTTCTGCACATTCTGCGTGGTGCCCTATACCCGCGGCGGCGAGTGGTCGCGGCCGCCCGGGCAGATCGAGGACGAGGCCAAGCGCCTGGCCGACCAAGGCGTGCGCGAAGTCACGCTGCTGGGCCAGAACGTCAACGCCTATGACGGCGGCGGCTATACCCTGGCCAAGCTAGTGCGGCGTCTGGCGAAGATTCCCGGTCTGGATCGCATCCGCTACACCACCAGCCACCCGCGCGACATGGGCGACGACCTGATCGAGGCCCATGCCGAACTGCCGGAGCTGATGCCCTATCTGCACCTGCCGGTGCAGGCCGGATCGGACAAGATCCTCAAGGCCATGAACCGCGACCACACGGCCGAGAGCTATGTGCGGCTGATCGAGAAGATCCGCGCCGGCCGGCCCGACATCGCCATGAGCGGCGACTTCATCGTCGGCTTCCCCGGCGAGCGCGACGGCGATTTCGACAAGACCCTGGAGCTGATCCGCGAGGTCGGCTTCGCCTCGGCCTTCTCGTTCAAATATTCGCGCCGGCCCGGCACGCCCGCCTCGGCCATGCCCGGCCAGGTGGACGAGGCGGTCAAGGCCGAGCGGCTCGAGCGGCTTAACATCCTGCTCGACGAACAGCAGAAAGCGTTCAACGCCGTGCAGGTCGGCAAGACCATGCCGGTGCTGTTCGAGAAAAAAGGCCGCAACCCCGGTCAAATCATCGGCCGCAGTCCCTATCTTCAGTCGGTCCATGCGTTAGGTCCTGACAACCTGCTGGGCCAGATCGTCCCCGTCCGTATCGAGTCGTCGGCCAAGATGAGCCTGGGCGGCGTGCTCGAGAGCCAACCTCTGCTGGAGTCCGCTTGAGCCGTACGCCTGAGTTCCTGCCTCTGTCCGACACCGCCGTCCGCGCCGTTTCCGGCCCCGGCGGGCGTCACGCCGCCCTGATCGAGGACGCCTTCAAGGTGTTGATCGAGACGCCGGGCGGCGGCATCACCCTCACCGGCGACGTCAAGGGCCGCACGGGCGCCAAGCGGGCGTTGCGCGACGTTTCGGAGCGGGCCGACGCCGGCGAGGACATCGTCGAAGCCGACATCCGCGTCGCCGTGGGCGAAGCCCAGAGCACCGGCGGTCAAGCCTCGCCCCGCAATGTGCGCAAGGGCTCGGTAGCGCCCAAGACCAAGGCCCAGGCCCGCTACATGGAAGCCATGGGCAGCCATCCGCTATCGTTCGGCCTTGGCCCGGCCGGCACCGGCAAGACCTTCCTGGCGGTCGCCCATGGCGCGGGCATGCTGCTGCGCGGCGAGGTCGACCGGCTGATCGTCACCCGTCCCGCCGTCGAGGCCGGCGAAAAGCTCGGCTTTCTTCCGGGCGACCTGAACGAGAAGGTCGATCCCTACATGGCCCCGGTCTGGGAGGCCCTGACCGACATCATGGGCGCCGAGCAACTGCGACGCCGCCGCGAGAAGCTGGAGATCGAGGTCGCCCCGATCGCCTTCATGCGCGGCCGCACGCTGGCCCATGCGTTCGTCATCGTCGACGAGGCCCAGAACTGCTCGCGCCTGCAGATGAAGATGGTCCTGACCCGTCTGGGCGAGAACGCGCGGATGGTGGTGACCGGCGACCCGACCCAGGTCGATCTGCTGAACCCTCGCGATTCCGGCCTGGCCCATGCGGTGTCGATCCTCGAGGGCGTCGAGGGCGTGGCGGTGTCGCGCTTTACTTCGGCCGACGTCGTGCGCCACCCGCTGGTCGAGCGGATCGTCAAGGCCTACGACGCCGACGCCCTGCAGAGTACGCCGCGCTGATGACCCTCACGGTCGACATCGAGATCGAGGACGAAGCCTGGCTCGCCGCCGAGCCCGAGGCCGAGGCCCTGGTCTGGCGCGCCGCCCAGGCGGTGCTCGACGCCCATCAGGACATTGAGGGCCACGGCATCGTCATCCTGCTGGCCGACGACGACAGCGTCCAGGTGCTGAACCGCGACTTCCGCCAGAAGGACTATCCGACCAACGTCCTGTCCTTCCCGGCGCCGACGGAAGGCAATCCGGAAGGACTGATCGGCGACATCGCCCTGGCGTTCGGGGTCTGCCAGCGCGAAGCGGCCGAGCAAGGCAAGCCACTTGCGCACCACTTGCAACATCTGGTGGCGCACGGGGTGCTTCATCTCTTAGGATATGACCACGAGAGCGACGACCAGGCCCAGGCCATGGAGGCGTTCGAACGCGAGATCCTCGCCGGATTGGACGTTCCGGACCCCTATGCCGAGCCGCCGTCTCCACAGGGATAACCAAGACCGGGCATGCCCAGCGACGACCAGAGTTCCACGCCCGCCGGTCCAGCTCGCTTGAGCCGGGGCGTGCGGGCGTTCTTCCGCAAGATGCGCAAGGACCTGGCGGGGCGCGGCGTGCCTGGCCTGGCCGAGGTCTCGCGCCCGGCCGACCCGGCCCTGGTCCACGAGGTCGACATGGTCGACCAGGCCGAGGCCTTTCAGAGCCTGCGGGTCGCCGACGTCATGACCCCGCGCGCCGACATCGTGGCCGTCGAGGTCTCTGCCCCCTTTGACGCCGTGGTGGCCCAGTTCACCGAGGCCGAGCACTCGCGGATGCCGATCTATCGCGAGACGCTGGATGACCCGGTCGGCGTGATCCACGTCAAGGACGTGTTCCGCCTGCTCGCCAACGAGGACAAGCGTCCGGCCCCCAGCGACCAGGTCCTGCACCGGCTGCGCCGAGAAGCGCTCTATGTGCCCGCCTCGATGCGGGCGGCCGACCTGCTGCTGCGCATGCGCACCAGCCGCATCCACATGGCCCTGGTCATCGACGAGTTCGGCGGCACCGACGGCTTGGTGACCATGGAAGACTTGATCGAGGCGGTGGTCGGGGAGATCGACGACGAGCATGACGACGCCCAGGTTTCCAGCATCGTCGCCCGGCCGGGCGGCCTGTTCGAGGTCGACGCCCGCGCGCCGCTGGAAGATTTGGAAGCCGTCCTCGACCGCGACCTGGCCCCGCCGGACATGGAAGAGGACATCGACACCGTCGCGGGTCTTGTCGTCGCCCTGGCCGGCCGCGTGCCCCAGCGCGGTGAGGTGATCGCCCATCCGGCCGGCTTCGACCTGGAAGTCGTGGAAGCCGATCCGCGCCGGGTGCGCCGCGTGCGGGTGCGCCCTGCGGTAAGTCTCGATCAGGCCGCCGGGAACGCCGCGGCCGAACCTGGCCGCGTGGCCGCTTCGTGAACCTGCCGGCCTGTCCGAGGCTGACGCCGTGGCGAGCGCGGGGCCTGGCCCTGCTCGCGGGCCTGGCCGCCGCCTTGGCCCATCCGCCGTTCGGGGTCTTGCCGGGGGTCCTGGGCTACGCCGTTCTGCTCTGGCTGCTCGACGCCATCGAGGGACCTCGACCGTTGCGCGCGGCTTTTTTTCGCGGCTGGTTGATGGGGCTGAGTTATTTCGGCCTAGGCACCTGGTGGATCGCCGAGGCCTTCATGGTCGACGCCGCGAACCAAGGCTGGATGGCGCCGTTCGCCGTGGCGGCGATGGCGGCTGGGATGGCCCTGTTCTGGGGTCTGGCGGCGGTGCTCTACCGCTGGCTGGCGCCGGCCGGCGTGCGGCGGGTGCTGGTGTTCGCCGGAGCCTTCGCGGCCCTGGAATGGACTCGAGGCCACATCCTGACCGGCTTTCCCTGGAACCTGCCGGGCGAGACCTGGAAGGCGGGTTCGGCCTTATCCCAGTTCGCGTCCGTGGTCGGCGCCTACGGCTTGACCTGGATCACACTGGCGATCGCCGCCGCCCCGGCGGTGTGGCGCGAGGGTCGGCGCGGACGCCTGGCCGTCGGGAGCGCCGCCGCTGTGCTGGCGGCGCTCTGGCTCTATGGCCTGGCAGCCATTTCGGCCACGCTGATACCGACGGCCCACCCCAGCGTCCGCATCGTCCAGGCCGACATTGAGCAGGAGGCCAAGTGGGACGCCGGGCGCTTCGCCCAGATCGTTCAGGCCTATGTCGCGCTAACCGCCAAGCCCTATGGCGGCAGGCCCGCCGACATCGTGGTCTGGCCCGAGGGGGCTCTGCCGGCCGCCATCAACGACTACATGGCGCCTGGGAGCTGGGTGCGGCAGGCCATCGTCGATGCGCTGAAGCCGGGCCAGCTCCTGTTGATCGGCGGCTATCGCTATGACGGACCGCCAGACAAGCCCGTCTACTTCAACAGCCTGGTCGCCCTGCGCCGTGAGGCCAGCGACGTCGTGGTGGTCGGGATCTACGACAAGCACCGCCTGGTGCCGTTCGGCGAGTACCTGCCGGCCGATGCTCTGATGACCCGGCTGGGCGTCAAGAGCATGGCCCATCTGGGCGACGGCTTCGCCACCGGCCCTCGGCCGGCGCCCTTGCGGATCGCGCCCGACCTGCTGATCCAACCGCTGATCTGCTACGAAAGCCTGTTCCCGCTCCTGGCCAAGCCGGCTCCCGGCGTCCGCGCCATCGTCAATGTGTCGAACGACGCCTGGTTCGGCGTAACCTCTGGCCCCCGTCAGCATTTAAACCTGGCGAGCTATCGCGCCATAGAAACCGGCGTTCCCATCATCCGCGCCACCCCGACGGGCGTATCTGCGTTGATCGATGCGCGCGGCCGCGTGGTCGGCCAACGCCTCAACCTGGGAGAAACCGGCGTTATCGACGGCCTTTTGCCGGAAAAACTTCGCTCGACCCCGTTCTCAAAGTTCGGGCACTGGTCCTTCGCTTTGCTACTTTTGCTTTCGTTGGTGAACGTTGTTCCCCTGAGAGCAGGTCTGGGCTTGGAAAAGTCGCCGAACTGAAACAGACAGGGTTATCAAACCGTAACTTCAGTGATTGACGACGGCATGAACACGACTCCTGATCAAGAACGCCTCCCCAATCCGGTCGACCTGCACGTCGGCGCTCGCATCCGCATGCGCCGCAAGATCCTCGGCGTAAGCCAGGAGCGTCTGGCCGACGACCTGGGCCTGACCTTCCAGCAGGTCCAGAAATACGAGCGTGGCGCCAACCGCGTCAGCGCCAGCAAGCTGTACGAGATCGCCAAGAGCCTGCAGTCGTCGGTGTCGTACTTCTTCGAGGGCCTGGCCGATCCGACCGACGTGGAAGGTTTCCAGGAAAACGGCTCTGAGCAGTTCGTGCACGATTTCCTGATGACCCCCGAAGGCCTGGAACTGGCCGCGCTGTTCCCGCGGATTAGCAAGTCCCGGGTTCGTCGGCGCATCTTGGACCTCGTGCGTTCGATGGCCGAGGATCCGGTCGAGGAAGACGCCGGAGCCTGATCGGCGCGCTGTTCCGCGCGAAACCTCTCGCGGCCGCTTGCGGACATAAACATATCTTTATATGTTCCTGGCTCAGTCCGCCGGACAGACCGTCCGCGCGGGCGGCGTCATGTCCGGAGCTGACCCTTGAGCCGTTCTTCCTACATCTTCACCAGTGAAAGCGTTTCCGAAGGCCATCCGGACAAGGTCGCCGATCGGATCAGCGACACTGTCGTCGACGCCTTCCTGACCGCCGATCCCGAGGCGCGCGTCGCCTGCGAGACTCTGGTCACCACCAACCGCATCGTGCTGGCTGGCGAAGTCCGGGCCGGCAAGCCGGGCGGCGACAAGTCCGCCAACAAGGCCCTGACCAAGGATATCCTGGGTTCGCTGGAGTCCAAGGTCCGCGCTGCGGTCAAGGACATCGGCTACGAGCAAAAGGGCTTTCACTGGCAGAAGGCGAAATTCGCCAACTATCTGCACGGTCAGTCGGCCCACATCGCCCAAGGCGTGGACGCTTCAGACAAGAAGGACGAAGGCGCCGGCGACCAGGGCATCATGTTCGGCTATGCCAGCACAGAGACGCCGGAGCTGATGCCGGCCACCCTGCAATACAGCCACAACATCCTCAGCCGCCTGGCCCAGCTGCGCCATTCCGGCGAGCTGTCGGAGCTCGAGCCGGACGCCAAGAGCCAGATCACCCTGGAATATGACGCCACCGGCAAACCGGTCCGCGTCGTCTCGATCGTCGTGTCGCACCAGCACAAGAAGAAGATCGACGGCAAGGCCGCCACGTCCAAGCGCGTGCTCGACCTGATCAAGCCGCACATTCTGCCGATCTTCCCGGACGGCCTGATTACCAAGAAGACCCAGTGGCTGGTCAACCCGACCGGCCGCTTCGAGATCGGCGGGCCCGACGGCGACGCCGGCGTCACCGGCCGCAAGATCATCGTCGACACCTACGGCGGCGCGGCCCCGCACGGCGGCGGCGCCTTTTCGGGCAAGGATCCGACCAAGGTCGACCGCTCGGCCGCCTATGCCTGCCGCTACCTGGCCAAGAATGTGGTCGCGGCCGGCCTCGCCGAGCGCTGCACCATCCAGATCGCCTACGCGATCGGCGTGGCCCAGCCCGTCTCGTTCCACGTCGATCTGCACGGCACGGGCAAGGTTGATCCCGAGGTTCTGGAAAAGCTGCTGCCGCAACTGATCGGGGGCGCGACCCCGCGCTCGATCCGCGAGCACCTGCAGTTGAACAAGCCGATCTACGCCCGCACCGCCGCCTACGGCCATTTCGGCCGCACGCCGGACAACGAAGGCGGCTTCTCCTGGGAGAAGACCGACCTGGTGTCGGAACTGAAGGGCCTGGCTTAAGGCTTCGACCCAACGTGGGGACAGGCGCATGCGTCTGTCCCCAACCGTATCAGCGGGCCCCGATCATCCGATCGGGGCCCGTTTCATTTGCGCGCTCATTTCGGCTAAGACCCCGCCCATGACCAACCCCATCCAGCCCCACGGGCCGCTGCGCTCGTTCGGCCGCCTCAAGTCGCGACCGGTGAAGCCGCGCCAGCAGGCCCTGCTCGACACCCTGCTGCCGACCCTGACCATCCCGACCGCGCCGTTCCTGCCCCGCGACCTGATGCCGGAGGTCACGCAAGTCTGGCTGGAGATCGGTTTTGGCGGCGGCGAGCACATGGCCGCCCAGGCCGGCCGCCGCCCCGACGTGCTGGTGATCGGCGCCGAGCCCTTCGTCAACGGCGTGGCCAGCGCGGTGCGGCATGTCGAGGAGCAGGGGCTGAGCAATGTCCGCATCCACGAGGGCGACGCCCGCGACGTGCTGTCCTGGTTGCCCGACGCCAGCCTGGACCGGCTGTTCGTGCTGTTCCCCGACCCCTGGCACAAGGCGCGGCACAACAAGCGCCGGCTGATCCAGCCGGCGGTGGTGGCGGAACTGGCGCGGGTGCTGAAGCCGGGCGCGGCCTTCCGCTTCGCCACCGACTGGGCCGACTATGCCGAGTGGACGGTCGAGCGGGTGCTGGCCGACCCGGCCTTCCGCTACGCCGACGTTTCAGCCGACCGCAACGCCCCGCCCGTCGACCACGTCACCACGCGGTACGAGGAAAAAAAGCTGGGCGACTGCCCGCCGCTGTTCCTTGATTTCGTAAGGGTCTGACGCGCTATTTCCTCCCCCTGCGGGCCCTTGCGGGCCCCACAGGGGGAGGATTGCTACTTCTTCGTCCAGCCGCCATCCAACGGCTTCCAGTACTGGCCCGGCGCCAGGCGGGCATAGAGCTGCTTGGCTGTGGCCTGGCCGGCGGCTTCGGCGGTGACTCCCGTCTTCGCGGCGGTGTCCTTGTAGACAGCGGCGCGGCCGGTGTTGATCTCGACCACAGCGGCGCGCTGAGCCGCGTCGCCGCCCGACACCACGGCAAGGAAACCGTCGGCCTGTTCGCCCACGGTCCCGGCGGCCTTGCCGGCGTCTACGGTGGCCTTGGCCGTTTGGGCGAAGGCGGGGAGGGCCCCGAAGCCCACGGCGGCGCCGAGCGAGGCGGCCAGAGCCAAAACCGTCATTGTCTTGCGGATCATGTCGGCGCCTTTCTTAGAACAGGTTGGGGTTTTGCTGGATGGCGGTCTGGACTTCCTTGTCCAGTTGCACACGCACATTGGCGTCCAGCTTAGCGTAGATGTTGATCGGATCGACCTTGACGTGGATCGTCGGCGCGCAGGCCGCGACAGAGGCCGCCAGGGCGCCCGTCGCGATCAGGGCCGATATCAGGCGCTTGGTCATGCGTGTCTCCATTCGGGTGAAATCTGCGGCTTCACGGGTGAACCGGGTCTGAACGGGGCGACGCCTGGACCGGGGTTTGGACCGGGGGTGTCGGAGTCCGGGCCTGGGCTTGCTCCCAGGTACGCTTCCATGACGCCAGAAGCTCGTCAAAGTTCAAAGAGGTGTCGAGCGTCAGATCGACCGGGGTCTTGGCCGGCAGCGGGATCCGGCGCTGGAAGGCCGTGCCCCGCAGCAGCTCCAGCAGGCCGATCTTGGCCTTTTCGGCGACCTTGGGGTCGTGCTCGCCCTTGATGTGAAACAGTATGCCCAGCTGACCCGTGTTGGTGCTGTTGACCCCCGCTTCCAGCGTCTCGAAGTGGAGGTTTTCCATGGCCTGATAGGCGAAGTCCTGGATGGCGTTGATCGGTGCGGGCTTGGCCGCCGTCAACGGATCCTTCGCATCCACGCCGCTGGTATTGGCCGAGATATCGCCCAGGGCCTCGCGGGCGATCGAGATCCGGCCCGGCTGGATGGCGTAGACCTTGCCGTCCAGGAACTTGAAGCCGGCCGGTCCCAGCTCGAACGGCAGCCGGCCGTCAACGACGGCGTCGATCTTGACCTTGTCGGTCAGGGACGAGCCGGCGACCAGCTCACCCAGGTCCAGGTGCGCGATGTTGATGACGCCCTTCATTGTGCCCTTGCCGTCCAGCGGCACATCCATTGGCTCGACCGAGATCGCGCCCTTGGCCGCTTCGAAACGGGCCGATTGCAGGCGCAGGGCCTCGGCGCCCAGGGTGAAGACCGCGCCCAGCGCCTCTAGCGGCACGATGGCGTCGACATGGTCGATCTTCAGGGTCTGGTCGGGCGCGCTGATCAGCGGCGCCAGGCTGGTGAAGGCGATGTCGGCCCGCATGGAGGTCGCCAGGCCCAGCGGGCTCTTGAAGTTCAGGCCCGGGGTCGAGACCCGCCCCTGGCTGGTCATCACGTCGCCCGCCCACGCGAAGCGGCCGGTGAAGGCGACCGGGCCTTCGGCTTCGCGGGTCACGGAAGCCAGGGGCGTCAGGCCCAGGGGCTGCAGGCCGCCCTTGGCGAACACAAGGTTAGAGGCGTCGATCCGGGCCTCGCCGCGACCGCTGGCCACGTCGTGGCGAAGGTCGATACGGGCCAGGGGGTGGCCGTCCAGGGTCTTGGCGTCGAAACCGCCCAGCCACTGGCCGCGCGCCAGATTGACCGCCCCCGTCGCCGCGAGGGTCTCGAAACGCTTGGCCTCGGCGGCCTCGACTATCCGGCCAGCCGTGATCCGCACCTGGGCCTCGTCGAAACCGCCGTGACCGCCGCCTTCGAAGGTCGCGGCCACCTCCTCAACCCGCGCCTGGGCGACGGTGACCAGGGCCTGGCCATGCTCGACCCGCGCCGAGGCATGCCAGGCGCCGCCCGCCGACTGGATCAGCGGCCGGGCCGTGGGGCAAAGGTCGAGCTTGAGGGCGGTGATCGGCGGCTCGCCCATCTCCACCGTCCTGGCGGTCAGGGGTGTGCAGCGCCCCAGGCGCAGGCTGAAGTCGTCGCCGACCAGCCGGGCCTGGCCGGCCAGGGTTCCCGACAGGCCCCTCAGTGGCGGCGTGTCGAAGGTCCCGGCCAGGATCAGGTCGCTGGCCATGCCGTCGGGGCCGAACCGCCAGTTCGGGACCTTGAGGCTGACCTCGGGCAGGCCGCCGCCGCTTAAGGCCAGGCTCAGGCGGCCCGACGCCACGCCGCCCGCCGCCGCGACCAGGGGTCCGCCGGACGCGGCCAAGGTCGCCCGCCCGCCGCCGGCGCTGGTCACCGCGACTGGCCGTGGCAGGTAGAGGCTGGTCAGGCCGTCCTTCATCGTCAGCTTGAGGGCCGGGGCCGCGACCTCGAAGCGGGACAAGGCCTTGAAGGCGGCGGTGACATAGTCGGGATTGGGCAAGGCCGCCGTTAGCCGCTGGGCGTCGGGGCCGGAGACCGCGCCGTCCGCGCCAGCCTGACCGACCAGCGCCAGGCTGACACCGTCGGTCCCGGCCGAGAACCGGCCCTGGCCGTCGGCGGCCAGGCTGGACAGCACCACCCCGCTCACGGCGACGCGGCCCCCGCCCAGATTGACGCCAACCGGTCCGCTCAGCGACTGGCGATCGGCGTCGGAGACGAGGGTCAGGCTGTCGGACTTGAGTTCGATCGACGATCGCGACAGGGCCGCGCCGCCGGCGATCGCCTTCTCGGCCGTGGCCGCCAGGCGCGTCTTGGCCGAGCCTCGCGCGCCGCCTGGATCATAGGTCAGGGCCAGGTTGGACAGCGACAGGTCGCCAACCACCTCGCGGGCGTCGAGGTTCTGGGCCGCCAGGCGCTCGCCCCGCGCGTGCAAGGTCGAGTGGCCGGTGAAGCCGCCGCGCTTGAAGCCGCCGCTGAGCACGCCGGCCACCGCCAGATTGGCCTCGACATCGCCGGCCGCCGCCGACTGGACGTCCACCGCCCGCGCCTTCAAGGCCAGCCGCAGATCCGCCGGCCCGGCCATCGACAGGGTCTTGAGGTCGGGATAGGCCAGATCGGCCTGGAGGGACCCCTGCGCCTCGGTCAGGTCCAGCGCGCCGGCGCTGAGGGCGCGGATGTCCAGGTCGATGTCGAGGGTCAGGCGGTCGCCGCGCTTGCGGGCCTTGACCAGCAGGCCGGCCGTGTCGAACGACAGGTCAGACGTGGCGTAGTGCAGCGGGGCCAGGCGACCGTCGAAGCGCAGCAGCTTGCCGTCGTCCAGGCTGGCGTCGCCGGTCAGCCTTGCCGGGCCGCCGGGCGTCGAGAGGCTGACCCGCGCGTCCTCGACCAGGATAGCTGGACCGGGAGCGGTCGAGGCCGGCGCCTTCAGGGCCTCGTCGACCATGGGCTGCAACACCCCGAAATTCAGACCGTTCGCGTCGATCCGGGCGTTGAGGCGCGGCCGAACCAGGCGGATGGCCCGGGTGTTGAGCGCGAACTTGCCGCCGCTCCACGGCGTCAGCAGGTCATAGGCCACCTCGATCCGCTCGGCCGAGAACACTGGCGCGCTCTTGGGACCCAGGCGGATCGTGCCGGCGAAGCCCGTGGCGTCCAGGTCTTCGAGATCGAGCGCCGCCTCGACGCCCTTGTCCTCCAGCCAGGCCAGGGCCAGCTCGCGGCTGATCTCGCGGCGGCCGGCATAGGCGGTGAATCCGATGGCGATGAAGGCCAGGGCCGCCAGCGACATCACTTCCAGACCGGCGTCGACCATCACCGCGCGCCGGGCGCGGCTGGCGGAGGGGGACGGCGCGGCGTCAGGCTTGGGGTCGCCTAGAGGGGGATTGGACGGGGGTTGCGCCATCGGGGTCACCATGCCGCAAGCCGCGACGATTGTGAGGCCCTAGTTTTCAAAATCCCAGCACGTCCTGCATGTCATACAGCCCCGGCGGGCGCCCTCGAACCCACAAGGCGGCCGCCACCGCGCCACGCGCAAAGAGCCCTCGGTCGGTGGCCGAGTGCGAGAGGGTCAACACCTCCTCCTCGCCGGCGAAGATCACGCTGTGCTCGCCGATGATCCCGCCGCCGCGCACCACGGAAAAGCCGATGGCGCCCTCGACGCGCGGGCCGGTCACCCCGTCACGCGCCCGGTCGGAAACCTGGCCAAGGTCCACGCCGCGCCCGTCAGCCGCCGCCTGGCCCAGCATCAGGGCGGTGCCGGACGGCGCGTCGATCTTGCGCCTGTGGTGGGCCTCGAAGACCTCGATGTCCCAGTCGGACGCCGGCAAGGCGGCGGCGGCCTGCTTCACCAGGCCCAGCAGCATGTTGACGCCCAGCGAATAGTTACCGGACTTGACGATGGCGATCCTCTCCGCCGCCGCCGCGATCCGGGCGTTCTGAGCGTCGCTGAAGCCCGTTGAGCCGATGACCAGCGCCGGTCCGCCGTTCGCCGCGCAGGCCTCGGCCAGGGCCGTGGAGGCCTCGGGAACGGTGAAGTCGATGACCACCTCGGCCGCCGCCAGGGCCACGTCGCGCTCGACCAGGCCCTCGCCTTGCGCGCCCGGACGATCGAACCGCGCCGCCACCACCGCCTCGCTTCGGCCGACGAGCGTCCGCGCCACGGCGAGGCCCATGCGCCCCGAGGCGCCGGCCAGGGCGATGTTAACGCTACCACGCGGGGCGGCTAAGTCGTTCTGGCTCAAGGCGATCTCCAGGCGATGACGCGCGGGGTAGTCTCCCGACCCGACCCCCCAGGTCAAGGGCGCGCGCGGCGAAATGACAACGTTGGACAACGGGCCTCCAGGGCGCAATGCCAAGCGGAACAAGCGTTTGCGTCGAAAAACTCCACGCCGCAAAGGTTGTGACCCGCCGGCCCCCTCGTTACGGTGACGCCAAATAAGGCCGCGTCGCATCGTTCGACGCGTCTCCAGCACGTGCGCAGCGGGACCGGGAAACATGAGCGACAGCGAGAAGAAGACCTTCACCGACGAAGAAGCGCTGAACTTCCACCGCTATCCGACCCCCGGCAAGATCGGCGTCGTCGCCACCAAGCCCATGGCCACCCAGCGCGACCTCAGCCTGGCCTATTCGCCCGGCGTCGCCGTGCCGGTGCTGGCGATCGCCAAGGATCCCGACCTCGCCTACGAATATACCTCCAAGGGCAACCTGGTGGCGGTAATCAGCAACGGCACCGCGATCCTGGGCCTCGGCGACCTGGGCGCCCTGGCCTCCAAGCCGGTGATGGAGGGCAAGAGCGTGCTCTTCAAGCGGTTCGGCGACGTCGACTCCATCGACATCGAGATCACCAGCAAGGACGCCGACGAGATCATCACGGTGGTCAAGAACATCGGCGTCACCTTCGGCGGCATCAATCTGGAGGACATCAAGAGCCCCGAATGTTTCCGCATCGAGACCGAGCTGCAGGAGCTGCTCGACATCCCGGTGTTCCACGACGACCAGCACGGCACGGCGATCATCTGCGCCGCCGGCCTGATCAACGCCTGCCACATCACCGGCAAGAACCTGGCCGACATCAAGGTGGTGCTCAACGGCCCCGGCGCGGCCGGCATCGCCTCGATGGAGCTGATCAAGGCCATGGGCGTGCGGCCCGAAAACGTCATCGCCGTCGACAGCAAGGGCGTGCTCTATCGCGGCCGCACCGACGGCATGAACCAATGGAAGAGCGCCCACGCGGTCGACACTCCGCTGCGCACCCTGGCCGAGGCCGTGGTTGGCGCGGACGTGCTGCTGGGTCTCTCGGCCAAGGGCGCGTTCACGCCGGAGATGATCGCCAGCATGGCCCCCAATCCGGTGATCTTCGCCATGGCCAACCCCGATCCGGAGATCACCCCAGAGGAGGTCCACGCCGTGCGCAAGGACGCCATCATGGGCACCGGCCGCAGCGACTATCCCAACCAGGTCAATAACGTCCTGGGCTTCCCCTACATCTTCCGCGGCGCCTTGGACGTGCGGGCCCGTCGCGTCAATCACGAGATGAAGATCGCCTGCGCCAACGCTCTGGCCATGCTGGCCCGCGAGGACGTGCCCGACGAGGTCGCCGCCGCCTATCACGGCCGCCAGCTGAAGTTCGGACCGCAATATATCATCCCCTCGGCCTTCGACCCGCGGCTGATCTGGTACGTGCCGCCCTTCGTCGCCCAGGCGGCCATGGACACCGGCGTGGCCCGCAAGCCGATCGAGGACATGGACGCCTATCGCGCGGGCCTGGCCCAGCGCCTGGACCCCACCGCCGGCTTCCTGCAGAAAATCAGCGGCGCCGTTTTGTCGAACCCGAAGACGATCGTTTTCGCGGAAGGCGAGGACCCGTCGGTGATCCGCGCCGCCTATGCCTACCAGACCGGCGGCTTCGGCAAGGCCATACTCTGCGGCCGCGAGAACCTGGTCGAGGACAATATGCGGGTCGTCGGCCTGGACCCGGCCACCGCCGGCCTCGAGATCATCAACGCCCGGCTCAGCGACCGCAATCCGGACTATGTGGACGCTCTCTACAAGCGCCTGCAGCGCCAGGGCTACCTCAAGCGCGACGTCCAGCGGTTGATCAACCAGGACCGCAACAGCTTCGCCGCCTCGATGGTGGTGCTGGGCGAGGCCGACGGCATGGTCACCGGCGTCACCCGCAGCTTCGACCAGGCCCTGGAAGACATCCTGCGCGTCGTCGACCCGGCCCCCGGCGGCCGGATCATGGGCATGTCGGTGGTGCTGGCCAAGGGCCGCACGGTCTTCGTGGCCGACACCAATGTCACCGAGTTGCCCGAGGCCGACGAACTGGTCGAGATCGCCCTGGAAGCCGCCCGCGCCGTCGCCCGCCTGGGCTTCAAGCCGCGCGTGGCCTTCATGAGCTATTCCACCTTCGGCAACCCGATGGGCGAGCGCTCGGAAAAGGTGCGCGAGGCCGTGGCCATGCTCGACGAGATGGACATCGACTTCGAATATGAGGGCGAAATGCCGCCCGAACTGGCGCTCGACCCCGAGCGGCGCGCGAACTACCCGTTCATGCGCCTGACCGACAGCGCCAACATCCTGATCATGCCGGCCATCCACGCGGCCTCGATCTCGACGAAGCTGGTGCAGAGCCTGGGCGGGGCGACCGTGATCGGGCCGGTGCTGTTGGGGTTGAGCAAGCCGGTGCAGATCGCGCCGTTGTCGGCGTCGGTGTCGAAGATTTTGAATATGGCGATGATGGCGGCCTATGAGGCGCCGGGGGATGGGGGCGGGGAGGGTTAGGAGCGCCACCGGTTCAGTTTTCTGAACTTGGTCACAGTCCTTGCATAGGAGCCGCCGATTGGGAGCGTCTTGGGCTCTTGGATCGGGATTTTCCCCTAGCCGCATATGACCAGTTGCCGAAGTTTTCCTAAGCTATCGGGCCCGCCGCTGGGGCGGCCGGCGGGCCGGCCGGCGGGGCGAAGGGGTGGGCTTCCATGCCGTTGGGGCGTCCTAATTAGCCTCTGCTCTCTGGGAGAAAGTTGAAGGAGCTAGCCTCCATGCCCTGCGAATAGCCAGTAAACTCTAGCGTTTTCAAGGCACTAAAACTTTTCGATCTAATTGATCCTCTCCCTCCAGATCACCGCCATACTGGTCCTACCCAAGAGCACGGGAAGGGCGCACGTACGGCGACCGAGGCGGCTCTTGGGGGTGGTCGAGCGGGAAGGCTTGTCCGCCGTGTCTTCTTCGGAAGACGCCCCAGGTCGGTTCGGAGCAGGTTCACCCCCGTGGTGACGAAACTCCGGCGCTCGGGGTAGGCGGACAGGCTGGCAGGTGCGGGCTGAAATCGCCCGCACGGTCCGGAAGGGTTAGCCGCCCTTCCGCCCGCCGGGGGCCCACTTCGGAAGCGGGTTAAGACCCCGCGCTCTGATGGCTCCCGTCTGAAGGCCACGCGAGGCGCTCGTCTTCGTCGAAACGGTACATAAAACGCAAAACCTCCGGGCGGAGCCCGGGCGCTTCGCATCCCTCCCATCCCATCGCAGCCTCCGGGCGCGTGAGGGCGAAGCGGCGTCCAAAGTCGCGCACCGGCCGCCGAAGCGAATAGATTATGTCTATCTTCAATGATGAATTAATCGATTGGCCCTATCGCACCCTCCCCTGTATTGGTGGCCTCGCAATTTCCTGCAGGAGCACTCCATGTCCTTGATCAACACGGCCATCAAACCCTTCACCGCCGAAGCCCTGAAGGACGGCAAGTTCATCACCGTCAGCGACGCCGACTTGAAGGGCAAGTGGTCGGTCGTGTTCTTCTATCCCGCCGATTTCACCTTCGTCTGCCCGACCGAACTCGAGGACCTGGCCGACAACTACGCCGAGTTCCAGAAGCTGGGCGTGGAGATCTATTCAGTCTCGACCGACACCCACTTCGCCCACAAGGCCTGGCATGACACCTCGGAAGCCGTGGGCAAGATCGAATACACCATGGTCGGCGACCCGACCGGCACGATCACCCGCAACTTCGACGTGATGATCGAGGAGGTCGGCCTGGCCGATCGCGGCACCTTCGTCGTCGATCCGGACGGCAAGATCCAGATCGTCGAGATCACCGCTGGCGGCATCGGCCGCGACGCCCTCGAACTGCTGCGCAAGGTCAAGGCCGCCCAGTATGTCGCCGCCCACCCGGGCGAAGTTTGCCCCGCCAAGTGGGAAGAGGGCGAAGCCACCCTGAAGCCTTCGCTGGACCTGGTCGGCAAGATCTAGGTTCGCGATCGCGTCACCCCTTTCGCCAGCCCGCGAACGGGGTGACGCACCCTCGTTGAAATTCGCGCCGCATCCTCCCCCGAGGCGACGCCACGCATTGGAGCACGTCATGTTGGACGCCGGTCTCAAGGACCAACTGAAGGCCTATCTGGGCAATCTGCGCCAGCAGATCGAGCTGGTCGCCTCGCTGGGCGAGGGCCAGGGCTCCAAGGACATGCTGGCCCTGCTCGAGGACGTGGCCGCGGCCTCCGACAAGGTCAGCCTGAATCTGGCCGGCGACGACGCTCGCAAGCCGTCCTTCGCCATCGAGCGCGACGCCAAGGATTCCCCCCAAGACAAGGTTGGCGTCCGCTTCGCGGGCCTGCCCCTGGGCCACGAGTTCACCTCGCTGGTGCTCGCTTTGCTGCACGTCGGCGGTCACCCGCCGAAGTTCGACGCCGAGGTGCTGGACCAGGTCCGCGCCCTGGAAGGCCCGTTCCGCTTCGAGACCTATTTCTCGCAGAGCTGCCAGAACTGCCCGGACGTGGTCCAGGCGCTGAACACCATGGCCGCCCTGAACCCCAACATTACCCATGTCGCCATCGACGGAGCGCTCTTCCAGCAAGAAGTCGAAGCGCGCCAGGTCATGGCCGTACCGACGGTGTTGCTGAACGGCCAGCCGTTCGGCCAGGGCCGGATGAGCCTGGAGCAGATCGTGGCCAAGCTGGACACGGGCGCCGTGGCCCGCGAGGCCGAGAAGATCAAGGCCAAGGACGCCTTCGAGGTGCTGATCGTCGGCGGCGGTCCGGCCGGCGCGGCGGCGGCAATCTATGCGGCCCGCAAGGGCATCCGGGTGGGCGTGGCGGCCGAACGCTTCGGCGGCCAGGTGCTCGACACCATGGCCATCGAGAACTTCATCTCGGTGTCGCACACCGAAGGCCCCCGCCTGGTCGCGGGCCTGGAGCAGCACGTCAAGGACTACGACGCCGACATCATGAACCTGCAGAAGGCAGTCGGCCTCGTGCCGGCTCAAACTCCGGGCGGCCTGATCGAGATCAGGCTGGAGAACGGGGCCAGCCTGACCTCGCGCAGCGTGATCCTGGCCACCGGCGCCCGCTGGCGCAATGTCAACGTGCCCGGAGAGGCCGAGTACAAGAACAAGGGCGTGGCCTATTGCCCGCACTGCGACGGCCCGTTGTTCAAGGGCAAGCGCGTGGCGGTGATCGGCGGCGGCAACAGCGGCGTCGAGGCGGCCATCGACCTGGCCGGCATCGTCGCCCACGTGACCCTGATCGAGTTCGACAGCCAGCTGCGGGCCGACGCCGTCCTGCAGCGAAAGCTGGCCAGCCTGCCCAATGTCAAGATCGTCACCTCGGCCATGACCACCGAGATTCACGGCGACGGGACCCGCGTCAGCGGCCTGACCTACAAGGACCGCAACCACGACAGCGCCCATCGCGTCGACCTGGAAGGCGTATTCGTGCAGATCGGCCTGGTGCCCAACACCGAGTGGCTGAAGGACAGCGGCGTGGCGCTGAGCAATCGGGGCGAGATCGAGGTGGACTATCGCGGCGAGACCTCGTTGCCCGGGGTGTTCGCCGCCGGCGACGCGACGACCACGCCCTACAAGCAGATCGTCATCGCCATGGGCGAGGGCAGCAAGTCGGCCCTGTCGGCCTTCGACTACCTGATCCGTCTGGAACCGGCCGTCCCGGCGCAGTCGGCCGCCGCCTAGGGCGAAACGCCCTCATCGTCACGGTTCTGGAAGCCGCCGCGTTCGCCGTTCAAGGCCGACGCGGCGGCTTTCGTCGGTTTGGCGCTGCGGCAATGCGCCTCTCGCCGGACACGCGATCTACGCCTCGACATCAATCTTGGCCCCGGGCATCTTGTTAACGAATGAGCAAATGATTCTGCGCGGCCGACGGGCCGATTCGACGCGATGGGCGTCGTTACGCGGGTCGTTAAAAGGTGGGCAAGATGCGGCTGCTGTCGAAGAACGATCGCAACACCAAGAGCGGCGTCAAGCCGGTGATGCTGGCGACCGAGAACGACCGTCCTGAGTCCACGGAGACGTCCGACCGTCTGATCGAGGCCACCCAGGCGATCGGCGTCCGCTACGAAACCATCCATGGCGGCCTCGACAGCATCAGCCGCGTGGTCGAGCACCTGCGGGCCATCGAGCCCCTGCTCTCTGAAATTCGCGGCCCGGTCGCCGAGGAGTTTGAAGCCCGCCGTAGCGAGCACGCCGAGCTGATCTCGCTGCGCGCCGCCTTCGACACCGCCGCCCGTCAACTGGCCGCCGTCCAGGCCGAGGAGCGCGAGCTCTCCGCCAAGCTGGCCGCCTCCGACGCCGGCCTGGTCGAGTCTGACGCACGACGCCAGGCCCTCGACGTGGCCCTGGAAGACGGGGCGCTCGAGATCGATCGGCTGCGCAACGGCCTGCTGCAGTCCGACCTGAAGGTCGGCGGGCTGGAAGCCGCCCTACGAGACGCCGCCGCGCGCGGCGAGCACCTGGCCCAGGACGTCGACACCCTGCGCCTGCAGACCCAGGACATCGACACCCGTCGCGGCGAGGCCGAATCGGCCCTGGCGCGCTCGAACCAGCAGACCGCCTTGCTGGTCGAGGAGTCTGGCACGCTGAAGAAGCGCCTCGAACAGGCCGGTTCCGACGTGGCCCGCCTGTCGCGCATCGAGACCGAGCTGGAAGGCCAGGTCGCCGCCGAGCGCGCGCGCCTGCTGGCCTCCGACAACGCCCTGACCACCTTCCAGTCCGACAGCGCCCGCACGATCCGTGGCCTTGAGGCCCAGGTCGAGGCCGGCCGCACCGAGGTGTCGGCCCTGCAGACCCGCCTGGAGACCGCCACCGGTCGTGCCGACAAGCTTGAAGAGATGAACGGCCAGATCTCGGCCAAGCTGAACGAAAGCAGCGCCCAGCAGCAGGCCGTCGAGCGCCGGGCCGGCGATCTCAATGTCGCCTTGGAGCGCGCCCTGGAACGGGTTCGCAATCTGGAGGACGAGGTCGAGGACCTGCGCGGCCGTCATGCCGGCGTCGACACCGCCCGCGCCGCCGCCATCGAGCGCGCCGACCAACTGGCCAAGACCGTCGTCGCCAACGAAAAGGCGCTCAAGCGGGCCGAGGAACGCGCGACCCAGTTGCGCACCCGCTTCGACGTCATGCAGACCGCCCAAGACGACATCCGTCGCCAGCACGACGACAAGGTCGCCGAAATGCAGACCGAGATCGAGCGCATCCGCTCGGAAGCCGCCCTGGCCGAAGGCGCTCTGGAATCGGCCCGTCGCGACCGTTCGCGCCTGCAGATGGCTCTGCTCGGCGCCACCAGCGACGACCTGGCGGCGGCGGGGTAGTTTTAAGCCCTCCCCCTGTGGGGGAGGCGGCCGAAGGCCGGTGGGGGGATTGGGCGGCGAACGCCCTGCCACTCCCCCTCCGGTCGCTACGTGATCACCTGCCCCGGAGGGGGAGGATTTATTTTTCCGTCTCTACATAGACCTTGAGCCGGTCGAACTGGTCGCTGAGCACGCGATCGACGACCGGCGCGATCCTGTCCAGGCCGCCCTTCATGTAGCCGCCGACGTCATAGGTCTGGGTCAGGGTGGTCCTGCCGTCTTGCTCGGACAGGGTCCAATTCAGGTGACCGCTGGCGCCGCTCATCTGCAACGGACCTAGGCCGCCGAACAGCCGCAGGCCCTGGCCGGGCTGGGCATAAACCACGGTCATGTGCACCACCGAGCCGCCATTGGGCAGCTTCTCGCAGAAACAGCCGCCCGACATCGCCGCCATCGACAGATTGGCCGATGAGCCCGACCAGGTATGATCCTTGTTCCACCAGGCCGAGGGCTGGGTCAGGGCGGCATAGACCTTGTCGGCCGGCGCGTTGATCACCGCCTCGCGCTTGACCTCGAACCCGTTGGGCTGGGCGTCGACGACTTCGCCGTGGGCGCTGGCGGCGGTGAGCGCCAAGGTCGCGGCGATGAGCAGGTGTTTCATGGGGGCGTTCCTGATGTTGGACTGAGGTTGACGCCTCACCCATAAGCGTCAAGTCAGCACTTGCCCCCACCTGACCGCTTCGCGGTCTGTCGCGGCGAGCGGGCGGAGCCTCGGACACTTGGAGCTCTTCCCCTATGGGCGAAGACGACCGCGAAGCGGTCCGTAGGGGGCAAGTCCGTGACCTAAGCCGCCTCGAACCGCAGCGGGCCACCCCAGAAGGTCTGGACCAGCGCATTCTGAGGTCCCGGCTCGCCGGTGGTCAGGAAAACCCGGCCGCCGCCCGTCCCAGGGTCCAGCTCCGGATGACGCTCGAAATAACGCTCCAGCGCGTCGGCCGTGGCGGCCGGCTGCTGGATCATCGGGGTGCCAGCCGGCAGGGCGGCGCGGAAGATGTCGGCGATGATCTCGTAATGGGTGCAGCCCAGCACCGCCCGGTCGGGATAGCGCCCGATGCGGGTCTTCAGCGCCTGGACATAGCCCTCTACGGCCTTGGCCAGGTCCACGGCCCCGGCGTCGGCCTCGATCATCGGCACAAGGTCCGGACAAGCCTGCGAGAACACCGCGATGTCTTGCTTGCGTTTGTCGATCTCGATCTCGTAGACGCGAGAATTGGTGGTGCCCTGGGTGGAGAACACCCCCAGCACGTCCAGCTGCTCGACCTTGTCGCCGCGCCGCTCGGCCTCGTGTTCCCAGGGCAGGCCGGTGGCCGCCTCGATGGTCGGCACGATGATTCCCAGCACATTGACCGGCCGGCCCAGCGCCTTGCGATAGCCCGGCAGCCAGGTCTGTTGCAGGCGGCGCAGGGCGATGGCCGAGGCGGTGTTGCAGGCCAGGACGACGACGCTGGCCCCGGCGTCGAACAGGCGCTCGCACCCGGCCCGCGTCAGATTGACGACCTCCTCGCCCGGCCGCCCGCCATAGGGCGCATTGGCCTGGTCGGCCAGATAGATGAAGTCCGCCTGGGGCAGACGGTTCACGAGGGCGCGGTGGACCGTGAGGCCGCCCACGCCGGAGTCGAAGACGCCGATGGACATGGGACGACACTTAGCTTTCGTCGCCGCGCCCGTCCACGGTGGTGAAGGGTCACAGCGGTGTCATGTGACGGCGCTTTTCGCGTGGCCTAGGCTGATCTTCAAACGTTGTCCCGGAGACACCCCTTGAAGCGTCGTTCGTTCCTCGCCGCCGCCAGCGCCACGGTCCTCATGCCCGCCATCAGTGAAGCCGCCGACCCCGCGACCCCAGCCAATCCCCTGCTCGCACCCTGGACGGGTCCGCATGGCGGCGTCCCGCCCTTCGACAAGGTCAAGCCTGATCTGTTCGCCTCGGCCTATGACGTCGCGATGGCCGAGCAGCGCCAGAAGCTCTTTGCCCTGACCGCCAAGCGTTCGGCGCCGAGCTTCGAAAGCATCATCGCCGAATACGAGGATTCCGGGCGGGCAATGAGCCGGGTCAACGGGCTGTTTGGCGTGTTCACCTCGACGATGAACGACGCGGTCATGCAGAAGGTCGAGGCCGCCACCACGCCCAGGCTGGCGGCCTTCACCGACGAGATCATCCAGAACGAACAGCTCTTCGCCCGGATCAAGGCTGTCTACGACGCTCGCGAGACGGCCGGCCTGACGCCCGAGCAGAAGCGCCTGACCTGGGTGACCTACAACAACTTTGCCCGCCAGGGCGCGGCGCTGGATGGCGTCAAGAAGGCCCGGCTGGGCCAGATCAACCAGGCCCTGGCCGGCCTCTACACCAAGTTCAGCCAGAACGAGCTGGCCGACGAGGAAGGCTACAGCCTGGTGCTGGAAAGCCAGGCCGATCTGGTGGGCCTGCCGGACTCGATCCGGGCCGGAGCGGCGGCGGCGGCCGAGGAAAAAGGCCAGAAGGGGAAGTGGCTGATCACCAACACCCGCTCGTCGATGGAGCCGTTCCTGGTCTATTCCGACCGCCGCGACCTGCGTGAGAAGGGCTGGAAGCTGTGGATCTCGCGCGGCGACAATGGCGACGCTCATGACAACAAGGCGGTGATCACCGAAATCCTCAAGCTGCGGGCCGAAAAGGCCCAGCTGCTGGGCTTCCCGAGCTACGCCCACTGGATCACGGCCGACAACATGGCCAAGACCCCGGACGCGGCCATGGACCTGATGACGCAGGTCTGGAAGCCGGCCGTGGCGCGCGTCCATGAAGAAGTGGCCGACATGCAGAAGGTCGCCGCCGCCGAGGGCGCGACCTTCAAAATCGCGCCCTGGGACTATCGCCACTATGCCGAGAAGGTCCGCAAGGCGCGCTATGATCTCGATCAGAACGCGGTGAAGCCCTACCTGCAGCTGGAGAAGCTGCGCGAGGCGATCCACTGGGCGGCCGGTCAACTGTACGGCTTCACCTTCACCCAGATCACCGACGTGCCGGTCTGCCACCCCGACGTCCGCGTCTGGGAGGTTACAGGGAGCGGTCAGCGCGTGGGCCTATGGTACTTCGACCCCTACGCCCGGGCCGGCAAGCAGTCGGGCGCCTGGATGAGCGAATACCGCACCCAGGAGACATTCCGCGGGGTGGTGACGCCGATCGTCTCCAACAACTGCAACTTCGTGAAGGGCCAGCCCGGCGAGCCGGTGCTGATCTCCTGGGACGACGCGGTCACCCTGTTCCACGAGTTCGGCCACGCCCTGCACGGCCTCAACTCGGACGTAAGCTATCCCACCCTGGCCGGCACCAACGTAGCCCGCGACTTCGTCGAGTTCCCCAGTCAGCTCAACGAGCACTGGTTGCCGACCAAGCCGGTGCTGGAGAGGTTCGCCGTGCACTACCAGACCGGCAAGCCGATCCCCGCCGATCTCGTGGCCAAGATCGAGAAGGCCCACACCTTCAACCAGGGCTTCTCGACCGTCGAATATCTGTCCTCGGCGATCTACGACATGAAGATCCATCTGGCGGCCCAGGGTCAGGTCATCGATCCGGAAGCCTTCGAGACGGCGACGATGGCGCAGATCGGCATGCCGTCGGAGATCGTCATGCGCCACCGACCCACCCACTTTGGCCACATCTTTTCCGGCGACGGCTACTCGGCGGGCTACTACGACTACATCTGGGCCGACACCCTGACCGCCGACGCCGCCGAGGCCTTCGCCGAGGCGCCCGGCGGCTTCTACGACAAGGCCGTCGCCAAGCGTTTGCACGACGACATCATGAGCGTGGGCAACACCCTTGACGCCGGCGAGGCCTTCCGCCGCTTTCGCGGCCGTGACGTGAAGATCGGCGCCCTGATGCGCAATCGCGGCTTCCCGGTTCCGCCGGGAGCCTAGGCTGGTCTACGAATGGGGACATGCGCATGAGCATGTCCCCAGCACCTTCCCGGCATGATCAGATATATCTAAAATCACTCTTGCCCCAGTCCAATTTCGATATATCTATAACTTCGATGTAACGAAACAGGATCTAAAAATGTTTGGACGTCATCACCATCCCGAAGGCCGCATGGGTCACCATGGGGGCCATCACAGCCGTCATCCGTTCGGCTTCCACGGCCATGAAGGCCATCATCGTCGCGGCGGCCGCATGGGCCGGTTCTTCGACCACGGCGATCTGCGCCTGGTCGTGCTCAAGCTGATCGCCGACAAGCCCAGCCACGGCTACGAACTGATCAAGGCCGTCGAAACCTCGGCCGGCGGCGCCTATACCCCCAGCCCCGGCGTGATCTATCCCACCCTGACCTTGCTGGAAGAGCTGGGCTACGTCACGGCGGCAGACGCCGGCGGTGGCAAGAAGCTCTACACGATCACCGACGAAGGCCAGGCCTTCCTGGAAAGCAATCGCCAGCCCGTGCACGGGCTGTTCGCCCGGATGGCCGAGGCCGCCGCCCAGAGCGCCGCCTTCTCGCCGCAGATCATGCGGGCTCGCGAGAACATCAAGACGGCGCTCCGCCTCAAACTGACCGCCGGCCGGCTGACACCCGAGCAGATCGCCGCAATCGCCAAGGTGCTGGACGACGCGGCCGCCGCCATCGAGGGGGTGTAGCGATGCAGAGCCATGCCCGTCTGAACACCGACAAGGCCGCGCGCTACATGACCCAACTGGCCAAGCACTGGAGCCACAGGTTCGAGGTGGCGTTCGACGCCACCTCGGCCCGGATTCCGCTGCCGGTCGGGACCTGCGTCCTGCTAGCCGAACCCGATGGCTTGAACATCACCGTCGAGGCGCCGCTGCTCGAGAACCTCACGAAACTGGAGGACGTGGTCGCCGACCACTTGCTGCGCTTCGCCTTCCGCGAATCGGTCGAGCGCCTGGCCTGGACCCGCGCCTGGGAAGCTGGGCGAATTGACCCACCCGCCCTACGCGTCAATCACGTCGGTCTCTAAGGCAAAACCCTGGTCACAATGTCGGGATAGCGCCGTTTATCCGTGGGACAGGCAGTCAACTGCCCTTGCGTGAACCCATTAACCATCGTTTGCTTCGCCACGAGTCCCGGTAGAGGACTGTGGAGGAAACCATGGGTCATGTGGTTCGCGACGTTGTGTTTCGCCCGCGGATGGATGGTTGCCAACGCCGTCTCCGCTGGCTTTTAGCCATCACGGCGTTCAACATCGTGCTGTGGAGTGGGCTGATCGCCTTGATCAGCCATAGGGCCTAAGGGCGTCGCAGGACGTCGCAGCCTGTCGGGTCAGCGCTAGAGCATTTCCCGACCTGACCGCGTCAGGCCGTGAGCTCTAATCTTTTGTTTTGACGCATTTTTCTTCACGCGAACCGGAACCACTTCGCTCGAAAAATGCTCTAGCGCAGGCCGCGAAGCACGTCGATCCGCCGCATCGCCTTGCCCGGTAGGGCCGACACCCGGCCCAGCGGCAGGGATTCGGCCATCTCGCGCACGCGATAGGCGGTCTTGCGCGCCAAGGTCGAAACCGACGGGGCGCCCAGGAAGCCGAAAGTCACCATCTGCTGATGGTTAGACAGATCGCGCTTGAAGCGATAATCGCCCGCGCCCAGGTCGAGCCGGCGATAGGGGCTGTGGTCCAGGCTCTTCAGGATGTCTTGAAACAGAAGCAAGCCCGGCGAGTAGCGCTCGAATTTAGGATCGTGGGCGATCAGCCAACCGTGGATCGTACCGCCGCCGCGCAGGTGGAAATGCGCCGCCGCCAGCTCGTCGCCCAGGTGGAGGGTGTAGAGGCCGCCCCCGAACGCCGAGTCGCGATCCCCGAACAGGGCCTCGATCAGCCGCATGACCCAGGGTGTCTTGAAAAGGTCGGTCTGGCCTGTGGCGGCAAGCTGGGCGCGCTTCCAGGCGATGAGCTGGGTGAAGTCCTCGCGCGATTCCGATAGGGCGGTGAACCGGGCGGCGCCCGTCTCACGCTCGGCCTTGCGACGCTTCTTGTCGATGTCCTTGAGCGCTCCGATCCCCGCCGCCTTGCGCTCGGCCTCGTAGGCGGCGTAGCCGTCGGCGACGTCGATGATCCAGGAGGTGCTTTCGCCTCGTCCCTGCCCACGAAAGGCCGGGTCACCGGCCTGCATGTGGCAAAAGTCGAAGCGGGAAACGCCCATGGCCCGAAGCATGGCGCGCGGATCCGGCCGGAAACCGCCATGGGTCACAAGGGCCTGGTAGTCCGACATCGGCGCCCCGACCGGCATGGCGATGTCGCCACGCTTGCGCACTGGCAGGAAGGCCGCGGGCTGGCCGGCCGTATCATGCTGGATCGCCACTTGGACGCCGCTGTCGGGGCCTTGAGCCCGCGCAACGGCCGAAACCCACTGCGGCGACAGGAACGGGCTGTCGAAACGCGGCTCGGCCGCCTGGGCGGCCGACCAGCGCGCGCTGACCTCCGGCGGCAGTTCCAAGGCGGGGACGACGTCGATCTTCAAGGCAACCTCGATCCGACCTGAACGAGCAGCCGGAATTCTTGGCGATTTTGCTCTGTATAGATTGAATGAGGGTTTACAGCCTCAGTCCATCAGCTTCTTCGACAGATAGACATATTCCAGGGCCTGGCGGCGCGCGGTTTCGGCCTGGTTGGCGCTGGCCGCGTGGCCGCCGTCGACATTTTCGTAATAGAGCACCGGATAGCCCAGTTCTTCCAGCCTCGCGGCGGCCTTGCGGGCGTGGGCCGGGTGGACCCGGTCATCCTTGGTCGAGGTCTCGATGAACACCTCGGGATATTTCTGGCCGACCTTGAGGTTGGTATAGGGGTCATACTTGGCAATTACCGCCCGCTCCGACGGTATGGCCGGGTCGCCATATTCGCCGATCCACGAGGCGCCGGCCCCGATCTGGCTGTAGCGGATCATGTCGAACAGCGGCACCTGCACGACGACGGCGTTGTAGAGCTCGGGCCGCTGGGTCAGGGCCACGCCCATCAGCAGGCCGCCATTGCTGCCGCCCATGATCCCCAGATGGCGCGGCGAGGTGATCTTGCGGTCGATCAGGTCCTGGGACACGGCGAAGAAGTCGTCATAGACCTTCTGGCGGTTCTCCTTGAGCCCGGCATTGTGCCAGGCCGGGCCGAACTCGCCGCCGCCGCGGATATTGGCCACCACATAGGTGCCGCCGCGCTCCAGCCACAGCTTGCCCATCACGCCCGAATAGCCGGGCGTCATCGACACCTGGAAGCCACCATAGGCGTAGAGCAGGGTCGGCGCCTGGCCATCCATGGCGAGGGTCTTGGGATGGATGACGAAATAGGGGATCCTGGTCCCGTCTGTGCTGGTCGCCTCGAACTGTTCGACCACGTGGGCCCCGGCGTCGAAACGGGCCGGCGAGGCCTTGATCTGCTCCAGCTTCAACGAGCCGGCGTCGGCCAGCCAGAGGGTGGAGGGCGTCAGATAGCCGGTGACGCTGAAGAACAAGCGGTCGTCCTTCGACGAGGCCGAGCCCAAACCGATCGTCGAATTGGCCGGGAGGTCGAACTTCTTTTTCGTCCAGCCCAGGGGCCCGTGATTATAGGCGAAGGCCACGCCGGTGACGTTGTCCAACAGGCCGACGATCAGCTTGCCGCGGGTGCTGGTCACCGACTCGACCGACTGCTTGGCGGTGGGGCGCAGCACCAGGGTTGCCTGGGCCTTGGCCGGATCAGCCTTGACCGCCCTGAGGCTGAAGCTGATCAGGTCGCCGGTCTTGAAGCCCTCCTCGGCCCAATCCTGCTCCAGAGACACCACCATCTGGCCATTGACATAGCCCTGGATCGAGCTCTTCACGGGCAGGTTCAGCCGCACGGGAGCAGCGTCGGTCAGCAGGTATTTTTCGCTCTCGAAGAAGCTGGTGGCGCGATTGGCCATCACCGCCTGGACCACGCCGTCGGCGTCGCGCAGCGTGTAGCCGCTGACCGAGACGTCATCGACCGTGCCGCGAAACACCTCCCTGGCCGAGGCCAGGGGGGTTCCGCGCTTCCAGGTCTTCAGCACATAGGCATAGCCCGACTTGGTCACTTGGCCCGGCTCCCATTCGCGGGCGACCATCAGGGTGTCCTTGTCGATCCAGTCATAGTCCTGCTTGCCCTCGGGCAGCACGAAGCCGTCCCTTACGAAGGCGCGGGTCATCGAGTCGAACTCCCGGACGGTGACGGCGTCCTTGCCGCCGTCCGACAGGGTGACCAGGCACAGGGTCTCGTCAGGGGCCAGGCAATTGGCGCCCTTGAACACCCAGTTGGCGCCCTCGGCCTTCGACAGGGCGTCGATGTCGAGGAGGGTCTCCCATTGTGGCGCGGGCGTCCGGTAGCTGTCCAAAGTCGTGCGGCGCCACAGGCCGCGCACGTGATCGACGTCCTGCCAGAAGTTGCGCAATGACCCGTCGCCGGCGAACGACACGCCCGGCACCCGGTCCTTGGCGTTGAGGATCGCCAGGGCCTTGGCCTCAAGGTCGGCATAGCGCGGATCACCCTGCAGCTTGGGCAGGCTGCGAGCGTTCTGGGTCTTGGCCCAGGCCAAGGCGCGGGCTCCCTCGATCTCTTCCATCCACTTGTAGGGATCGTTCTGACCCAACTGGTCCAGGGGCGTGCGCGCCTCGGTATCGGCGGAAGCCGGGACGGGCTGGGCGGCTTGGGCGGTGTTCGAAAGGGTCATGAGGCTCGTGGAGGCGAGGAGAACGAGAAACAGTCTGCGCATCTAGTGATCCAGGGCTGTCGCGACAGGTGGGCGGGCGACGGTAACGAAAATCACGGATGGCGCCAGAGTGGCCGAAAACACGCGGGTCAATCGTCTAAAGCCGCGCTAAGAACGCCGCACTTGGGCCTGACCTCTGACTCGGCCGAGGTTTTCCACTATATAACCCGCACCATGAGCCGCACCTTTCTCAAGATGAACGGGCTGGGCAACGACTTCGTCGTGCTTGAGACCGCCTCGCAGCCCTTCCATCCGACGGCGGAGGACATCCGCGCCATCGCCAGACGGCCCGGCAAGGATGGGGGCGAGGGCGGAATTGGCTGCGACCAGGTGATCGCCATCGATCCGCCCAGGGGGCAGGGCGCGAGCGCCTATGTGCGGTTCTGGAATTCGGATGGCGAGGAGACCGGGGCCTGCGGCAACGGTACGCGCTGCGTGGCGTGGCTGCTGATGCAGTCGTCGGACAAGACCGCCGTGGCCTTCGACACCGTGGCCGGCCGGCTGACCGGCCAGATGGCCGGCGACAAGCTGGTCACCGTCGACATGGGCCCACCGGGCCTGGCCTGGGACCAGATCCCGCTGTCCGAGGAGATGGACACCACCGGCATCGAACTGCAGGTCGGCCCGATCGACGCCCCCGACCTGCACACGCCGGGCTGCGTCTCGATGGGTAATCCGCATGTGGTGTTCTTTGTCGATACGCCGGCCACCGATGAACTGGCGCGCGGCACGGGGTCGCTGATCGAACACCACCCGCTGTTCCCGCAGGGCGTCAATGTCGGATTCGCCAACGTCGTTGAGCGCGACCACATCAGGCTCAAGGTCTGGGAGCGCGGCGCGGGCCTGACCGCCGCCTGCGGCACCGGCGCCTGCGCGGCCCAGGTGGCCGCCGTCCGCAAGGGCCTGACCAACCGCGTCGCCAGGGTCGAGTTCGAGAGCGGGTCCCTGACCATCGAATGGCGGGCCAGCGACAGCCACGTGATCATGACCGGTCCCGTGACGATGGAATTCAGCGGCAAACTGCCCGAGAAGGTCGCGGCATGAGCGTCCATACCGCCCCCATCCACCCGGCGATTGGTCCAGGCAAGACGGCCGTGATCACCGGCGCGGCCGACGGCATCGGCCTGGCCGCCGCCCAGACCTTCGCCGGTCTGGGCATGAACGTGGTCATGGCCGACATCATGGGCCGCGCCCTGGCCAAGGCCGCCGACTCCATCGGCGAGCGCGCCCTGGCCGTGCCTACCGACGTCGCCGACCGCGCTGCGGTCCAGACCCTGCGCGACGCAGCGGTCGATCGATTCGGCGCTGTCGACGTGCTGATGAACAACGCCGGGGTTGGCGGCGGAGGCGACGCCTTCTCGGGCGAGGACCCGTGGAAGCGCATCCTCGACGTCAACCTGTGGGGCGTGATCAATGGCGTTCAAGTGATCGGCGAGGAGATGGCCGCCAGCGGCCGCCCCGGCTTGATCATCAACACGGGCTCCAAGCAAGGCATTACCCAGCCGCCGGGCAACACGGCCTATAATGTGTCGAAATCGGCGGTGAAGTCGCTGACCGAGGGGCTGGCCCACACCCTGCGCGAGATCGTCGATTGCCAGGTCGACGCTCGCCTGCTGATCCCCGGCTTCGTCCACACCGGCATGACCCGGCGCGGCGGCGACAAGCCCGCCGCCGCCTGGACCCCGCAACAGACCGTCGACTTCATGCTGGAAAGCATCCAGCGCGGCGACTTCTACATCCTGTGCCCCGACAACGACGTGCCCCGCGCCGTCGACGAAAAGCGCATGGCCTGGGCCATCGGCGACATCATCGAAAACCGCCCAGCCCTGTCGCGCTGGCGCCCCGACTGGAAGGACGCCTTCGCGGCGTTCGTCGATAAGCCGTGACCACCTACACCCTCATCTCCCGGCCGCCGAAGCCGGCCCCCACCTCCCAACATGAGAATGGGGGCGAGGAGGGCGGCCCGGCCGTCGTCTCCAGCGGTCCCGACGACGTGGCGATCGTCACCTTCGGCTGCCGGCTGAACGCCTATGAGTCGGAAGCCATCCGGGCCCGCGCGGCCGCCGATGGCTTGACCGACGCGGTGGTGTTCAACACCTGCGCGGTAACCAACGAGGCCGTGCGTCAGGCCCGGCAGGCGATCCGCAAGGCGCGTCGCGAGCGGCCGGACGCCCGGCTGATCGTCACCGGCTGCGCCGCCCAGATCGATCCCGCCGCCTTCGCCGCCATGCCGGAGGTCGACCTCGTGCTCGGCAACGCCGAAAAGGCCGCGCCTGGCGCGTTGATGGACACCTCTACCCGTGTTCGTGTCAATGACATCATGTCGATCAGGGAGACCGCCGGTCACCTGATCGCCGGTCTCAAGGACCGCGCCCGGGCCTATGTCGAGGTCCAGAACGGCTGCGACCACCGCTGCACCTTCTGCATCATCCCCTATGGCCGGGGAAACTCGCGCTCGGCCCCGGCCGGCGAGGTGGTCGACCAGGTCCGCCGGCTCTCGGACGAGGGCTATAACGAGGTGGTGTTGACCGGCGTCGATGTGACGTCGTGGGGCTCCGACCTGCCCGGCCAACCGACCCTTGGCCAGCTAGTGGGGCGAATCCTGAAGCTGGTTCCTGGCCTGCCGCGCCTACGGCTGTCGTCGATCGACGCCGCCGAGATCGACGTCGACCTGTTTCGGCTGCTGGAGACCGAGCCCCGGCTGATGCCCTATCTGCACCTGTCCTTGCAGGCCGGCGACAACCTGGTGCTCAAGCGCATGAAGCGTCGCCACAGTCGCGAGGACGCCCTGAAGCTGGTGGCCAGCGTCCGCGCCGTGCGCCCCGACACAGCCTTCGGCGCCGACCTGATCGCCGGTTTCCCCACTGAGAGCGACGAGGCCTTCGAAAACACTCTGAGGCTGGTCGAGGAGGCGGGCCTGGCCTTCCTGCACGTCTTCCCCTACAGCGCTCGCCCCGGCACGCCCGCCGCGCGGATGCCGGCGGTCAAGGGCGGAGTGATCAAGGACCGCGCCCGCCGCCTGCGGGAAGCTGGCCAGGCTGGGCTTGAACGCCACCTCCAGCGCCAGGTGGGCCGCGTTCTATCGGGCCTGGTCGAGCGCGAAGGCGTGGCCCGCGCCGAGGATTTCACCGAGATCGCCTTCGATCCCGCCTTGGGGGGCGCCGCGCCCCAGGGCCGGATCGTTGCCTTTCGCGTCACCGGCCACGACGGCGTGAGGGTGATCGCCGAGCTCACCGCCTAGGGAGGTTTCCCATGTCCGATACGACCGCGCTGACCGGCGGCTGCCAATGCGGCGCGGTGCGCTTCAGCGTCGACGGCGCGCCTGGCCGCGCCTCGATCTGCCATTGCCGAATGTGCCAGAAGGCCTTCGCCGGAGCGTTCGGGGCCTTGGTCACCGTCTCGGTCGTCGACCTGATCTGGACGCGCGGCGCTCCGGCCCATTTCCAGAGCTCCGACCAGGTGAAGCGCGGCTTCTGCGCCGCCTGCGGCACGCCGCTAACCTTTGAATGGAGCGCCGAGCGGATCGACTTGGCGGTCTTTGCCTTCGACGATCCCTCGCGGGTCGAGCCGGCGGTGCAATTGGCCGTCGAGGGTCGTCCGGCCTGGATGGATCATCTGGCCGATATGCCGGTTCGCCCGCCGACGGGGCCGTCGGGTGTAGTAGTCAGCCGGCAGCATCCCGATCACGACACCTGATCCTTCTCCCTTTGCGGGAAAAATGTGGGCTCGCTGAGCGATGTCGGACGAGGGGTTGACGGGAGGATCAGCCGCAAGCGGCGGGCGGGTTGATGCGATCCCTCATTCGTCGGCTGCGCCGCCACCTTCTCCCGCTAGGGGAAGGGAGAGAGGGTGTAGACGCTTCACCGACAGCGCCAGATAGGCCACACCCATGACGGTCCAGACGATGTCTTCGGCGCGCCGACCTTGAATGACGATCATCGTCTCACCCTCGAAGCGCGGCTTGCGTCCGTTCACGCCTTCTCCTCTCCGCCTGCAAACCCCGGCAGGCTCCAGCCCAGCTTGAGCGCACAGGCCCGCAAGCCGAAGGCGGCCACAAATCCGGCGATCCCCGCCGGCCAGAAACCCGCGTGCAGCAGGCTCAGCACCGCGAACACCGACGCCCCCAGCAGGGCGGCGGTGATGTAGATCTCGCGGCGCAGCAGCAGGTTCGGCTCCCCGGCCAGCACATCCCGGAGGATCCCGCCGAAGGCGGTCGTCAGCACGCCCATCATCACCGCCGTGAACGGATGGACGCCCAGGCTTAGCGCCTTGGCCGTGCCGACCACGCAATAGGCGGCCATGCCCAGGGCGTCGAGCCACAGCAGGGCTCGGAACCGCCAGCCGCGCTTCCCCAGCATCCAGACGATCACCGCCGCCCCCAGGCAGGCCAGGACATAGCCGGGCCGCTGGATCCAGAACACCGGCGCGCCGATCAGCAGATCGCGGAGGGTTCCGCCGCCAACTCCGGTGATGGCTGCGAAAAAGCCGAAGGTGATGATGTCGTGCTTGCGATGGGCGGCGGCCAGCGCCCCGGTCGCGCCGAACACGGCGACGGCGGCGTAATCCAGCCAGAACAGTGTGGTCGAAAGCGCGTCCATTGGCGTTTCATGCCACGGCCGACAGAGCCTGTCCCAGGCTCTGTCCCCTTTGATTGGAGCGTGGCGGGCGCTGAAACCGCTCACACTTTCAGCTGCCACGCTCTAAAGGAACGCCATGAGCGAAAAGCCCGAGCAGAAAAAAGGCTGGTTCCAGCGCCTGACGTCGGGCCTGGCCCGGTCGTCCCAGCAGATGACCGACCAGGTCACCGGCGTCTTCGTCAAGAAGCCCCTGGACCAGGAACAGCTGGATCAGCTGGAAGAGATGCTGATCGAGGCGGACCTTGGTCCCCAGATCGCCGCCCGCATCGCCGACGCCTTCGGCAAGGCGCGGTTTGGCAAGTCCTCGACCGAGATCGAGGTCAAGGAAGCCCTGGCCGACTTGGTCGCCGCCGAATTGACCGACCGCGAGGGGGTATTCGACCCGCTGTCGGGTCCCAAGCCCTATGTGGTGCTGTTCATCGGCGTCAATGGGTCGGGCAAGACCACCACCCTGGGCAAGATCGCCTCCGACCTGACCCTCAACAAGGGCGCCAAGGTGCTGATCGCCGCCGGCGACACCTTCCGCGCCGCCGCCGTGGAGCAGTTGAAGGTCTGGGCCGACCGGGCAGGGGCCGATTTCATGAGCCGTCCGCCCGGTTCCGACGCCGCCGCCTTGGCCTATGAGGCCGTCGAACGCGCCAAGCTCGAAGGCCATGATGTCGTGCTGATCGATACCGCCGGCCGGCTGCAGAACAAGCAAGGCCTGATGGACGAACTGCTCAAGGTCATTCGGGTGCTCAAGAAGGTCGATCCCGACGCCCCGCACGAGACCCTGCTGGTGCTGGACGCCACGGTGGGCCGCAACGCCCTGGCCCAGGAGAAGATCTTCGGCAACCAGGTCGGCGTCTCCGGGATTGTGATGACCAAGCTGGATGGCACGGCGCGCGGCGGGGTGCTGGTGCCGGTGGCCCGGGCCTCGGACAGCCCGATCAAGCTGATCGGCGTCGGCGAAGGCGTCGATGATCTACAACCGTTCGACGCGCGTGCCTTCTCGCGCTCGCTGGTGGGGCTTGAGGACTAGACATGACCGAGATTCCTCCCCCCGAGCCGGCGTCCGCACTGGCCACTCAGCCCGACAAGAAGAAGAACGCCGCCTGGGTGCGCACTGCCGTCGACTACGGCGCACCGGTGGCCTTCGCCGTGGCCTTCTTCGCCACCAAGAACTTCCAGACCGCCACCTGGGTGCTGGTCGTCGCCTCGGCCCTGGCCCTGGCGCTCGGCTATGCCGTCGAGCGCCGTGTGGCCCTGCTGCCGCTGTTTTCCGGCGTCATGGCCCTGATCTTCGGCGCCCTGGGCCTGGTGTTCCACAGCGACGTGTTCGTGAAGATCAAGGTGACCGTGGTGAACGGCGCCCTCGCCCTTTTCATGATCGGCGGAACGCTGATGGGCCGCGCGCCGCTCAAGGCGCTGATCGGCGAGGCCGTGCGCCTGCCCGACGCCGCCTGGCGCACACTCACCCTGCGTTATGGCGGCTATTTCACCTTCGCGGCGGTCGCCAATCAGGTGGTCATCGCCATCACCAACGGCATGCCTGCGGTGCAGGGCAACGACCTGTGGGTAAAGTTCCGCATCGCCCTGCTGCCCCTGGCCATCGTCTTCTCCCTGACCCAGGTGCCCTTCATGATGAAGCACATGGCCAAGGGCGACGAGGCCAAGACACCCGAACCGCCGGACGCCGGCTTCTAGGTTGGCAACCGACAGCCCACGGACCATCTGTCGTCAAATCGACGTGTAACCGTGGTACCTGAAGGTCCGTCGACGGAAACGAGGGACGACGGATTATGGCCAAGATCAAGGGCGACAAGGGCGGCGGCAGGTCCGTCGGGGCGGATCACGGCGGGGCCCTGACGCGGTCGCCCAGCCACCTGCTGCACCGTGTCCTGCAACTGGCCCTCGACATCTATGCCGAGGAGAGCGGCGCCGGCGGCGTCACCCAGCGGCAGTTCGCGGTTCTGGCGGCGGTGGCCGAGAACGAGGGCGTCACCCAGACGGGCCTGGTGCGCGCCACCGGCATCGACCGTTCCACGCTGGCCGACATGGTCGCCCGGATGATCACCAAGGGCCATCTGGAGCGTCATCGCTCCGATCTGGACGCCCGCGCCAACACCGTCAGCCTGACATCGGCCGGCGCCGCCGTGCTGGAGGAAAGCCGTCCCAAGGTGGCCATGGCCGACGCTCGCATCCTGGCCCTGCTCAAGCCCAGCAAGCGTGCGGGCTTCCTTGAGTTGCTCGCCGACATGGCTGTGTCCGACGTCCACGGCGAGCCGGAGGTCAAGGTCAAGAAGACCAAGGCTCCCAAGGCTGAGAAGGTCGCCAAGAAGGACAAGAAGCCCAAGAAGGAAAAGGCCGCCAAGAAGGCGGCCTGAGGGCCCAGCCGGGGACACGCACAAGCGCATGTTCCCCGGCTCTTCCGCCGAAAGCCTTAGGCGGGCGTCCGTCGAAGCCCTAAAGTCGTCTCAAGCCGATAGGACGGCTCGGCCTGCTGGACATCCCGGCGCGCGAGCGCCCTGGCAGGGAGCGCGCATGGCCAAGGGTCAGAAAAAGTCCAACAAGGAAGTCCGCAAACCGAAGGCCGACAAGAAGGCCGCGCCAGCCGCCGCGTCGCCGTTCATCGTCACGTCCGGGAAAAAATAGGGCGCTCCGCAAGGGGGCCTACGCCGTCTTCGTGCGACTGGCGTCTTCGGCGAACGCCCCGAACAACGGGTCCCACTCCACGATCGTCAGGTCGTCGATCAAGCCCTCGACTGCGAAGGGATCCTCGGCGACCAGCCGTTCGACCGCCTCGCGGCTGTCCACGGTCGCGATGATGAAGCCGGCGCGCTTACCCAGGCCGGTGGCGGGCCCGGAGGCGCGTATCAGCCCTGCATCGATCAGGCAGCGCAGATAGTTGACGTGGGAAATGACGTGCTGGCCCCAGCCATCGCCGTCGGGGTGCGTCATGGTCACGAGGAAAAAGGCCATGCGGAAGGCTCACATCCCAACTCGGGTCGGCCGCTAGAGCATTTCCCGACCTGACTGCGTCAGGCCGTGAGCTCTAATCTTTTGTTTTGAAGCATTTTTCTTCACGCGAACCGGAACCACTTCGCTCGAAAAATGCTCTAAAGGCGAACCGCCCGCCTCGCGTCGGCGGGGCAGGCGGCTGTGGTTAGCCTGAGCGGCGAACGCCTAGGCCGGCTGTTTGACGCCGGCTTCGTTCAGCCATTCGAGGATCTTGGCCTTGGGCATGGCGCCGACCTTCATCGACGCCATCTGGCCGCCGCGGAACAGCATCATGGTCGGGATGCCGCGCACGCCGTAGCGCGAGGGGGTCGTGGGGCTGTCTTCGATATTGACCTTGGCCACGGTGACGAAGTCGGCCAGTTCCTCGGAAATCTGCTCCAGAGCCGGGGCGATCTGCTTACAGGGACCGCACCATTCGGCCCAGAAATCGACGAGCACGGGCTTGTCGGCCTGCAGCACGTCGCGTTCGAAGGATTCGTCGGTCACCGCTAAGGTGCTCATCGGTTGGCTCCATCTGCGCCTCGGGGGCGGGCGCGCTAGAAAAACGTCAGGGTCGGGGATTCGCCGCCCATCTTGCAGCAAGATTTAGGGGCCCGCGCCCCTCACGGCAATGATCTAGAACAGCCTGGCCAAGGCGTCGGCCATAACCTTTTCTGGAACCGCCATGAGTTTGGGGCCGTCGGTCCAGACGATCGCCGCCTCGATCGGTCGATCGGGGAACACCTCGGCCAGCACGGCGGCATAGATGGCCATCTGCGACAGATGGGCCGGATCGGCCTCCTCGATGCGGGCCGGCGACGGGCGGTTGGTCTTGTAGTCGACCACCAGCACCCGGTCGGGCGTCACGATCAACCGATCGACGCGACCTGAAATCTTCAGGTCGGGCGGCAGGCGCGCGGCGCCCCCCGCGAGCGCGACCTCGGCCCGCGAACCGGGGCCGAACACCCGGGCGAACCGGTCGTCCTCCAGCACCCCGAAGGCGGCGCCCGCCATCTCCTGGCGCTGATCGTCGGTCAGGTCGCGCTCGGCCTGGAGCAGACGCGTCGCGGCGGCCCGCCGCCCCTCGGGCTCCAGATCAGGCAGCAGCTGCAGCAGCCGGTGGATGATCTCGCCGCGTCGATAACGGCCGAGGCCTTCGACGGCCGCCAGGGGAGACGGCGCACTGCCCTTGGCCTCGTCCTCCAGGGTCGAGGGCGCGGCATAGCGGGCGGCGGGCGTTTCGGGCGTCGCGGGGGCCAGGGTCCAGGGTGGGGTCGGGATGACGGTGGGCGCGGCGATCGCGGCCGTGGCTTCGGCCCGCATGGGATCGGGACCAAATCTCCGTCGCCCTTCATCACCGATCTCCCGCACCTGGGGTTCGATGTCGGAATGGGCGAAGGCGGCCTGGGCGGCGGCGTACCAACCCCCGACGTTCTCGTCCTTGGTCCGCGCGTCGATCCGGCCGCAGAGGACAAGCCGATCCCGCGCCCGGGTCAGGGCCACGTAGTAGAGGCGAAGAGCTTCCTCGGCGTCCTTCTTCTCGCGGCGCTCGCGGGCCATGGCCGAGGGTTCGCAGTCATTGGCCTTGGAGGCGCACCACAGGAAGCCGCCGTCCTCGGTGGCCATCAGCGGCGAGCCCCGCGCCCCGCCCTTCATCGTAGTTTCGGGCAGGAAGACGATCGGGGCCTCCAGCCCCTTGGCGCCGTGGGCGGTCATCACACGCACCTCCCGGCGCGCCCCCTCCATCTCGCGCTTGACCACGATGTCGAGGCTGGCGAAATCAGCGACCAGGGCCTCCAGGTCGCGCACCCCGCGCTGCTCGGCGGCCAACACCTGGGCAAGGAACTCGTCCAGTGCCTCGGCGGCCTCCTGACCCAGGCGCGTCAACACCTTGGCGCGGTTGGAGCGCACGCTCTCGTCCACCTTGCCCAGCAGCAGGGCGTAGAACTCGAACGGCTGCTTGCGGCGGGACTCGATCAGGGCCCAGCGCAGCAGGTCGCGCGCAGCGGCCCAGACCGGCTGCTCGGCGGCCCGCCGCTCCAACGCCCGCCAGAGCGTGTCCGGCGAGCGGCCCTTGGCCAAGGCGTACAACGCGTCGTCCGACAGGCCGCAGAAAGGGCTCTTCAGCAGGGCCGCCAGCGTCAGATCATCGTCCGGGAACAGGCAGAACCGGCCCAGGGCCAGCAGGTCGTCGAACACGATATGGGCCGACAGCGACAGGCGATCGGCGCCGGCCACCGGCACGCCGCGCCGCTTCAGCGCCCGTAGCACTTCCTCGAACAACGCCTTGCGCCGGCGAACCAGCACGATGACATCGCCCGGATGAGCCGGCCGCCAGACCTTGTCTTCCTTGTCGAAGACGGCGTCGCCGCGGGCGATCAGCGCCGCGATTTCGATGGCGATCTTCTCGGCCAGGCGGCGGTTGGCGCCATGCTCGCTCTCGGCGTCGAGCGGCGCCGCCCAGGCTTCGCGCTCCTCGCCCGGCGCCTCGCGCTCCAGCGGCCACAGGTCGACGCAGCCCTTGTGATTGATACGGTGCGGCTGGTGGCGAACCACGTCCTCGCCGGCCGGGGCCGGCACGCCCGAGCGGGTCTCCGGCGCCGAGAACAGAGCGTCGACGAAGCTCAGCACCTCCACCGTCGAACGGTAGGAGGTGGTCAGGGGCACGGCCTTTCCCACCCGGTCGGCGGCGGTGATCTGGGCGATATATTGCTGCGTTTCGGCCAGCAGGCGCTGCGGGTCGGCGCCCTGGAACGAGTAGATCGACTGCTTCTCGTCGCCAACCACGAACAGGGTCCGGGTGTCCTCCCCCGCCCTCCACCGCGCCGCGCCCTCGCCGGCGAAGAAGTCGGAGGTCAGGGCCCGCAGGATCGCCCATTGGTCGGGGGCGGTGTCCTGGGCCTCGTCCAGCAGGATGTGGTCGATGCCGCCGTCCAGCTTATAGAGCACCCAGGCCGCATCGACCTTCTCGGTGAGCAACACGCGGGTGCGGTCGATCAGGTCGGCGAAGTCCAACGCGCCGCGCGCCGCCTTCTCGACCTGGTGCGAGGAAATGTAGAGGCCGGCCAGGCGCAGGGCATCGCTGCTGTCCTCGGCCACCCGGGCGGCGCGCAGCCATTCGCGGGCCTCCTCAAGACGCTCCTGTTCGGCCAGCAGGCGGGCACGAAGATCCTCGCGGGACTTCAGGCCCGAGGTCTTGGCCGGCCAGGTCATTGGCGTGCCGACGCCCTTCTCGGTGAACAGCGCCGCGAGGGCCTGGTCGAGATCGGCGTGCGGATCGCCGGCGATCTGGGCCATCAGGCCGGCGCACTTGATGTCGGTCTTCGTCCCGTTCAGCAGCACGTCAGCGACCGAGCCCCACAGGTCGCGGTCCAGCTCGGCCATGGCCTCGGCGACCACCCGCTCGACGCTGCTGGGGCCGTAGTGGAAGCCGCAGGCCTTCCAGACATCCTCGATCGCGCCCGACGGCCCGCCCTGGGCCTCGAGATAGGCGCCGATCGCCCCGCGCTGGCTCTCGAAGGTGGCGAACATCGCCTCGAAGGCCGCGAAGTCCAGGGCCACCGAGAACCGGGCATAGGCCAGGGCGTAGGGGTCGTCATGGTCGGTGACCCAGGTCGCCACCTGCCGCAGCGCGCCCTGGGCGATGGCGGCCGAGGCGCTGTCGTCCATCACCGTGAAGCCGGGCGACACCCCGGCCTCCAGCGGAAAGCGCCGCAGCAGTTTCTCACAGAAGGCGTGGATGGTCTGGATCTTCAGCCCGCCGGGGGTTTCCAGCGCCTTGGCGAACAGGCCCCGAGCCTTGGATAGCTCGCGGTGGCCGAAACTGGCGGGATCCCGACCCTCCAGCGCGCCCAGTTGCTCGCGCAGCCTGGCGTCGGGCGTCACGCACCATTCGCCCAGCCGCTCGAAAAGCCGGCGCTGCATCTCAGCGGCGGCGGCCTTGGTGTAGGTGACGCAGAGGATGGCTTCGGGCGTGGAGCCGGCCAACAGCAGGCGCGCGACCCGGTCGATCAGGGTCTTGGTCTTGCCCGAGCCGGCATTGGCGGTGACGAAGGCCGAGATGGCCGGATCGGCGGCGATGCGTTGGGGGTCGATCATGAAAATCCTCCCCCTGTGGGGGAGGCGGCGCCCCGGACTTGATCCGGGGCGACGGAGGGGGGGGTGAACCACCGCCCGACGGCTCCCCCCGCCGGCGCTGCGCGCCGCCTCCCCGACAGGGGAAGGACCTGTTTGGTCGGCGCGAGGCTCATTCGCTGCCCTCCCCGTCATCGCCGCTGGTGGACCATTCGAACACTCGCGCCAGGTGGCCGTAGTCGCCCGCATGGTCGTGCACGAACTGCGGCGCCACGCGCGACAGGTAGGGCTGGTCGGGATTGTCGTAGCGCTCGATCAAGTCGCGCAGGCCCTGCAAGGCCTTGACCGCCGCCTCCCGGCTGTCGCCCCCAGCGGTCGCCCGCACCTCTTCCACACCGGCCGGCTTGCGGCCCGTGACCCGCAGATAGGTCAGGTCGCCAGGCTCGCGGCGACCGACGGCCTCGAAGCCGCCCTCGCGCAGGATGGCCGCGGTCAGGGTCAGCTGGGGAGAGAAGCCGGTCTCGACCTGCTTTTTCGACGGCGCGGCGCCGGTCTTGTAGTCGAGGATGTGGGCCAAGCCGTCGGCGGTCGGCTCGATGCGGTCGGCCTTGGCGAAGACGGTGAAGGGCCGACCGCCGATGTCGAAGGTCAGCGTGCCGGTGGCCTCGACGACGACGCGCTCGGCGCCGGCCCGGCGACGGGTCTCCAGGTCGGCCACCCACAGCGCCGCCTCGCGGGCCAGGGCGCGCTCGCGGGCCAGGGCGGCGGGCGGCATGCCGGCCTGGACCAGTTCGGACAGATAGAGCCCGGCGAAGATTTCGGCCGCGTCGGTCGGGACAGGGCCCGGATGGTCGAGCGAGAAGGTCTCGAACGCCGCGTGGATCGCCGTGCCGCGCGCCCGCGCCTCGACCGGCTCGTTGGGGCGCTCCAGTGGAAACAGCTTGAGGATGTCGCGCGCCCAAACGGCGTAGGGGTCGCGGGTCAGGGCCTCGATGCGGGTGACGGCCATGCGGCGCGGACGGTCGGCGACGGGAGGCGTGGGCGCCGGGCGGCTGATCGGGGCGTAGGGGCCTGGCGCGTCAAGGTCGCGAGCCCAGGCCAGCACGTCGGCGCGCTCCGGCAGGGCCTGGCCCGCGCCGCGCGCCAGGGTGCGCAGCCGCCACAGCCAACGGCTCTCGACGGCCGGCGCGCCGCCCCGGCGCTCGCTGTGGACCAGGATGACATCTGGCGCGGCGGCGGCCTGGGCGAAGTCATGGGCGGTCAGGCCGATGCGGCGCTCGGGCGGCGGTAGGCCCAGGCGCTCGCGCATCGGTCGCGACAGGAACGGGTCGATCGGCGCGCCCTTTGGCCAGATCCCCTCCTCAAGTCCGGCCAGGATCAAGCGATCGGCCCGGACCATCCGCGCCTCGATGGCTCCGAAGATCCGCAGGCGCGGATGGGTGGCGCCGCCGACCCGCAGGGTCTCCTCATTGACCAGCCGGTCCAGCAGGTCGCCGAAACCGATCTTCGAAGCCGGTGGCAGGACCAGTCCGTCGGTTATCAGCGATGACAACAGGCTGGCCAGGCCCTCGCCCGCCGAGCCGGCCCACAGGTCGCCAGGGTCGGCCAGGGCTTCCAGGCTCTCAACCAGGGCCCGCGCGGCGGTGGCGGGGGCGCCTTGGTCATCGACATAGGGCGCCGCGGCCTGGCGCGCGGCGGCCAGCACCCGCTCGGCGAGGCGGCGCGCGTCGGGATAGGCGTCGAGCTTGCCGAGCAGTTGCGCGGCGTCGCGGGGCGCCGGGCCCCGCAGACCCTTCAGTTCCAGGTCGCAAGCGGCGTCGGCGTCGGCCCGCAGCAGCGGATGCTTGGCCACGGCCAGCAGGCGCACGGGGTCCAGCGGGTCGATGGCGAGGGCGGCGACGTGCTGGGCCAGGATCGCGGCGGGACTGGCAGCCAGGGGCGCGCCGGCCGAGCTGTCGGCGATCACGCCCCAGCGGGCCAGGCGAGCGGCGACCCGGCGAGCCAGTTCCTGGTCGGGCGTGACCAGGGCGGCGGTCTGGCCGGGGGTCTCCAGCGCTTCGCGCAAGAGAAGCGCGCAGGCGACGGCGGCCTCCTCCTCGGTGCGGGCGCTGATCAGCGACAGGCCCTTCAACCCCTCGGCGATCGGGTCGAGGTCCGGGGCCTCGGCGCGAAGCCGATCGATCTGGGCCAGCCAGTCGGCGGTGGCCTCGGCCGGGCGCAGGGCCTCGTTGATCAGCCGACGCCGCCAACGGCCCCGGCTATCGGCTTCGGGCCACCAGGGGCGGACTTCGGCGCGCGTGGCCTTGAAGCGATCGAGCAGGCGCTTCATCGCGCCCTGCGGATGCTGCTCGCCGACCTGGCCCCAGGCGTCCTCGGCCAGGCCCTCGTCAAGGCCCGGCAGCACCACGGCGCCCTGGGGCAGGTTGGCGATCACGCCCAGCAGGCGGGCGGTGGCCGGGGCCGTGCCCGTCGAGCCGGCGGCGATCATCACCCCCTGTGGCGGCGCGTCTTCCCACTGGTCCGAGAGCGCGTTGAGCAGCCGCACGCGGCGGTCGCTGACGTCGATCAGGCCCAGGTCGTCCAGGCGCTTGGGCCAGGCGGCGAGGATGGCCTTCAGGAACCTGGCCGAGACCTGCCAGTGCTGGGCCAGGTCGCCCTCGGCCAAGCCGTCGAGGCGACCGTCGTCGGTGATCAGCTCCTCGATCTGGCAGCTGTCGAGGAACTCGGCCAAGGCCTTGGCCATCTCCAGGGCCTGGCCCGCCTGGGGGGTGAAGTCCAGCAGGTGGGCGTGGTCGGCGACCAGCCGGGCCAACTCGAACCGCCGGCGGCGCGACGAGACAGCGGGCGGCACGTCCAGGCTGATCTCGCCCGGCTCGAACGGCGGCTCGCCCTCGTCCAGATCGCCCAGCGGCCGGATCTGCGGCAGCAGCAGGGCCTTGCCGGCGCCCGCCGCCCCGTCGATCACCTGGACGAAGGCGTCGGCCAGGGCGCGGGCCCCGCGCCGCGTCGGGGTCAGCACCGTAGCGCGGGGCAGGGCCTCGGGACCCAGTGGGGCCAAGGCGCTCAGCAGCCCGCGGGCCAGGTCCTCGACGAACGGCCGGTGAGCGGGGATCGAGAACCAGCGCGGCCCCGGCGTGTCGAAGGGACCCGCCGCGCTCATGCCAGCCTGGCCTCGGCGGCGATCACGGCCTGGGGGTCGCCGACATGCATCCAGAGACCGTCCGGCGTGACGCCATGGACGCGGCCCCCGGCGGCCAGGACCCGCCAGATCGGGGTCAGCGAAAACGGACCCTCGGGACCGTCGGACACGATCCCGGGCTTGCAGATATGGACCCCGACATAGACCAGCGACGCGGTCTCGCCGGCGGTCTTGAAGCGCACCACGCCATCGTCGAGGAACACGTCGCCGCTGTCGTGGAAGCCGAGCGACTCGGTGGTCGAGGCCAGCATCAGGCAGACATCCATGGCCGCCGGATCCCAGGCCCGCGCAATCGCCTCGATGGCCGAGCCGCCGTGCTCGATCCAGACGGAGTCGATATTGGCCACCCAGACCGGCGCGTCGCCCAGCAGCGGCAGGGCGTGCTTGAGGCCGCCGCCGGTTTCCAGCGCCTGGGGGCGTTCGTCGGAGATGACGATCCGAGGACGGGCGCCCCGAGCCGAGCGCGCCGCCAGATGCGCCTCCAGCCGGTCGGCGAAGGCGTGGACATTGACCACGGCGGTCTCGACCCCGGCGGCGGCCAGGCGGTCCAGCATGTGGTCGATCAGCGCCTTGCCGCCCACCTCGACCAGCGCCTTGGGCCGGTCGTCGGTCAGGGGTCGCATGCGGGTGCCCAGACCCGCAGCCAGGACCATGGCGACCGTGGGAAAGGCGCTCATCGACGCGCCTCGGCCGGCACATTGGCGTCGAACCAGGTCTTCAGCCCGGCCAGCGCCGGGCTTTCGAGGTTGCGCTCCAGATAGCGCCAGGTGCGCGGCATGAAGGCCTCGTACTGCGGGCGGCCCGCCAACGCCTGGCGGGCGAACACCCGGCCCAGGATCCGCGCCGCGTTCGAGGCGGCCAAGGCGCGGTAGTCTGCGATAAAGGCTTCCCGGTCCAGCGCCGGCCGGGCGGCCAGGTAGCGGTCGAGCATGGCCTGTTCCAGCGCCGGTGACACGTCGCGGCGGGCGTCCTGCAGCAGATGGGTCAGGTCCCAGGCCGGATGGGCGCGCAGGGCGTCCTGGAAGTCCAGCAGGCCGACCCGTGCCACGCCGTCGCGGCCCGGCAGCCAGATCAGGTTCTGGGCATGATAGTCACGGTGGGTGAACACCGAGGCGCCGGCTTCGCCGCGCACCCAGACCGGGGCCCACAGAGCGTCCCAGCCGGCCACGGCGGCGTCGCTGAAGTCCGGCAGGCCGGCGAACTTGGGCCACCATTCCAGGAAGGTGTCGGTGGCGACCTTCAGGGCCAGGGCGTCATAGGTCAGCAGCGGCCAGGACACGCCCCCCTCGGCGGTTAGCACCTGCGGCGGCGCCGCGCTGTGCAGGGCGATCTGGACGTCGACGGCGGCCTCGTAGAGCGGCGTCTCATCCTGCCCCTCGGCGATCAGGGTGGCATAGAGGCCGTCGCCCAGGTCTTCCAGCACCGCCAGGCCGGCGGCGATGTCATGGGCGAAGATCCTCGGCGCGGAGAGGCCTCGGTCGCGCAGATAGGCGGCGGTGGCCACGAAGGCGGCGACTGAGCCGGCGGCCAGGCGCGCGGCGGCGTTGTAGCCCGAGGCCAGGCGCTCGGCGTCGCTGGCGTCGGGCGGGCACACCGAGCTCTCCAGCGCCGGCGGCTGGTCCATGAAGATGAAGCTTTGGTCCCCACGATGCAGGCGCTCGTAGCTGCGGGTTGAGGCGTCGCCGCCCAGCGACTCGCGGCGGACGTCGCCGAAGCCTTGGGCGGTCAAGAAGGCCGCCTTCGCCGTCTCTCGGGCCGTTTCGCGATCAGAGCTCAAGCTTGCGTCCTTCGAAGGTTCCGTGCGGCGTCAGGGTCGCGCGGCGCGCCTCGCCATCGTCGCTGGGGGTGATGTCTATAGCGAGTCGGTTGGCGGGCAGACGCCCCTCCAGCCGCTGGGGCCATTCGATCAGCACCGCGCCGTCCTCCAGCGCCTCGTCCAGCCCGATCTCGTAGGCCTCGTCGGGATCGGTCAGGCGGTAGAGGTCGAAATGGGCGACCGGGAAGGCGGGGCCGTCATAGAACTGCACCAGGGTGAAGGTGGGGCTGGGCACCTCCTCGTCCGGCGAGGTCAAGGCGCGGATCAGGGCGCGAGCCAGGGTTGACTTGCCGGCGCCGAGCGGTCCCGTCAGGCAGATCGCGTCGCCCGGCCTCAGGGCGCGCGATAGCCGAATACCCAGGCGCTGGGTGGCGGCTTCATCGGGCAGGGCGACTTCGATCACGCGGGTCCTTGGCATGGCGGGCGGCGGATCGACCCGAAGCCTGAGTCTAGACAAGCCGCGCCGCGCTTCCAAGGCGGCCGGGCCGCTGTCCTCAGGAAAGTTTGACGACGGCTCTTAGCTGTTCGACGGTGCGGGACTGGATGAGGAGCGCTTGATGAAAACCCTGGGCCGTTGGCTGATCGTCGCCGTCGTGATCCTCGTCGTGGGCGCGGCGGGTTGGGCCTATTGGAACATAGAGCTGCGCTGGCGGCCCAAGACCATCACCAAACACCAGGCCGAGATCACCAAGATCCTGGAGACCTCCGGCTGGGTGTCGCCGGGACTGAAGAGGCAAAAGCTTTACATGGTCAGCTTCCGCACCTGCCCCGACTGCGTGCGGTTCAAGGCCGAGGAATATCCGGGCCTGCACAAGGCGGGCGTCGACACCCGGCTGATCGAGATCGCCCGCGCCGACCGCAACGGCGTGCCGAAATCCACGCCGGCCGAGCGGGCGACCGTCGCCGAGATGTGGGTCAACCGCAGCTGGGCCCTGTCGGAAAAGTGGGACGCCACACCGGTCGAGGCCTGGACGGCCGCCGGCATCGCGCCCGCCGACGGCGACGTGGCCCGCACGGCGGTGATCGAGGCCGGCCGCAAGACCGTCGATGACCTGCGGCCGCTGCTCAAGGACAATGGCGTGAACTTCGCCTATCCGCTGCTGGTCTGGTGGACCAAGGACGGCCAGATGAAGGCCTGCGCCTGCGAGAAGCGCGAGACCTACCGTTTCGTGCGCCAGGATCTGGGGGTCTAGGCCTTTCCCCGCGGCGCTCCTCGCGCTAACCCCGTCCGCGATGCCGACATCCGTTCGAACCGCCTATCGCGACCGCCTGGCTCAGGGCGAGATCAAGCCCGATGCCGCCCAGGCCGCCGCCGTCGATGCGCTGGCGCGGCTGGAGGCCGATCTGGACGGGGCGGGCGAGCCCGGCTTCTCGCTGTTTGGCCGCAAGCCCAAGGGCCAGAAGGGCGTCTATCTGTGGGGTCCGGTGGGACGCGGCAAGTCGATGCTGATGGACCTGTTCTTCGACAGCGCGCCCATCGACAAGAAGCGCCGCATCCACTTCCACGGCTTCATGGCCGAGGTCCACGGCCATATCGACGCCTGGCGCAAGGGTGACGCGGCCGAGCGCAAGGCGCGGTTTGGCCAGCACAGGGGCGACGACCCGATCGCGCCGACCGCCGATCTGATCGCCGCCCAGGCCCGCCTGCTGTGCTTCGACGAGCTGCAGGTCACCGACATCGCCGACGCCATGATCCTGGGCCGCCTGTTCGAGGCGCTGTTCGCCCAGGGCGTAACCCTGGTGGCGACCTCCAACCGGCCGCCGGACGACCTCTACAAGGACGGCCTCAACCGCCAGCTCTTCGTCCCCTTCATCGCCATGCTGAAGGACCGGATGGACGTGGTCGCCGTGCGGGGCCCGGTCGATTTCCGCCTCGACCGCCTGCGCGCCGCCCGCACCTGGCTTGCGCCCAACGACAAGACGACCGCCGCCGAGTTCGACGCCCTCTGGGCCGACATGCTGGATGGGGCCGAGGAGACCGGCGCCACGCTCGAGGTTCTGGGCCGCAAGATGCGCCTGCCCCGCGCCGTCGGCGGCCTGCTGCGCGCCTCGTTCGCCAGCCTGTGCCAGCAGGCCCTGGGGCCGCAGGACTATCTGGCGGTCGCCGCGCGCTTCCACACCGTGTTCCTGGAAGACGTGCCGCTGCTCACGCCCGAGCGGCGTGACGCGGCCAAGCGCTTCAACACCCTGATCGATTCGCTCTACGAGGCCGACGCCAAGCTGGTGGCCCTGGCCGATGGCGAGCCCGACGCTCTGTATCCGGCCGGAGATGGGTCGTTCGAGTTCGAGCGCACGGTGTCGCGTCTGCAGGAAATGCGGTCAGCTGACTATGTGGCTAAGGTGAGGGACTAGGGGATGAGCGTCGCCGATCGGGTGCGGGTCAAGACCGTCACGGTGCTATCCGACGACCACTACCTCCTGAAGAAGACGATGTTCGACTGGCAGCGCGACGACGGCCAGTGGGCGACCCTGAGCCGCGAGACCTATGACCGGGGCGATGGCTGCACACTGCTGCCCTACAACATGGCGGCCCGCACCGTGCTGCTGACCCGGCAGTTTCGCTATCCGGCCTATGCCGTGGGTTATGACGACCTGCTGATCGAGACCCCCGCCGGCCTGCTGGACGACGCTTCGCCCGAGGACCGTATCCGGGCCGAGGTGGAGGAGGAGGTCGGTTACCGGCTGACCGGCGTGCGCAAGGTGTTCCAGGCCTTCATGAGCCCCGGCGCGATCACCGAGATCCTGCATTTCTTCGTCGCCGAGTACGACGCCTCGATGAAGGTCTCCGACGGCGGCGGCCTGGAAGAAGAGGGCGAAGAGGTCCAGGTGCTGGAGCGCTCGATCGACGAAGCCCTCGCCATGGTCGCCAGCGGCGGGATTTGCGACGCCAAGACCATCCTGCTGCTGCAATGGGCGGCGCTGAACCTGTTTCGCTAGAGCATTTTTCGAGCGAAGTGGTTCCGGTTCGCGTGAAGAAAAATGCGTCAAAACAAAAGATTAGAGCTCACGGCCTGACGCCGTCAGGTCGGGAAATGCTCTAGGCCACGGCCACGGGCACCCAGAACTCGCAGAGCACGCCCTCTGGTCGGTAGTCGATCGCGAACCTGCCGCGCAGTTCGCTGGTGATGCTGCGCTCGATCAAGCGCGAGCCGAAACCGCGCCGGGTGGGCGGGGCGACCGTGGGTCCGCCGGCCTCGTGCCAGGTGAAGGCCAGGCCGTCACCCTCCCCCTGCCAATGCACCGACAACCGGCCATCCTGGGCCAAGGCCCCGTACTTGGCGGCGTTGGTGGTCAATTCATGGAACACCATGCCTAGCGACAGGGCCGTGCGAGCTGGCAGATGGGCGTCGGGTCCGTCCAGGCTGACGCGCTCGGCGCCATGCGGCAGCAGTTCAAGGTTGAGGATTTGGCGCAGGCCCGCGCCGGACCACTGGCCGTCGGTCAGGGCGTTGTGGGTCTGAGACAGGGCCAGCAAACGCGCTTCGAAGGCCTTGGCGAAGGCTGCAGGATCGGACGCGCCGCGCAGGGTCTGCTGGGAAATGGCCTGAACCGTGGCCAGGGTGTTCTTGACGCGGTGGTTAAGCTCGTCGAGCAGCAGGCGTTGCTGGTCCTGGGCCTGGACCTGATCGCTGATGTCGAACCCCTCGACGAAGACGCCCGACACCGAGCCGTCGTCCTCGATGATCGGCTGGTAGACGAAGTCGAGATAGCGGTCTTCCAGCGGTCCGTCCGGCGTGCGCTGCAGGGCGATCTTGATCTGTCGGCCCACGAAGGCCTCGGCGCTCGATCGGACCTTGTCGAGCAGATCGGGGAAGCCCTGCTCGACAACTTCCGGCAGGGCCTCGCGCATTGGCAGACCGACCACGTCGCGGTGGCCGATCAGCTGCAGATAGGTGTTGTTGATCAGCTCGAACACGTGATCGGGGCCGCGCAATATGGCCATGAAGCTGGGCGCCTGCATGAACAGGCGGCGCAATTGCAGGCTCTGGGCCTGAACGGTTTCGGCGCGCTGCAGGATGTCGCCGCCCAGCATTGTGACGGCGCTGGGCGCCCGACCGCCAAAGGCGACGTCCTTCAGGCGCTGGAGCTCTGTGACGTCCTGGGTGTGCTGCAAGATGAAGATGGTGTGGCCGCGCGCGTCGAGGATCGGGGTGTGGGTGGCGCTCCACGTCCGGGCTTCCGACCCACCGCCCAGGAGGGTGGGACGCTGGATGGCGTATTCGATCAGGGGCAGCACGTCGACCTGACCGGTGTCGCGCGCCCGGGCCAGGGATTCCTCGAGGGTCCGGCGGCTTTCACCCTCGACGGGAAAGGCGTCGAAGACGTAGCGGCCGGCGATGTCTTCCCAGCGCAGCTCGACCGCCTTGAGATAGGCCCGGTTGGCCGCGGCGAAGCGCAGATCGCGGTCAAGCATCATGTAGGGGCTGGGAATCCGGTCGAAGACGTTCTGAAAGTCGATCGGGCCGGACATGAACAGCGCCTCCCCGCTAAGGGTCCGATAACGCCACCTTCAGCTTCAGGTTCCGCTGGCGGGACACTTGATCCTTACCGCTGTTATGCTGAGAACGTTTCTCAACAAAGGGCGTTGCGTTGACACCCCCAACGTCGCGCTTAAAAGCATCCCGCAACGCACAAAGCCAAAGGGTTGGACGTTTTCATGACCGACACCAGCGGGGGACTTCCCGAGCGCCCACTATCGCCACACCTCCAGGTCTGGCGGTGGCACATCACCATGACCTGCTCGATCCTGCATCGGGCCTGCATCATGGCGCTGTATGTCGGCGTGCTCCTGCTGGCCGGCTGGGCCCTGGCTCTGGCCTCGGGGCCTGAAGCCTACGCGACCTATACCGGCCTGCTGGGCTCGTTCTTGGGAAAGCTGGTGCTGTTTGGCCTGACCGTCGCGGTGCTGTTCAACATCGCTTACGCCGTCCGCCAGACCGTCTGGGACGCCGGCAAGGGATTCACGCCGAAGGTCGCCGACATGTCCGGCGCCTGCGCCATCGCCTTCGCCGTGGTCGGCGCGATCGTCGTCTGGGTCATCGCCGCCCAAACCGGAGCGCTTTGATCATGGCCCATTCGACCTCCGGCCGCTTCCGCACCCCCATGTCTCGCGCTCGGGGCCTGGGCGCCTCGCACCACGGCGTCGGCCACTTCATCACCGATCGGGTGTCGAGCGTCGCCCTGATTCCGTTGACCCTGTGGGGCCTGTTCGCGGGCCTGCGCCTGGCCAGCCTCGGCTTCGACGGCGCCAGCGAGTGGGTGGCCATCCCGCACAACACGGTCTTGCTGTGCTTGTTGCTCGTTGTCGCCCTGATCCATCTCAAGGGCGCGGTGCAGGTTGTGATAGAGGACTATTTCCCGAACTTCATGACCAAGACCGTTCTCGTCCTGGCCAATCTGTTTGTATGCGTCCTCGGCGGCGCTCTTGGGGTCGTCTCGATCCTCAAGGTCGCCTTCACCGGAGTCTTTTGATGTCGGCCTATACGTTTATCGACCACAAGTTCGACGTCGTCGTCGTCGGAGCGGGCGGCTCGGGCCTGCGCGCCGCGCTGGGGTGCGCCCAGGCCGGGCTGAAGACCGCCTGCGTCACCAAGGTGTTCCCGACCCGCAGCCACACCGTCGCCGCCCAGGGCGGAATCTCGGCCTCGCTGGGCAACATGGGCCAGGATGACTGGCGCTGGCACATGTACGACACCGTCAAGGGGTCGGACTGGCTGGGCGACCAGGACGCCATCGAATATCTGACCCGCAACGCGCCGGCCGCCGTCTATGAGCTGGAACACTGGGGCGTGCCGTTCTCGCGCACGGCCGAGGGCAAGATCTACCAGCGCGCCTTTGGTGGCATGACCAAGGAATTCGGCAACGGTCCGATCCAGCGCACCTGCGCCGCGGCCGACCGCACCGGTCACGCCATGCTGCACACGATGTACGGCCAGTCCCTGGCCCACGACACCGAGTTCTTCATCGAGTATTTCGCGCTCGACCTGATCATGGAAGACGGCGTCTGCCGGGGCGTCACCGCCTGGAAGCTGGACGACGGCACCCTGCACCGCTTCCAGGCCCAGCAAGTGATCCTGGCGACCGGCGGCTACGGCCGCGCCTATTTCTCGGCCACATCGGCCCACACCTGCACCGGCGACGGCAACGCCATGGCCCTGCGCGCCGGCCTACCGCTGCAGGACATGGAATTCGTCCAGTTCCACCCCACCGGCATCTATGGCGCCGGCTGCCTGATCACCGAGGGCGCGCGTGGCGAAGGCGGCTACCTGACCAATTCCGAGGGCGAGCGCTTCATGGAGCGCTACGCCCCTTCGGTGAAGGACCTGGCTCCGCGCGACATGGTCAGCCGGGCCATGACCATCGAAATCCGCGAAGGCCGGGGCGTGGGCCCCAACAAGGACCACATCTTCCTGCACCTGGATCACCTGGACCCGAAAATTCTGCACGAGCGCCTGCCCGGCATTTCCGAGACCGCCAAGGTGTTCGCCGGCGTGGACGTGACCAAGGCGCCGATCCCGGTCTTGCCGACGGTCCACTACAACATGGGCGGCATCCCGACCAACTATCACGGCGAGGTCGTTACCAAGTCGGGCGACAATCCCGACCAGGTGATCCCCGGCCTGATGGCCGTGGGCGAGGCGGCCTGCGTCTCGGTGCACGGCGCCAACCGCCTGGGATCCAACAGCCTGATCGACCTGGTGGTGTTCGGCCGCGCCGCCGCCTTGCGCTGCGCCGAGATCCTCAAGCCGATGGCCACCCAGCCGGAGCTGAAGGTCTCTCAGACCGATCCCCACTTGGACCGCTTCGACCGCTACCGCAACGCCAATGGCCATCAGCCGACAGCCGCCCTGCGCCTCGAAATGCAGAAGGCCATGCAGGAGGACGCCGCGGTGTTCCGCACCGGCGAAACCCTGGTCGGCGGCGCCGAGCGCCTGGCAGTGGTCTGGGAAAAGGCCAAGGATATCAAGGTGAGCGACCGCGGGCTGGTCTGGAACACCGACCTGATGGAAACCCTGGAGTTCGACAACCTGATCGGCCAGGCCGTTGTCACTGTGGCCAGCGCGGTCAACCGCACCGAAAGCCGCGGCGCCCATGCCCGGGAAGACTTCTCCACCCGCGACGACACCACCTGGATGAAGCACACCCTGGCCTGGCTCGACCAGGGCACGGGCAAGGTGAAGATCGATTTCCGCCCGGTGCATAGCTACACCATGTCGAAAGACATCGACTACATCCCACCCAAGGCGCGGGTTTATTGAGGGTACGCTGATGGTTCAACTCACCCTCCCCAAGAACTCGACCGTGCAAGCCGGCAAGACCTGGCCGGCGCCCGCCGGCGCCACCAACACCCGCGCCTTCAAGGTCTATCGGTATGATCCGGAAGACGGCCGCAATCCGCGCTGGGACACCTATGAGGTGGACATCGACGCCTGCGGCCCGATGGTGCTGGACGCCCTGCTTTACATCAAGAATAGCATCGACCCGACCCTGGCCTTCCGTCGCTCATGCCGCGAGGGGGTCTGCGGCTCCTGCGCCATGAACATCGGCGGCCGCAACACCCTGGCCTGCACCCACGGCCACGCCGACACGCCCGGCAAGGCCGTGCAGATCGCGCCGTTGCCCAGCCAGCCGGTGGTCAAGGACCTGATCCCCGACCTGACGCTGTTCTACGCCCAGTACGCCTCGATCGAGCCCTGGCTGCACACCGTCACGCCCGAGCCGCAGAGCGAATGGCTGCAGTCGCCGGAAGACCGCTCAAAGCTGGACGGCCTGTACGAGTGCATCCTCTGCGCCTGCTGCTCGACCTCGTGCCCCAGCTATTGGTGGAACGGCGACAAGTACCTGGGCCCGGCGACGCTGCTGCACGCCTATCGCTGGCTGATCGACAGCCGCGACGAAGCCACTGGCGCGCGCCTCGACGACCTCGAAGACCCGTTCAAGCTCTATCGCTGCCACACGATCATGAACTGCGCCCAGGTCTGTCCCAAGGGCCTGAACCCCGCCAAGGCCATCGCCGAGATCAAGAAGATGCTGGTCGAACGGGTCGTCTAGAGCATTTTTCGAGCGCAGTGGTTCCGGTTCGCGTGAAGAAAAATGCGTCAAAACAAAAGATTAGAGCTCACGGCCTGACGCATTCAGGTCGGGAAATGCTCTAGTCCGCAAGATCGACGCGCGGCTTGCCAAAAGGTGACGCCGTCGTCATTTTTGGCGGAACGGGAGGACACGGCCTTTGAGTGAAGCGGGTACGGGCGATCTGAACAGCCGCGTCGTCATCGTCGGCGCCGGCCATGCCGGCGGTTCGGCCGCCGCCTTCCTGCGCCAGTACGGCCATGTCGGCCCCATCGTGTTGATCGGCGACGAGCCCCTGCTGCCCTATCAGCGTCCGCCGCTGAGCAAGGGCTGGCTGAAGGGCGAGGTCGACGCCGAGGGCCTGCAGCTCAAGCCGTCAAGCTGGTACGAGGAAGCTGGCGTCTCGCTGCGCCTGGGCGGCGTGGTGATCGGTTTCAATCGCGGCGCCAAGACCGTCACCCTCGCCTCGGGCGAACACCTGCCTTACGACTATCTGATCCTGGCCACCGGCGCTCGGGCCCGGGCGCTGCCGATCCCCGGGGCCGACCTGGCCGGTGTGCTGTCGCTGCGCACGGCGGCCGACGCCGAGGCCTTGAAGGGCGCGCTGGGTCCCGGCAAACGGCTGGCCGTGGTGGGCGGCGGCTATGTCGGCCTGGAGGCGGCGGCCTCGGCCCGCGCCCTGGGCAGCCACGTGATGATCATCGAGCGGGAACCGCGCGTTCTGGCCCGGGTCGCCTGCGAGACCCTGTCCAACTTCTTCCAGGACTATCACCGCGCCCGAGGCGTGGCCTTCGAACTGAACGCCGGGGTCGAGGCCTTCGAGGGCGGCCCTCTTGGAGATAGGCGGGGCCACATCACGGGCGTGCGACTGGCCGACGGCCGGGTCGTGGCCTGCGACGCGGCCTTGGTCGGGGTCGGGGCCCATCCCAATGTCGAGCTGGCCCAGGACGCGGGCCTGGAGTGCACGGGCGGGATCGTCGTCGATCTGGAGTCCCGGACCAGCGACCCGTTCGTATTCGCCATCGGCGACGTGACCCACCGGCCGCTACCGCTGTATGACCGCCAGTTCCGGCTGGAGAGCGTGCCCAACGCCCTTGAACAGGCCAAGCAGGCCGCCGCCGCCATCACCGGCCGCGCCATGCCGCCGCACGAGATTCCGTGGTTCTGGTCCGACCAGTACGACCTGAAACTGCAGATCGCCGGCCTGCCGTTCGACGCAGACACGCAGATCGTGCGCGGCGACGTGTCTGGAGCCAAGTTTGCTGTCTTCCACTTGAAGGGCGACCTGGTTCAGGCCGTCGAGGCCGTCAATGCGCCGCCCGAATTCATGGCGGGAAAGCAGTTGATCGCCAAGCGCACGCCCGTCAGCTTGGAGAAGCTGGCGAACTCGACCATTTCCATGAAAGAAGTCGCGGCGTAAAACGACCGTTCAAAAAAAAGCGCCCCAGGGGACCCATGGCCAAGATCACCTATATCGAGCACGACGGCACGGAACACGGCATCGACGTCAAGCCGGGCCTGACGGTCATGGAAGGCGCGGTGAAGAACAACGTGCCTGGCATCGACGCCGACTGCGGCGGGGCCTGCGCCTGCGCCACGTGCCACGTCTATGTCGACGAAGCCTGGCTGTCCAAGACCGGCGACAAGTCGGCCATGGAGGAGTCGATGCTCGACTTCGCCGAAAACGTCGGGCCGAACAGCCGGCTGTCGTGCCAGATCAAGGTGAGCGACGCGCTGGATGGGCTGGTGGTGCGGCTGCCGGAAAGCCAGCACTAGGCTCGGCAAGTCCTCCCCCTGTGGGGGAGGCGATCGCGTAGCGATCGGTGGGGGGAGTTTTAGGGTCGATCGATCCTGCGTGCGGCTGAGGTCGTATCTCTCCCCCCTCCGTCGGCTTGCCGACACCTCCCCCATAGGGGGAGGACTTAAAACCTAAAACCCGAACTCCGGTTGCGCCGCACCCGGCTGCTGCGTCTCTGGAAGGTGGCACGTAAACGTCGAGCCCGCGCCGGGCTCGCTCTCCAGCGCCACCCAGCCGCCATGCAGCTCGACCAGAGCCTTGACCAGCGCCAGGCCCAGACCCGGGCCGCCCCTATCGCGGCCGACGAAGCGGTCGAAGATGTGGGCCTGCACATGGAACGGCACGCCGCGGCCGGTGTCCCTGACGTCCAGCCGCACTTCTCCAAGCGCCCGCCGCGCCGATAGGGTGACCACCCCATCCGGCGGCGTCTGGCGCAGAGCGTTCTCGACCAGGTGGTCGAGGATCTGCGACAGGCGCTTGAGATCGCCTCGGATCAGGCCGACGTCCTTGTCGCATTCGACCGCCAGGGTCACGCCGCCGATCTGAGCGATCTTCAGCGAGCGCTCCTGGGCGTCGCTCATCAGGCCGGCCACCCGGATGTCCTCGATCTCCAGCGCCATCTCGCCGGCGTCGATCTGGGCCATGTCGAGCACGTCGTCGATCGAGCGGGCCAGTTGGGTGGCGGCCGAGCGCACCGAGGCCACGTGGCCGCGACTGCGTTCCGACAGGCCGTCGGCCCGCTCCAGCAGCTCCGAATAGCCGATGATCGTGGTGAGCGGCGTGCGCAGCTCGTAGGAGACATTGCCCACGAAGTCGCGCTTCAGCCGTTCGGCCTCGGTCAGGGCCTGGGACCGATCGGCCAGGGCGCTTTCCAGCTGACGGGTGTCGGTGACGTCGGCGAAGGCGATCAGGGTCGCGCCGTCGGGCAGAGGCCGGCTCTGATAGAGCACGATGCGGTTGTCCGAGGTGCGGGTTTCGCCGGAGGTGGGCGCGCGCATCTGCGGATCGGGATCGGCCACCCGGCCCTTCAGCTCGCGCCAGAAGGACAGGTCGTGCAGGCGCGGCACGCATAGCTCGACCACGCCCTCGAAATCGACCGCCGCCTCGAGCGCCATGGCCGACACGTTCCAGAAGGTCTCGAAGGCCTCGTTGTGCAGCCGCAGCCGGCCGTCCGAGCCGAACACCGCCACGGCGTCGTTCAGCTTGTCCAGCGTGGCCTGCTGCACCTGGATCAGGGCGTTGTACTGGGCCTTCAGCCGCAGCTCGCCGGTGATGTCGGAATAGAGCAGCAGCATGCCGCCCAGCGGGTGGGGCTGGCGCACCACGCGCAGGGTGCGGCCATCGGGCAGGTCCCACATCTCGTCGGCCTGCGGTCCCAGATCCTCGTAGCGCGCCAGCTCGGCGCCCTTCCATTTGGCGTAATCGACGGTTTCGGGTAGGCGGCGACGCTGGCGCAGGCGGTCCAGCACCTCGCCGTGGGTGGGTCGCTCGGCCAGCCAGGCCGGCTCCAGGCCCCACAGCGCAGCGAAGGCGGTGTTATGGAACGCCAGGCGGCGGGTCTGGCTGAAGATCGCCACCGCGTCGGCGATGTGGTTCAGGGTCTCGTCATGGGCCGCCACATGCTTGCGCAGGGCGTCGCGCATGTCCTCGACCTCGGTGACGTCGCTGCTGAACACCCCCACCCCGCCGCCGTCCAGCGGCTGGGCCGAGAAGCGCAGGGCCCGGCGACGGCCGTCGATCGGCACCCAACGCACGGCCTCGCGCAGCTCGCCGGCCTTGGCGGCCTCGACGGCGAGGGCGTCGGCGGCGCGGTCGACGGTCTGGCCCTCGCGCGCCGCCTCGGCGGCCGAGACCGCGCCGACCACCCGCAGATAGGCCGCATTGCCCCAGACCGGCGCGCCGTCGGCGTCGGAAATCCAGGCCGGCTCGACCATGCCGTCCATGAAGGCGGCGAAACGCCCGGCGCCGGGTAGGCCCGACTCGTCGACGGCGGCTGCGGCCAGGCGCAGCCAGGCCACCGCCCCCGCCACGCGGCCTTCCACAACCACGCCCCCGTCGGCGCGGTGCGCCTCGAAGGCGCAGGCCTCGCCGCGTTGGAACAGGGCGGCCAGCTTGTGGGCGTGGTCGGGATCGGCGGCGACCAGGGCCTCGACCACGGCCGAGGCATTGGGCGCGACGTCGAGGATCCTGGCGCAGGCGGCCAGGGCGTCCTGGCCCGAGACCAGCCGCGCGGCGCCGCCGTCGATCGCGATCAACACGGTGTCGAAGACTTCGGCCGAGGCTTCGCCGACCAAGGTCCCGCTTTCCAGGTCGGCCAGGCGGGCCCGCATAGAGGCCAGTTGGCTTTCGAACCGCCGCTGCTGGGACATCGCCCAGAGCGTGGCGCAAAGCGCCAGGCAGACCGCGCCGGCCGTCGCGGCCAGGATCAGATCAGGCGAGGTCATCAGGCTTGTCGGTCGCCTCTAAGGGGAATTTCGAATCAGAGTCACAGATTAGGCCGCGCGTGACCAGAGGGCGATGAGCTGTGCTGTCGCGGCGGCGCCGAGAGGCTGGCGCTGCGGGCCAATCGGCCTATGTACGAACCATGACCTGGACCGACCGCCTCGCCCCCTCGCTCGACGATTTCGCCGCCCTGGCGCGGCAGGCCTTCGACGATCTGCCCGCCGACTTCCGCCGCCAGACCGGCGACCTGGTGTTTCGCATTGACGATTTCGCCAGCGATGAGGTGCTGGACGACCTGGGCATCGAGGACCCGTTCGAGCTGACCGGCCTCTACCAAGGCGTCGATCTCGCCCATCGCTCGGCGCTGGGTCCGTCGCCGGAGCCGTCGATGGTGTTCCTCTACCGCCAGGCGATCCTGGCCGAGTGGTGCGAACGCGGCGATGCCTCGCTCGGCGAGCTGATCGCCCATGTGCTGGTCCACGAGATCGGCCATCACTTCGGCCTGTCGGACGACGACATCCACCGCATCGAGGACGAGGCATGAGCCTGTTCAACAGGCCCCTCTTCGACATTGGGGCCTGGCGCGAGCGCATGGATGAGCGCTGGTTCGAAAGCGGCGCCCAGCTGGCTGAGGCCGGCGCGGTCGATCTGGTGGCCATCGAGGACGACGCCGTCACCGCCCATGTGAAGGGGGGCGACCTCTATGTTATCACCCTGCGCGCGCCGAACGGCGAGGGGGCCTGCACCTGTCCCGGCTTCGACAAGTTCGGGGCCTGCAAGCACCAGGCGGCCGTGGTGGTGGCGACCAATCTGCTGGACGACACCGGCCTGGGCTATGTCCGCGAGCGCATGGCGCGGCTGCGCGACGGGCTGGCTCTGGAGAGCCGCGAGGCGCTGATCGAGCGGATCGTGGAGCTGGCGAAGGCGGATCCGGGGGTCTTGGCGAGGCTGGAGGGGTAGGGGGTGACCTTAGGCGGACCTAGACAAACTTGTCGAACATGTCGTCGAGCCGCCGCCGCCAATTCTTCAAGGCCGGTCGCCCTTGGGGCGCGTCGAGCATTCTAGAATGGAACGGGACCGGCGCTAATCTTTCAACGCCCCGGCCACCACGTCCCGCGCTTCGGCCTGCACCGACCTCAGATGATCAGCCCCCAGGAACGACTCCGCATAGATCTTGTAGACGTCCTCGGTCCCCGACGGCCGGGCGGCGAACCAGGCGTTTTTGGTCACCACCTTCAGACCGCCGATCGCCTCGCCATTGCCGGGGGCGGTGGTGAGGATGTCGATGATGGCCTCGCCGGCCAGAGTCTTGGCGGAAACGTCGGACGGGCTGAGGGCGGCCAGCCGCGCCTTCTCCGCCCGGTTGGCCGGGGCGTCGATCCGGGCATAGGCCGGCGCGCCATATTGCTTGGTCAGGCCGGTATAGAGCTGGCTGGCGCTCTTGCCCGTGCGGCCCTGGATCTCGGCCGCCAACAGGGCCAGCAGCAGGCCGTCCTTGTCGGTGGTCCACACCGTGCCGTCCTTGCGCAGGAACGAGGCCCCGGCCGACTCCTCGCCGCCAAACCCGACGCTGCCGTCCAGCAGGCCCGGCACGAAATGCTTGAATCCGACCGGCACTTCCAGCAGGCGGCGACCCATGCCGGCCACCACACGGTCGATCATCGAGGACGAGACCAGGGTTTTGCCGACGGCCACGTCCGGACCCCAGCCCTCGCGATGGCTGAACAGGTAGGAGATGGCCACGGCCAGATAATGATTGGGGTTCATCAGCCCGCCGTCGGGCGTGACGATGCCGTGGCGGTCGGCGTCGGCGTCGTTGCCGGTGGCGACGTCGTACTGAGCCCCGCCCTGCATCGCCCGGATCAGGTTGGCCATGGCGGCCGGCGACGAGCAATCCATGCGGATCTTGCCGTCATTGTCGAGCGGCATGAAGGCCCAACGCGGATCGACGGCGTCATTGACGACGGTCAGGTTCAGCCGGTGGCGGTCGGCGATCTCGCCCCAATAGGCGACGCTGGCGCCGCCCAGCGGGTCGGCCCCGATCCTCACGCCGGCGGAGCGGATAACGTCTAGGTCCAGCACGCTGGGCAGGTCGTCGATATATTTCGCCAGGAAGTCGTAGCGGCCGGCGGCGACGACCGCTCGCTCGAACGGCACGCGCTTGACGTCCTTCAGGCCGCCCTCGATCAGTTGGTTGGCCCGCGCGGCGATCGCCGAGGTGGCCTCGCCCCCGGCGGGTCCGCCCGAGGGCGGATTGTACTTGATGCCGCCATCGCGGGGCGGGTTGTGCGACGGGGTGATCAGGATGCCGTCGGCGGGGCCGGGCGCCACGCGATTGAACTTCAGGATCGCGTGCGAGACCGCTGGGGTCGGGGTAAAGCCGTCCCGCGAATCGATCAAGGTCTCGACGCCGTTGGCGATCAGGACCTCCAGGGTCGAGCGCCAGGCGGGCTCGGACAGGGCGTGGGTGTCGCGGCCGACGAAGATCGGGCCGGTCACGCCCTGGTCGGCGCGGTATTCGACAATGGCCTGGGTGATGGCGAGGATGTGATCCTCGTTGAACGCCGCGTCGAGGCTGGATCCTCGATGGCCGGAGGTCCCGAAGGCCACACGCTGACCCGGGTTCGAGGCGTCGGGATGGGTCTCGAAATAGGCGCGGGTCAGGGCGTCCAGATTGACGAGGTCTTCGGGTCGGGCGCGCTGCCCTGCGTGGCTATGCATGGCGGCAACCTAGCCAACGAGGATGGCGCCTTCAATCGGCAGAGCGTCGTTTGGGCGCTGGAGGCGGGTTCTCTGTCGCGAAGAGGGCAGGGCTCAGAAGGCTTCGGCCATGATCGTACCGTCGGCGAACAGGGCCGCGCGCTTCAGACCATCCGAGGCGAAGGGCATGGCGACATGGCCTTCGCGGTCCACGGCGATCAGTCCGCCGTCGCCGCCCAGGCCGGCCACGCCCTGGATGGCGGCCGCCGTCGCGCTGGCCAGGCTCTCGCCGCCGAAGCGCATGCGGTGGGCGACCTGCACGGCCACGGCGGTACGGATGAAATACTCCCCCTGGCCGGTGCAGGACACCGCCGCTTGGCCGTCAGCCCAGGCCCCGGCCCCGATGATGGGCGAATCGCCGACCCGGCCCGGAAGCTTGCCGAACACGCCGGCCGTCGAGGTGGCGGCCGCAAGCCGGCCCTCGCCATCGCGCACCACGCAGCCGACGGTGCCGGTGGGCAAGTCCGGCGGATGGTTAGACTCAAAGGCCCCAGCATGCGTGAACCAGGTCGCGGGATCCGTGATTGTCTTCAGGCCTTGGGTCCTGGCGAAGGCGGCCGCGCCTTCGCCCGCCAGCATGACGTGCGGCGTCCGCTCCATCACCGCCCGCGCCGCCAGGATCGGGCTCTCGAAGCCCTGAAGCGCGGCGACCGAGCCTGCCCGGCCGCTGGCGCCGTCCATCAGGCAGGCGTCCAGCTCGTAGATTCCTGAGGCATTGGGCGAGGCGCCCCTGCCTGCGATGTAAAGGCCGCTGGCTTCTAGGGCGACGACCGTCTCCACCGCGACGTCCAGGGCGTTGGCCCCGGCGGCCAGTCGGTCGCGCGCGGCTTCGACCAGGCCGCGCATGTGGGCGACCTCGACGCCGTAGTCATGACCCGGTGCGGAGCCCGCTCCGCCGTGCAGGGCGAGACTAAAACGCTTGTTTGACATTCTGCTTCCTTGGCCGGCGACCGTGCGCTAGCGTCCGCGCTCTTAAAGAAGAAAGACGGGAGAGGCGAGATGAAGGCGGTGCTCAGCAAGGCGGTCGGCGGACCCGAGACCCTGGTGCTTGAAGAGCTTCCCGACCCCGTCGCCGGTCCGGGCCAGGTGGTGCTGACGGTCAAGGCCTGCGGCGTTAACTATCCCGACGTGTTGATCATCGAGGACAAGTACCAGTTCAAGCCGCAGCGGCCGTTCGCGCCCGGCGGCGAAGTGGCCGGGGTGGTCGAACAGCTTGGCGAGGGCGTCACCGGCCTGACGGTCGGCCAGCGGGTGCTGGCCTCCAGCGGCCACGGCGGCATGGCCGAGAAACTGTTGGTCGACGCCGTGCGCTGCACGCCGATCCCCGACACCATGCCGTTTGACGAGGCCGCCGCCTTCATCCTCACCTACGGCACTTCCTATTACGCCCTCAAGGATCGCGGCCAGCTGAAGGCCGGCGAGACCCTGCTGGTGCTCGGCGCGGCCGGCGGCGTGGGCCTGGCGGCCGTCGAGTTGGCCAAGGCGGCCGGCGCCAAGGTGATCGCCGCCTGCTCCAGCCAAGAAAAAGTCGATCTGGCCATCGCGCACGGCGCCGACAGCGGCGTGGTCTATCCGCGCGGCCCGTTCGACAAGGACGGTCAAAAGGCCTTGGCCAACCTGATCAAGGACGCCTGCGGGCCCAACGGCTGGGACGTGGCCTATGACGCGGTCGGCGGCGACTATTCCGAAGCCACCATCCGCGCCTCGGGCTGGAACGGCCGCTTCCTGGTGGTCGGCTTCCCGTCGGGCATCCCCAAGATTCCGCTGAACCTGACCCTGCTGAAGTCCTGCGACATCGTCGGGGTGTTCTGGGGCGCCTCGGTGGCCCGTGAACCCAAGCTACACGCCCAGAACGTCAAGGACCTGATGGGCCTCTATGCCGAGGGCAAGATCAAACCCTATGTTTCCGAGCGCTTCCCATTGGCCAAGGCCGGCGACGCCATCGCTCACCTGGCCAGCCGCAAGGCTATGGGCAAGGTCGTGGTCGTCAACGATTGAGGCGTGTGCGCGCGGCTTAGGAACGCCGGGTGGCGGCGTTTGGCCGGACCAGCTGACCGACATATTCGCACAGGTCGAATGACCGGCTGAGGTGATGCCGAAGCGCCCGCCGCCGGGCGGCGGTCATCGGTTCGAACGCTTCGGTTGGACCCAGGCTGAAGACCTCGCCCGGCGTCGCGAAAACGATATTGGCGGCGAAGGGCGTCAGGTCCAGGCCAAAGGTCCGGATTGGGGCGCGGCAGGGGCGGGCCGACAGCAGATAGGGGGCGGTGGGCGTGGGGCCGTCGCCGGTCAGATCGACGGCGAAATCCAGGTCGGCCAAGGCGTGAACAGCGCGTCTCAGCGCTTCAGGCGTGATCTCCAGATGCTGGTCGTAGACGGCCAGGCTTTCGCCGTGCGTTCGGAAGCGCCAGTCCCTGGCGTTGTGCTCAATGGTGGGCTCGAACGGCGAACGGCCATCCGACGCCAGCCCGGTTCGAGGAAACAGGAAGCAGCCGCTGGTCTCGGGCCCCGGATTCAGCAGCGCCGCCGCCTGGCTGGGGGTCACCACCAGACCCGCGCCTGGATCGATGGCCGCGAAAACACCGTCGCCGCCGTCCTCCAGCGGGGTGAATGGCGGGCTTCCCGGACGCAGGCGCGGCAGGGCGGACACCACCGCGGCGTCCACGCCGAGGTCGCGGGCGGACACCGCCGCGGCGTAGCGCGACAGGTGCGGGGCCAGCCTGACGCCCGCCCCCACGATAATTGCGGGCGCGTCGTCGCCGGCGACCTCGTCAAGACGCGACGGCGCGAAGGATCGGGCCTCGGTGTTGGGCAAGGCGCGCACCTCGCCCGCCCGCCAGTCCAACCCCCGGGCCACCGCCTGGAAGGTTCGGGGCTCGGCGGCGATGGCCAGGTCCAGCTTCAGATTTTCGATTTCCAGCCCCGCGAGGTCGGACACCAGCGTGTCGGTCGCCCTGCTGGAGTCGGCATGGAGGTGCAAGGTCAGGCGCATGCGTGCAGCTCCGCATCGGCAGGGCCGGCGTGGGCGCCGCGCGCCGCCGCGCTTGGGCGATGAAAAGTTCGGTCTGCAGCGGTTTGAGGATTTGGAAAGCCAATTTCCCCAGGCCGAAACCGCCGTGGACCGCGCGGATCAGCTTCAGACGACGCAGCGGCGTCATCGCGCCGAACGCCGTGGCCGGGCAGAAGCTGAACAGCCGTCCAGCAGCCCCGTCGGCGATGTCATCGGCGGACGTCGAGCCCCCACGTATCCCGTATTGGCGCGTCGGCAGGCGGCAGGGCCGTGAGGAGAGCGGAAGAGGCTTGCTCAGGGCGTTGGCCGGCTTCGTGCCCATCAAATCAACGTCGAAATCCAGGCTCGCGAGCTCGGGACGCAAGCGAGCCAGCGCTTCGGGCGTGGGCTCATAGAATACGTCATAGACCGCCAGCGACGCATCGAGCCGGGCCAGCCGCCATTGGCGGGCTCGCGCCAGGTCCAGCGGGGTTTGATAGATGCTGACCACCCGTTTGGTATGGGCGCCTGAACGTGCCGTGTTGGTCGATAGGGAGGCGCGAGGGTAGACGAAGTAGCGCCCCGTCTCGACCAAATACTTGATGTAATACTTCTTCCAGGAGGTGGGCTTCCAGGCCTGGAGTTGCCTGGGCAAGCCGCCCGCGGCGGAAAACGGGCGATCCTTGTCCTCGACGCACCACCGGCGGAAGGCGTTCCATTGGTCCGCTGTCCACGCCTGTCCCCAGGACGAGGCGACCTGCAGGAAATAGACGTCGGCGCCGTCGGCCACCGGCCGGAAATCCAGGTTATTGAATTCGTTGAGCCGATAGTTGTAGAGCGAAATCCCGCCTATCCGCGGATCCTTGGCATAGAACGCCATGGCCTGAAGCACATAGTCGTAGCCGCCAAGCGCCGCGAGAAGGTCGTCCTCGAACAGGATGGCCCGCCGTATTCGACGGCCAGGTCGCCGCACCGCAGGATGTGCTCGCGAAGCCCCAGACGAGCGGCGTGTCGAATCACCCGCTTGGGCACGTGGGCCCAGGTGAAGGCATCGGTGACAGCGGCGGTGTCGTCCTGGTCGCAGTGATCCAGGCTAATGACCAGCGGTGTTTCCGGCGGGTAGGCGCCGGCCCCCAGCGACGCGAGCAGGCGCGCCAGAGCGTCGGGCCGGCTATGGCCGATCGCGACGACGACTGGACGAAAGGCCGTGCTCATGCCTGAACTCACGCACGAACCATGCTCCAGAAGACCCTAACGCTGACTAAGCTTGGGTCCGATAGGAAAACAAAACGGTAATTTGAGGTCTGCGAAATAAACCAGCGCCGCTATCGTACGTTACAATCCGAAGTCGAGAGATTTAAAGCTCGAAATGTCGCGCACAGCCTGTGGGCGACGCCTTTGCGCGTCCGTTGAGCGCCTATGCCGCGTTTCAACGCTTCTAGAGCGCGGTAAATGGTTTCGGTTATCTTAGACATCGAAATCAAATTCATAAGTACCGGACGATTATCAACAATACAGTCATGCATAAAAGGCATTGTGGTAAATGATATTTATACCAGATAGTAAAGCCAACGCTATTGCCCGGATCGTCATAATTACGGTTAAAATACGGTAAGTATCCTTGTTATCGAACTGATCAGGCTGATCACCTAAAACGAACCTTTGAGTAGTCGGAGGTCGCGTTGATGTTTCTGCCCGCGCGCGACGCCTTCCAGCCGGAGGTGCGTCGAAACTTCCGCCAGAGCCGTCGGCCCGAAGAGCGGGTGCAGGTGCTGGGCGGGTCGATGGACCTTGTCCGGCCCGAGGAGGTGTTTCACTTCGTGGCGGGCAAGATCGCAGCGCGCGAACACGCTGTGGTCGCCAACCACAACCTGCACAGCCTCTATCTGATCCGCGACAACGAGAAGATCGCCGAATTCTACCAAACTTCCGACCTGATCGAGGTCGACTCGGTGCCGCTGATCTTCTGGGCGCGAATCGTCGGCCGGGCCAGCCGGCGTTTCCATCGCTGCACCTACCTGGATTGGCGCGACGCCTTCTGGGGGCGGGCAGTCGCCGAGAACTGGAAAGTGTTCTTTGTGGGCGGCGCGCCCGGCGTGGGCGACAAGGCCACCGCCCGTATCCGGGCCGACTGGCCAGGGGCTCAGATCAAAAGTCATCACGGCTATTTCGATGTGACGCCAGGCTCGGTCGAGAATGAGTCCGTGATCGATGCGATCAACGCCTACCAACCCGACATCCTCCTGGTCGGCATGGGAATGCCGCGCCAGGAGCTTTGGGTGCTGGAGAATCAGGCGAAGCTGGCTCCGTGCGTCACCTTCACGATCGGCGGCGCCTTCGACTATGAGGCCGGCGTCCAGCGTCCTTCGCCCCGTTGGCTGGGTCAGGTGGGCATGGAGTGGCTGTTCCGGCTGATGGTCGATCCACAGCGCTTGTTCACCCGATACTGCGTGGAGCCGTGGCACCTGTTCGGGCCGGCGCTTCAGGACTTACGGAAAGCGCTTGTAAAACAAGCCTCTTCCCCCCAGGCTACGGATGCCGCTTGCGTGGAATACGCGCGGGCGTCGGATTTGGCGCGCTCTGATGGTCTGGGGGGACGATGAGCCTGAACATCTATTCGCCGTCGGCGGCCGAAGCGGCCGAGCGACCCCGCATCGCGCAACGCGTCGCGGCGATCTTCGGTCTGGCTGGCCTGGTGCTGGCCTGGGTCGTTGTCTTGCTGCCCTGCGCGGTGTGGCTACTGGGTAGCTTGGTGGTCAACCGGCTCCAGGGCTCTCCCGTTCGCCAACAAGCCTGAACGGCGTTCACTTAGCCCTGGCCATCGGCGCGCCATCGCGCCAGGATAGCCACGCCATGGCGTAGCGGTCCGACCCCAGAGACCGCCCGCCTCGCGAGGGAGCGGCGCATGACGGGACGTCTGGACGGCAAGGTCGCGGTGATCACCGGCGGATGCTCGGGCATTGGACTGGGAACGGTCGAGTTGTTCGTGGCTCAAGGCGCCTGCGTCGTGGCCGCCGACCTGCAGGTCGAAAAGGGCGCGATGCTTGAGCGGCGCTTTCCGGACAAGGTCCGTTTCTCACGCTGTGATGTCACCGACGAAGCCCAGATCGCCGCGACCGTGGCGGTGGCGAACGACGCCTTCGGCGGCCTGGACATCCTGTTCAACAATGCCGGTCACGGCGGCGCGCCCAATGGCGTGGCCGATATGACGGCCGAGGGCTGGGACGCGGTCTTCGCCCTGCTGGTCCGGGGTCCTGTCATGGGCATGAAGCACGCCTTGCCGCTCATGCTGGCGCGCGGCGGCGGCAGCGTGATCAACACGGCCTCGATCGCCGGCCTGCAGGCGGGGTTCGGCCCGCTGGCCTATTCCACCGCCAAGGCTGCGGTGATCCACATGAGCCGCTGCGCGGCCGCGGAGCTGTCGCCGCAGAAGATCCGCGTCAACGCCATCTGCCCTGGCCTGATCGCCACCTCGATCTTCGGCGCCTCGATGGGATTGCCACGCGAGGTCGCCGACCAGATGGCCGCCCAGATCGCCCAGGTCGGTCCGAAGATCCAGCCAATCCCCAAGGCAGGTTTGCCCGAGGACATCGCCCGCGCCGCGCTCTATCTGGCCAGCGACGATTCCGAGTTCGTCACCGGCACGCACATCGTGGTCGATGGCGGCATCACCATCGGCGGCCGCAGCAGTTGGGATCATAGCGCGCCTTCGCCGCTGCTGTCGGCCATGGGCATCACCCCCGAACAGGCCGAACAGATGCGGGCCGCCTTGGTCGCCTCGCAAGGCGGTTCATGAGCCTGGTCTCCGCAGGACGGGGCTGGAGCGCGCGTCTGACCCCCAACCTGCGCGGGGCGTTGTGGATGCTAGGCTCTGCCGTGCTGTTCACCGGCATGACCACGCTGATCAAATATCTTGGCCCCGGCTATCCGGCCGCCTTGCAGACCTTCTACCGCCAGCTTGCTGGGGTCATCATCCTGCTGCCGCTGGTGGCCAGAGACTGGCGCGGCGCCTTGCGGACCACCCGGCCGGGAATCCTGATCTTCCGCTCCAGCGCCGGCGTGCTGGCGATGATCCTGGCCTTCTACGCCTATCAGGAACTGCCGTTGGCCGACGCCAACGCCCTGTCCTTCACCCGAACCCTATGGCTGGTGCCGCTGGCGGCGCTGGTCCTGCGCGAGCCGACGGGCCCGGTGCGGATTGGCGCGGCCCTGGTCGGTTTCGTTGGGGTCTTGATCATGCTGCGGCCCAGCAGCGACGGCAGTCATTGGCTGGGCTGGCCGCAGATGGCCGCCTTGATCTCGGCCGCGCTGTTCGCCCTGACCATCACGGGCATGAAGGTGATGACCCGCGATCACTCGCCCTTCACCCTGCTGGTCTACGCGGCGGGTCTAGGCTTGGTGTTCTCGATACCGCCGGCCCTGTTCGTCTGGCGCTGGCCGACCTGGCCCGACCTTGGACTGCTGGCCCTGATGGGGGTGATCGGCACCCTGACCCAGGGCTGCTACATCAAGGGCATGGAGGCGGGCGAGGCGGCGGTGATGGCGCCGATCGACTATACCCGCCTGGTGTTCGCCGTGGCCGCCGGCTTCTTCCTGTTCCACGAAAGGCCCAGCCCCGCCGTGCTGACCGGGGCCGCGATCGTGGTCGCCTCGACGCTCTACATCAGCGTGCGCGAACACCGTCTTTCGAAGCGGGCGGTGATTGAGGATCAGCCCGGGTAGAAACCTCGGTACCAAGCGGCGAAGCGGTTCAGACCCTCCATCAGCTTGACCTTGGGCTTGTAGCCGGTAAGCGCGCTGAGCTTGGAGATGTCGGCAAAGGTGGCGGTGACGTCGCCCGGCTGCATGGGCCGCATGACCTTGACCGCCTCTTGGCCCAGCGCTTTTTCCAGAGTGGTGATCATCTCCATCAGGCCGACGGGATCGTTGTCGCCAATATTGTAGATCTCGTGGCCGCCCTGGGCCGGGGGATGGTCAAGCACGCCGACAATCCCATCGACGATATCGTCGATATAGGTGAAGTCGCGGGCCATCTTGCCATCGCCATAGACCTCGATCGGTTGGCCGGCGAGGATCTTCTGGGTGAAGCTGAAATAGGCCATGTCCGGCCGACCCCACGGTCCGTAAACGGTGAAGAACCGCAGGCCCGACATCGGAAAGCCGTAGAGCTTGGCGTAGCTGATGCTCATCAGCTCGTCGGCGCGCTTGGTGGCCGCGTAAAGCGATACCGGAGCATCGACCGGGTCGGTCTCCTTGAAGCCCGCGCCGTCGATGGGTCGATCGCCATAAACCGAGCTCGATGAGGCATAGACCAGGTGAGCGACGCCGTTGTGGCGGGCCGCCTCCAGGACCGACAGGTGGCCGGCGAGGTTGGAGCGTTCGTAGGCGAAGGGTTGGTCAATCGAATAGCGGACGCCCGCCTGAGCCGCCAGATGGACGATCCGCTGGGCGCCGCTCTGACGGACCAGGGTATCGAACGCTGGTGCGTCGGCGATGTCCATCCGCGCCATGGTGAAGCCAGGGTGGGCTTCCAGACGTGCGGCGCGCGTCGCCTTGAGAGCACGGTCGTAATAATCGTTGAAGTCATCGATCCCGATGACCGTCTCGCCGCGATCAAGCAACCGTTCGGCAAGATGCATGCCGATGAATCCCGCCGCCCCCGTGACGATCACCGCATCCATGGGTCAGCCACGTCCGATGCTGGCGTAGGTGAAGCCGTGGCGAACCATCTCCGCAGGCTTGTAGATGTTGCGTAGATCAACCACGACCGGGGTGTGCATCAGCAGCTTGAGACGGTCCAGGTCCAGGGCGCGAAACTGATCCCATTCGGTGATGATCAGCAGCACGTCGGCGCCGTCGGCCGCGTCGTAGGCGCTGGTCTTGAAAGTCACTCCCGGCAGCAGGCGCTCGGCCTCGTCGCGCCCTTCGGGGTCATAGGCTTGGACGGCGGCGCCCATGGCCTGCAGAGAGGGCAGGATATCCAGGCTGGGTGCGTCGCGCATGTCATCAGTATTCGGTTTGAAGGTGAGCCCCAGCACGCCGACAGTCTTGCCGGTTAGGTTCTCGATGCCCATGGCCTTGGCGACCTTGATGGCCATGGCCTTCTTGCGCGCTTCATTGACCGCCACCGTTGTCTCGATCAAACGTACGGGCGCGCCATAATCCTTCGCGGTGCGTACGAGGGCGACGGTGTCCTTTGGAAAACATGAGCCGCCGTAGCCTGGACCTGCATTGAGGAATTTGCCGCCGATCCTCTTGTCCAGACCAATGCCCTTGGCCACCTGTTGCACGTCGGCCCCAACCTTTTCGCATAGGTCAGCCATCTCGTTGATAAAGGTGATCTTCATCGCGAGGAAGGCGTTGGCCGCGTACTTGATTAGCTCGCTGGTTCGTCGAGTGGTGAAGACGATCGGTGTCTCGTTCAGCGACAGGGGGCGGTATAGTTCACGCATTACCGCTTGGGCGCGTTCATCGTCGGATCCGACCACGACCCGATCAGGGCGCTTGAAGTCCTCGATCGCCGCGCCTTCGCGCAAAAATTCAGGGTTGGAGACCACGGCGAACTGGACGTTGGGATTGGTCTTGCGGATGATCGCTTCGACCTCGTCGCCGGTGCCGACCGGTACGGTCGATTTTGTGACGACCACGGTGAAATGATCGATCAGGCCGGCGATCTCCTCGGCGGCGGCGTGAACATAGGACAGGTCGGCACGGCCATCGCCGCGACGGGTCGGGGTGCCCACGGCGATAAACACCGCGTCCGCCTCGCGGATCGCTCGGGCGCCGTCCAGGGTGAAGAACAACCGGCCCTCGCGCACGTTGCGGGCGACCAGGTCTTCCAAGCCAGGCTCGAAGATCGGGATCTCGCCGCGTTCCAGCCGCTCGATCTTGCCTGGGTCCTTGTCGATGCAGGTCACGACATGCCCGAAGTCGGCGAAACACGCCCCGGACACTAAGCCGACATAGCCAGTGCCTATCATCGCTACGCGCATCGTTGCTTTTCCTCGCCGCCTCGCGGCGGAGCCCTACACCAAGTTTAAGACAGTGCTCCAGACATTTAGGATCAAATCTGCCGCGTTAGTTGACGTGGGCAATGACGGGGTCCTTTTTCGGTGCGCGATTCAACCGAGTAATATACTGCCGGCACAGGTGCCGGTCTGAGTGGGGGTCTGAGTGACTCAGAAAGTTCTCGTCGCGGGCGGAGCGGGCTATATCGGCTCCCACACCTGCCTGAGGTTGGCCGAGGCGGGCTTTACGCCGGTGACCTACGACAATCTTTCCAACGGCTGGGCCGAGTTCGTGCAGTGGGGTCCGCTGGAAATCGGCGATATCCGCGACGCGGCCCGGCTGGACGAGGTGTTCGCCAAGCACCAACCGGTGGCGGTCATCCATTTCGCGGCCCTGATCGAGGTCGGCGAATCGGTGAAATATCCGGGTCGCTTCTATGAGAACAATGTGGGCGGGGCGATCACCCTGATCGAGGCCTCGCGTCGGGCGGCGGTCGAGGCCTTCGTCTTCTCATCGACCTGCGCCACCTATGGCGCGCCGGTGAAGGTGCCGATGGACGAGACCCATCCCCAGGCGCCGCTCAATCCCTATGGCCGCACCAAGCTGATGGTCGAACAGATCATGGCCGACCTCGATCAGCAGGTGGGGTTCAAACATACGGCGCTGCGCTATTTCAACGCCGCGGGCGCCGATCCCGAGGGCCGAGTGGGTGAGCGGCACGAGCCGGAGACCCATGCGATTCCGCTGGCCATCGCTGCGGCGCGCGGCGGCAACCGTGGTTTCAATCTGTTCGGCGTCGACTACGACACCCGCGATGGGACCTGCGTGCGCGACTACATCCACGTGCTGGACTTGGCCGACGCCCACGTGCTGGCGGTGCAGCGGCTGCTGCGCGGTGAGCCCAGCGAGGTCTTCAACCTGGGCACAGGCACCGGCACCACCGTCAAGGAATTGATCACGGCGATCGAGACCGTGTCGGGCCGGGCGTTCCCGGTCGAGATCGCCGAGCGCCGCCCCGGCGACGCGCCGATCCTGGTGGCCGACAACGCCAAGGCCAAGGCCATGCTGGGCTGGACGCCGCGCTACGCGCTCGAGGACATCATCCGGCATGCCTGGGCGTGGCACGCCGCAGGCGCGCTGCGGCTCGAACGCGAACCGGTTTAGGCATCGCCATGAGAGACAGCGCCATCTCGATCACCCGCCGAGCGCTCGCCGCGCTTTTCGCTCCGCCGGTCGCGGCCATCGGCGCTGGCGCCGCCGTGGCGGCGGATCGCGGCGCCCCACCCCCCGCCTGGATGCGCGACTGAGAGCGGGCCGCCTCGCAGCATGTGCTGTCCGGCCTGGGCGTCTCTCGGGTGGAAGGCCTGGAGAAATACGCCGAGCTTGGCGGGATCGTCCTGGGCGCGGGCGACGACCAGCCGGCCTTCGACGCGGCCGCCATGACGGCGGCCAGTGCGACCGGCGGTCTCTCTATGTCAAGGTGCCGCAATGACGGGACGCGGCAAAGTTTCCCAGGTTTGGCAACAGCAACGGTTTCTTTGCAACTTATGATGCAAAGAAGGCAGATTCGCCCTGGGGGACCTCTGTGTGTTGAAGGTTTTGACTTGCCTGACGAGGGAACATGACCTGCGACTAGTCGTCGTCGCTGGGCTGATCTGTTTCGCCGCCTGCTTCACGGCGTTCCGGCTCTATTCCCGCATGCGCGGAGCCAAGGGCGTGGTGCGGGCCGCGTGGCTCCTGCTGACCGGTCTGGTGTCGGGATCGGGCGTCTGGGCGACTCACTTCATCGCCATGGTCGCCTATACCCCTGGGCTGAAGACGGGCTACAGCCCCACGGGCACGCTGCTGTCCCTGATGATCTCGGTGATGTTCATGGCCTGCGGCTTCGCCGTGGCCTCGGCTCAGCGCACCAAGACCAACGACTTCGCTGGCGGCCTGGTGCTTGGCATGGGTGTCGCGGCCATGCACTACACCGGCATGTCGGCCTTCGTGACCCAGGGCGTCGTCCAGTGGGAGCAGGTCATGGTGGCCGTCTCCGTGCTGGTTGGCGTCTGTGGCGCGACCCTGTCCCTCCTGGCGGCAGGGCGAGCTCGCAGCCTGCTCAAGCAGGTCGGCGGCGGCGCCTTGCTGACGCTCGGCGTCTGCTCGCTCCACTTCGCCGGCATGGGCGCGATCACCATCGTCCCGGATTCGGCCATCATCGTTCCTGACCAACTGCTGTCGGGCGGTATACTGACGCTGGCTGTGATCTCGATCACCACCATGATCATCCTCGGCGGTCTGGGCGCCGTCGCCATCGAGTCCCAGACCAGCCGGTCGGCTCTGGACCGCATCCGCCGCATGGCCAACGCGGCCTATGAAGGCATCGTCGTGGTTCAGGACGGCAAGATCAACGACGCCAACGCCGCCTTTTGCGAGCTGATCGGCGCCGATCTGGACGCCATCATGGGCGCGCCGCTCGCGGCCATGCTGACCTTCGACGGCGAAGCGCCCACCCGCGAGGGCGTGCGCCGGGAAGGCGCACTGCAACCGATCGACGGCGAACGTCCGATCCCGGTCGAGGTGTTCTCGCGCCTGATGGACGACGGCGCGCGGACCGAGACGTCGGGCCTGACCGTGCTGGCGGTTCGCGACCTGCGCGAACGTCGCTCGGCCGAGGAAAAGATTCGCTACCTGGCCGAGCACGACGGCCTGACCGGCCTGCCCAACCGCAATTCGCTCCAGACCCGTCTGGCCGCCGCGCTCGAGCGCGTCGAGGCCTCGGGCGAGAGCCTGTCGCTGATCTGCATCGACCTGGATCACTTCAAGGAAGCCAACGACCTGCACGGCCACCATGCCGGTGACGCCCTGCTGGTCGAGACCGCGCGCCGTCTGCAGGACGCTTTGACCGCGCCGTCGTTCGCCGCGCGCCTCGGCGGCGACGAGTTCATCATCGTCCAGGTCGCGGCCGGCGACCAGCCTGTCGCCGCCGCCGAACTGGCCGGCCGTCTGCTCGAGGCCCTGGCGCTTCCCGCCAGCTACGAGGGCCAGGATCTGGTCATGGGCGCCAGCCTGGGCGTCAGCCTGTTTCCGGACGATGGCCGCACCGCCGAGGCCCTGCTGGCCAATGCCGACATGGCGCTCTACCGCGCCAAGGAAAGCGGTCGCGGCGCCTATCGCTTCTTCAAGCGCGAGATGGACGACTCGATCCGAGAGCGTCGCACCATGGCCCGCGAACTGCGCCAGGCGATCATCGACGAAGAGCTGGTGGTCTACTATCAACCGCTAGCCCGCGCCTCGAACGGCGAGGTGTGCGGCTTCGAGGCTCTGGTGCGCTGGAAGCATCCGGTGCGCGGCATGATCCCGCCGCTGGACTTCATTCCGGTCGCCGAGGAGAACGGCCTGATCGGCCAGCTTGGCGAGTGGGTGCTGCGCCGCGCCTGCGCCGACGCCGTGACCTGGGAGCGGCCGCTGCGCATCGCCGTGAACCTGTCGCCGTTGCAATTGAACCAGCCCGACCTGCCCAAGCTGGTGCACGAGATCTTGGTGCAAACCGGCCTGTCACCCAGGCGTCTCGAGCTTGAGATCACCGAAAGCGCTCTGTTCAAGGACTATCAGCGGGCGCTCGACAACCTGCGCCGCTTGAAGGCGCTGGGCGTGCGGATCGCCATGGACGACTTCGGCACGGGGTTCTCGTCGCTATCGACCCTGCAGTCCTTTCCGTTCGACAAGATCAAGATCGACAAGAGCTTTGTCGAGAACATCCATCGCGACGACCGCGCCACGGTCATCGTTCGGGCCGTTCTGGGTCTGGGCCGAAGCCTGGACATCCCGTGCGTGGCCGAGGGCGTTGAGACCCAGGAGCAGATCGATTTCCTGCGCGGGGAAGACTGCGCCGAACTCCAGGGCTACGCTATTGGCCGCCCCGCCCCGGTCGACACCCTGTCGGCCTGGACCCTGGCCAGCGTGGCCCCCGTGTCGCCAGGGCCGGAGATCGCAACGCCGCGAGAGCCCACGACCAAGAAGCCACGTCGCCGGAAGGCGGCCTGACGCGCGGTCGTCCGGTCCCTACCGTCGTCGCGACATGCCACCGAGCAGGCCCCGCATGATCTCGCGCCCGGCTTGGCTGGCGATAGTGCGCAGCAGGGATTTGGCGAAGGTCTCGCCCATCGATTGACGACTGGAGGCGCGGGGACGCGGGGTGGCGCGGGCTTCCTGCGTCTCTTCGCGTTGCCGAACCTTGTCTTGGGCGGCGCGCCGCCGGTCCAGTTCAACCTGGTCGGCGGCGGCGTCCGCCTGTTGCTGGACCTGGGCGGCCCGGCCCTGCAGGGTCTCATAGGCCGAGGCGCGGTCCAGGGTCGTGTCGTAAAGGCCGGCGACAGGACTCCTGGCGATCAGGGCCGCGCGTTCCTCGGGCGTCACCGGTCCGAGCCGCGACGCCGGCGGGCGGATGAGCGTCTTCTGCACCACGCAGGGCGCGCCCTTGGCGTCGAGCGTCGAGACCAGGGCCTCGCCCACGCCCAGGGCCTGGATGGTCTCGGCGGTGTCGAAGGCGGGATTGACCCGGAACGACTGGGCAGCGGCCCTCAGACCCTTCTGATCGGCGGGGGTGTAGGCGCGCAGGGCGTGCTGGACGCGCGCGCCCAGTTGGCCCAGCACCGCGTCGGGGATGTCGGACGGGTTCTGGGTGACGAAATAGATGCCAACGCCCTTGGAGCGGATCAGCCGCACGACCTGCTCGATCTTCTCCAGCAGCGGCTTTTCGGCGTCGTTGAACAGCAGGTGAGCCTCGTCGAAGAAGAACACCAGCCTGGGCTTTTCCGGGTCGCCCACTTCGGGCAGTTCCTCGAACAGCTCCGACAGCAACCACAGCAGGAAGGTCGAATAGAGCTTGGGCGACTGGATCAGCGTGTCGGCGGCCAGCAGGTTGACATAGCCGCGCCCGGCCACGTCGGTGCGCATGATGTCGGCCAGTTTCAGGGCCGGCTCGCCGAAGAAGTTCTCGGCCCCCTGGCTCTGCAGGGTCAGCAGCTTGCGCTGGATGGCCCCGATCGTGGCGGGCGCGACATTGCCGTACTGGGTGCCGATCTCGGCGGCGTGGTCAGCGACATATTTCAGCGCAGCCTGCAGGTCCTTCAGGTCCAGCAGCAGCAGCCCGTCCTTGTCGGCGACGTGGAAAACGACGGTCAGCACGCCCTCCTGCACATCGTTCAGCTCCAGCAGCCGTGACAGCAGCACCGGCCCCATCTCCGAGATGGTCGTGCGGATCGGGTGGCCCTTCAGGCCAAACAGGTCCCAGAACACGACCGGCGGCGCTGATGGGATCAGCGCCATGTCCATGGACGCGGCGCGGGCCAGCATCTTGTCGTTGGGGACGCCGGCCATGGCGATGCCCGACAGGTCGCCCTTCACGTCGGCGGCGAACACCGGGACGCCGGCGTCGGAGAAGGCCTGGGCCATGATCTGCAGGGTCACGGTCTTGCCGGTGCCCGTCGCGCCGGCCACGACGCCATGGCGATTGGAGCGGTCCAACCTCTGGGTCACGGGGCCTTCACCGAGACCGAGCAGGATTTCACCTTCGGCAATCACCAGGGTCATACGCAACGTCCTTCACATTGAGGGCTTAACCGTAGCCCCGGCCTTGCGCCGCGCCAATCGGCTCGCGCAATGTGGCGCCGGTCTTTTACAGACGCTTCGTTAGAGAGATTCCGCCGATGACCATTTCGCCTTCGATCACCGGCCGCAACGCCCTGGTGTTCCTGGCGGTCATCGCCGGGGCCGCCAGCCTCTATTGGATGCGGGGCATCCTCACCCCGCTGGCCCTGGCCGTGTTCTTGGCGATGATGATCGACAGCTTCGCCCGGGTGCTGACCGAACGCGTGCCGGCCTATCCCAGGAACCTGGCGCTCCCGACCGCGCTGATCCTGTCCATCCTGTTGTTCGGCCTGGCGGTCTGGGTGGTGACGGCCAATGGCGCGGGGTTCGTGCTGCAGATGCGCGAATACGCACCGCGCCTGAATGGGGTGATCGCCAAGCTGGCGTCGCTGGTGGGGATCAAGGTGGCGCCGACCATCGGTGAGCTGGTCAACCAGATCAATCCCTCGAAATACGCCGGCGCCGCCGCTCAGAGCTTGCAGAATTTCGCGTCGAGCGCGATCCTCGTCCTGATCTATCTGGGTTTCATCATCGCTTCCCGGCGGGGTTTTGGCCGCAAGATCGTGGCGCTTTATCCCCATCACGCCGAGCGCGACGGCGCGATGCAGCTTTTCCAGCGCATCCGCAACGGCGTCGAGCAATATCTGTGGATCCAGACCGTCACCGGCCTGATGATCGCTGCGGCCTCCTGGGCGGTGATGATGCTGATCGGCCTGGACAATGCGCTGTTCTGGGCCTTCCTGATCTTCATCGCCGCCTATATTCCGATCCTGGGCGGCGCGGTGGGCTGCATCCTGCCGCCGATTTTCGCCCTCGTGCAGTTTCCCGACACCTTCCTCCCCGCCTTGCTGCTGTTCGGCGCGCTGGAACTGATCTTTTTCATCGTTGGCAATGTCATCTATCCGCGCATGCAGGGCGAGAGCCTGAACATGGACCCTACGGTGGTGCTGCTGTCGCTGGCGGTCTGGGGCGCGCTGTGGGGCGTGACCGGCATGTTCCTGTCGACCCCGCTCACCGTGGCGGCGATGTTGATCCTGGCCCAGTTCGAGGGCACGCGCTGGATCGCCATCCTGTTGTCGGAAGACGGCGACCCCAGCGGCGATTCTCTCGACTCTCCACGGGCCGGCTCGCCGAAAAAACCGGGCCAAGCTTTAGGTTCACGACAGAACGCGACCAAGGGGCCTTAACATCCCAAATGGGCTTCCTATCTAGGCCTTGTCGGTGTCCCCCCACGCCGACCCCGCGCGACGCAGACCGCATTTCATGGCGCGTCGAACGCGGAACCGCCCGCCGCCCCCCCCCGGCGGGCCTGCGCCGCCGGTTTCCCCCCACCGGCGGCGCTTCCGTGTCCGGGCCACGGGTTTCTTACTGGCAAAATCTTGTTCCACTTTCCGAGGTTGCGGTTGAAACCGAGCCGGTAAAGGCTAGGTTGTCGCCAAAAATTCGCGAGGAAATCCTATGGTCGGTGCAAAACTTGACCCCAAGGCGACGGCAGCGCAATCGGACGGCTTGGTGGCCGCCTTCGGGGTGGCGCTCGGTCAGGGCGCGTTGACCGAGCCAGTTCGCCAGTTCGCCGCCCAAGCGCAGGAAGACTGGTCGGCGGAGGAACTGCCCGGCTTCACCGCCGCCGACATCGCCGCCGCCTTGATCGACTTCTGGCGCTTTGGAGAGGCCGCTTCCGATCCCGTCGCGATCCGGATCCGTGCCGCTGACGGCGGCGAGCTGAAGACCGACCTGCTGGAAATCGTCCAGCCCGACCGGCCGTTCCTGGTCGATAGCATCATGGGCGCCATCGCCGAGCAGGGCTTCTCTGTCCGCGCCATGTTCCACCCGGTGGTGGAGACCGCCGCCGGCCGTTGCTCGATGATCCAGGTCTATATGGCCCCGGTGGGCGAGGATCGCGAGGCCGCCCTGATCGGCGCCGTCCGCGAGACCCTGGCCGACGTCCAGTTGGCGGTCGACGACTTCGACGCCATGAAGGCGCTGATGCGCCGGACGATCGACGCCTTGCGCGACACGCCCCAGGCCATCCCCGAGGCCGAACGCGCCGAGAGCCTGGCCTTCCTCGACTGGCTGGAGGGCGACCACTTTGTGTTCCTGGGCGCGCGGGTCTACGAATATCCGCGCACCAGCGCCGGCGGCTATGCGGCCGAAGAGCCACTGTATCAGACCGAGGGCAGCCTAGGCGTGCTGCGCGACCAGACCCGCACGGTGCTGCGCCGCGAGAGCGAGCCGGCGATCCTCTCGCCCCAGGTCCGCGACCACCTGCTGCTGGGCGCGCCCCTGGTGGTGGCCAAGTCGAACCTGCGCTCCAAGGTCCATCGCCGCGGCTACATGGACTATGTCGGCGTCCGCCGTTATGGCCCCGACGGCAAGGCCTCGGGCGAGGTTCGCTTCGTGGGCCTGTTCACGGCCGAGGCCTACGAGACCCCCGCCCACGAGGTGCCGGTGATCCGCCGCAAGGTCGAGCACGTGCTCAGCGAAGCCGGCAAGGATCCCCACAGCCACAATGGCAAGCGGCTGCGCAACATCCTCGAGACCTGGCCGCGCGACGAGCTGTTCCAGACGCCCGAGGACGAGCTTCTGACCATGGCGCTGGGGGTGCTGCACCTCTACGATCGGCCGCGCGTGCGGCTGTTCGCTCGCCGCGACCCGTTCGACCGCTTCATCTCGGTGCTGATGTTCGTGCCGCGCGAGCGCTATGACAGCGGCGTGCGCGAGCGGGCCGGCAAGATCCTGGCCGACGCTTTCGGGGGCCGTGTCAGCGCCTACTATCCCAGCTTCTCCGACGCGCCCCTGGCTCGCGTGCACTACGTGCTCGGCGTCACGCCCGGCAGGCATGGCGATCCCGACCTCGCCGCTCTGGAAACCGAGATCGCCGAGACAGCGCGTACCTGGGAAGACCGCTTCGAAGCCGCCGTGCGCGATGGCGGCGCCCCCGGCCGCGTCGCCCAGACCCTGGCCCGCTATCAGACCGCCTTCCCGCCTGGATATCGCGACCAATACGACGCCGTCGAGGCCCTGGCCGACATCGCCGTCGTCGACGACCTGGACGCCGCAGAGGCCGTCCGCGTGCGCGCCTTCCACCTGGCCGATGATGACAAGCTGACCTTCCGCTTCAAGCTCTATCGCCCTGGCGCCGCCGCGCCCCTGGCCGATGTCCTGCCGATCCTCGAGCACATGGGCCTCAAGGCGCTGATCGAGAACGGCTTCAAGCTGTCGCCGGCAGACGGAACACACGCCAAGGTCTGGGTGCACGAGTTCACCCTCCGGGACGAGCAGGGCGAGCACCTGTCGTTCGGTGACGTCAAGGCGGCCTTCGAGGCGGCCTTCGTGGCCATCTGGACCGGGCGCGCCGAGAGCGACGGCTTCAACCGGCTGGTGTTGGAGCTCGGCGTGGGTTGGCGCGAGGCGGCCCTGGTTCGGGCCCTGGCCCGATATCGCCAGCAGACCGGGCTGGACCCCAGCCAGGGCGTGCAGGAGCAGGCCCTGTCGGACAATCCCGGCGTCACCCGCCTGATCCTCGACCTGTTCCGCATCAAGTTCGACCCGGCTGTCCACGCCGACCTCGCGGCCCGCAAGGAACAGGCCAAGGCCGTCGAGGCCAAGATCGGCGAGGCGCTGCAGGCCGTGGAAAGCCTGGACGCCGATCGCGTCCTGCGCCGCATCGCCGCCCTGGTCGGCGCGATCCAGCGGACCAACTTCTTTCAACTGGGCGAGGACGGCGAGGCCAAGCCCTATATCAGCTACAAGATCGCCTCGCGTGAGCTGGAGGACCTGCCGGCGCCCAAGCCCTATCGCGAGATCTATGTTTCGGCTCCGCACGTCGAAGGCGTGCATTTGCGCTTTGGCCCCGTGGCCCGGGGCGGCCTGCGGTGGAGCGATCGCCGCGACGACTTCCGGACCGAGGTGCTGGGCTTGGTGAAGGCTCAGCAGGTCAAGAACGCGGTGATCGTGCCGGTCGGCTCCAAGGGCGGCTTCTTCCCGAAGAACCTGCCGCGCGGCGGCGATCGCGACGCTATCCAGGCCGAGGCGATCCGCGCCTACAAGACCTTCCTGTCGGGCTTGCTGGACATCACCGACAACATCGATCCCGAAAACAAGGTGGTCCCGCCAGCCGGCGTCATCGTCTATGACGGTGAGGATCCCTATCTGGTTGTCGCCGCCGACAAGGGCACGGCCACCTTCTCCGACATCGCCAATGGCGTGGCCGAGGACTACGGCTTCTGGCTGGGCGACGCCTTCGCCTCGGGCGGCTCGGTCGGCTATGATCACAAGGTCATGGGCATCACCGCCAAGGGCGCGTGGGAGGCGGTCAAGCGCCACTTCCGCGAGTTGGGCAAGGACATCCAGACCCAGCCCTTCACCGTGGTCGGCGTCGGCGACATGAGCGGCGACGTGTTCGGCAACGGCATGCTGCTGTCCAAGCAGACCAAGCTCTTGGCCGCCTTCGATCACCGCCACATCTTCCTGGACCCCGATCCGGATCCCGCTACCTCCTGGGCCGAGCGCGAGCGGATGTTCAAGCTGCCGCGCTCGTCGTGGGAGGACTATGACAAGAGCCTGATCTCCAAGGGTGGCGGGGTCTTCGCCCGCTCGCTGAAGACCATCACCCTGACGCCTGAGGTCCAGGCGCTGTTCGAGCTCAAGGCGCAGGTGGTGTCGCCGGCCGAGCTGTTGACCGCGATCCTCAAGTCCAGGGCCGAGCTGCTCTATCTCGGCGGCATCGGCACCTATGTGAAGGCCAAGGGCGAGAGCCAGGCCGATGCGGGCGACAAGGCCAATGACGCCATCCGCGTCAACGGCGCGAACCTGCGGGTCAAGGTGGTGGGCGAGGGCGCCAATCTTGGTTTGACGCAAGCCGGTCGGATCGAGTTCGCGCAGATGGGCGCGGGAGGGGCGGGCGGCTACATCAACACCGACGCCATCGACAACTCGGCCGGGGTCGATAGCTCCGACCATGAGGTCAATATCAAGATCCTGACCGGGATTCTGGAGCGCGGCGGCAAGCTGACCCGCGAGGCCCGCAACCGGCTGTTGCCGACCATGACCGACGACGTCGCCAGCCACGTGCTGGCCGACAATTACGATCAGACCCTGGCCCTGTCGCTGATGGAGAGCGACGCGGTGTCGGAGATCGATTCCCACGCCAAGTTCATGACGGCGCTGGAAGCCAAGGGCCGCCTGGATCGTCGGGTCGAGGGCCTGCCCGAGGCGGCGGTCCTGACCGAGCGCGCCAAGGCCGGCAAGGGTCTGACCCGGCCCGAACTGGCGGTGCTGCTGGCCTATGGCAAGATCGACCTGTTCGACGACATCGTGGCGTCTGAAGCGCCCGACGATCCGTGGTTCGAGGCGACGCTGGAGGGCTATTTCCCGCCGGCGCTTGGTCAGTACGCCGACGAGATGCAACGCCATCGGCTGAAGCGCGAGATCATCGCCACGGTGCTCGACAACCGGATGATCAACATCTGTGGCCCAACCTTCCCGAGCCGCCTGCGGGCCGCGGCCGGCTGCGACACCAAGGCCCTGGTCATCGCCTTCGCCGCCTCCCGCGAAATCCTTGGCGTCGACGCGCTGTGGAACCGGGTGTCGGCTTTGGACGGCAAGGCCTCGGCCAGCGGCCAGCTGGCGCTCTACAAGGCCTTGGCCTACGCCCTGCGCAGCCTGACCTTCTGGCTGGCCCGCCGGGCTTTCCGCGACAAGTCCAGCGTCAAGACACTGGTCGAGGCCTATGGGCCGTCGGTCAAGACGCTAGCTGTTCTGGGCGCGAGCATCTTCTCGCCGTTCGAGCAGAAAACCGTCGCCAAGCGCGCCAAGGCCTATGTCGCCGACGGCGCGCCCGAGGCCCTGGCTCAGAGCGTGGCCGCCCTGCAGCCCCTGACGACGGCCGCCGACCTTGTCGATCTGGCCAATGCCTCCAGCTGGTCGGTGCAGAATGTCGCCCGGCTCTATCACCAGGTCGGCGCCGCCTTTGGCTTCGACCGCCTGCGCGGCGCGGCCGGCTCGTTCATCGGCGGCGACCCCTTCGAGCGGCTGGCCGTGCGCCGGCTGATCGAGGACATGCTGGCCGAGCAGACCGCCATCACCCAGGCGGTGCTGAAGTTCTCGGCCAACGCCCAGGCCGGCGACGACGAGCTCTCGGCCAAGGCGGCGACCACCTCGTGGGCCGCCATGCGCGCCGACACCGTCCGCGCCGCCAGGCGCACGGTGGAGGACATCGAGCAAGCCGGCGGCGGCTGGACCTTCGCCAAGCTGACCATCGCCAACGCGGCGCTCCGGGGACTGGCGAGCGCTTCCTAGATCTGATCGGGGACACGCACATGTGCGTGTCCCCAGCCGCTGAAGCTTCGCGTATAAGCGATGCTTCAGTTGGGGGAACGCTCATGGACAAGGGTGATCGGCGGCGGGCCGCCTGGGCGCTCTACGAGTGGGCGCAGCAACCCTATTGGGCGCTGATCGCGACTTTCATCTTCACCCCCTATTTCGCCGCCGGCTTCATCGGCGACGCCGCCAGGGGCCAGAGCCTGCTGGGCTATGCGGGCGCGGTCGCCGGCCTGATGATCGCGGTGTTCAGCCCGCTGGTCGGGGCATCGGTCGACGCCCGGCGCAATCCGCGTGCCTGGCTGATCGGCCTGGCCGTGCCCTTCGTCCTGGCCAGCGCCGCCCTTTGGCAGGCGGTTCCCGGCGATGCGAGCCGCATTCTGCCGGTCCTGGCCTGCCTGGTGGTGGCCAGTGTCTCCGCCGAGCTCAGCGGCTCGGTGATGAACGCCCTGCTGCCGTTGGTCGCCAAGCCGGGCGAGGTTGGGCGCCTGTCCGGCTCGGCCTGGGCCCTGGCCTATGTCGGGGCGCTCGTCACCCTGTTCATCGTGTTGCTGTGCTTCTCGTTGCCGGACGTCCCGATGCTGGGCCTGTCCAAGGCCCTGCACGAGCCCGACCGCATCGTCGGCCCGCTAGTGGCCGTGTGGTTCCTGATCTTCTCCTGGCCGCTGATGATCACCGCCCCGCGACCGCCCGCCACGACCACCGAGAAGAAGCCGCTGGTGGAGCTGTGGGCGACGTTGCGCTCTCTGCCCGGAAAGCCCTGGATGCTGCGTTTCCTGGTCGGCCGGATGCTGATCGGCGACGGCATTTCCAGCTTCATCGCCTTTGGCGGCGTCCTGGCCGCCGGGATGTTCGGCTGGACGACGACCCAGCTGGGTTTCTACGCCATCGCCCTGTCGATCACTGCGGGCATCGGCACCTTCATCGGCGGCCGGATCGATCAGAAGCTTGGCTCCAAGGCCACCGTGCTGATTGCCACCGGCGTGGTGCTGTTTGGTGCCTTCGGGGTCGGAATGGTCGGCCGCGACAGCCTGTTCTTCGTGCTGCACGTCGCCCCGCCGATCGCCGGTGGAGCCCTGTTCTCCAGCTTGCCCGAGCGGGTATTTCTGGGCTTCTCGCTATTCGTCGGCCTGACCTTCGGTCCGGCCCAGGCCAGCTTGCGGGCCTGGATGGCGCAGCTGGCGCCGGCCGGCGAGAGCGGACGGTGGTTTGGGCTCTATGCCCTGTCGGGCAAGGCCACGGCCTTCATGGCGCCTCTGGTCATCGCCGTGGGCACCCGCTGGATTGGCGACCAGCGCGTCGCCGTGGCGGTCTCGGCCCTGTTCATGATCACCGGCGCGGTGGTCCTGGCCTGCGTGCCGCGTCAGGGACCCGAGGCCTCGCCGATCTGAAAAACCCTGGGTTGTCGCAAGCCCGCGTCCGGTTCAGGATCGGGGCGTGGGTCGGGGACGTTTCGCATGGTCAAGGATCGTATTGTTCTGCTGGACTCCCTTCGGGGTCTGGCGATCCTGGGCATCCTGCTGTGCAACATCCCGCTGGCGGCGGTCCCTGAATCGGTCGCGACCAGCCTGACCCTGTGGCCGCACGGCATGGCGCCGGCCTCGGTGGCGGTCTGGTTCGTCACTCAGGTATTCTTCCAGCAGAAGTTCTATTCGCTGTTCGCCATGCTGTTTGGCGCCTCGATCATCCTGGTCGGCGGCGAGGGCGACGACAGGGATAGGCGGCGGATCCTGTTGCTGCGCCTGGTCAGTCTGCTGGCCATCGGCCTGATCCACGGCTTCCTGATCTGGCAGGGCGATGTGCTCAACACCTATGCGATCGTCGGCCTGGTGGCCCTTTGGGCCCGGTCCTGGTCGCCAAGGCGCCTGCTGCAAGCGGGGGTTGGCCTGCACGTCGGGCTTTCGGCCTGGGGCGGCTACAAGATGCTCGAGCATACGGCCAAGGGCGGCGGCGATCCGCCCGCCGGGGCGATGAGCCGGTTCCTGGCCGGCGTGCACGCCGATGCGTTGCAGTATGGCGGGACCTTCAGCCAGTCCCTCGTGCAGAACGCCAAGGACTATGGCAACTTCGTCCTTGGCTCGTTCACCCGCTGGCCGCCGATCTGGCCGCTGACGGTGCTGGCGCTGATGCTGATCGGCATGGGGCTCTACAAGCTTGGCGTCCTGAGCGGCAAGGCGTCGAGCGGCGCCTATCGCGGCTTGATCGCGGCGGGCCTGGGCGCGCTGGTGATCGTTGGCGTCGCCGAGGCCGTCTACACGGTCCTGCCCAGCCACGCCTGGCCGGTCCGCGCCATGGCCCGCTGGCTGCAGGGCGCCACCGCCCCGGTGGTCAGCCTGGGCTATGTGGGCCTTATGGTGATGGCGGCGCGCGTCAAGGCCTGGAAGACGATCCCGGCGATCCTGGCCCCGGTCGGTCAGATGGCCTTCACCAACTATCTGACCCAGTCGATCTTGATAACCGGCCTGCTCTATGGCGGGCGCGGTCCCAGCCTGTATGGCAAGGTCGATCGCCCGTTCCTGGCCGGCGCGGTGGTGGCGATCTGGGCGGCCCAGATCCTGTGGTCGCGCTGGTGGATGGCGCGCTTCACCCTGGGGCCGCTGGAGTGGCTGTGGCGGCTGGTCTATCGCGGACCGATGCCGCTGCGGCGCCCTGCTTCTTCACCGCTCATCCCGGCGAATGCCGGGACCCAGGTCCCGGAGCAGTAAAGCGTTTGGAAAAGCGCGGCGCCCCTGGAGTTCGCCTCGGCGGCCTCCATCTGGGTCTCGGCATTCGCCCCGATGAGCGGAATGGAGTCTAGATCGCGTTCAGGGCCCTGGCGAAATAGTCCTTGGTCTGGGCGAACAGATCGGGGCGGTACTTGGCGCGGGGATCGTTGGCGCGGTCGTCGTCGAAGGCGTGGGTGGCGTCGGGATAGAAGACCGTGTCCACCGACAGCCCGTCGCGCTTCAGCCGCTCCAGGGCCTTCCGCGGATATTTCCAGCCGACCACCTGGTCTTTGCCGCCGACCACCGAGAACACCTTGGGGCCATAGGTTCCCCAGCCCCTGCTGGACGTCAGGGACGGGTAGCTGGCATAGGGATAGACCAATAGCGCGCCCTTCACCTGGGCCCGCAGGCGCATCGGGTCTGCGTCGGAGAGACCGGTGGCGCGGGCGGCGTTCAACCCGATGGCGTAGCCGTCCATGATCGCCCAGCCGCCATGGCTCCAGCCCGCCAGGAAAACTTTGCGATGGTCGGCCCAGGACTGGCCCTCCAGCCAGGCCAACATGGCGAAGATGTCGGCCGAGCGCTTGAGGCCCTGGACCGCCATGCCCGTGCAGACGAACAGCTTGGCGTCCATGGTCGACATGCCGCGCGGCTTGAACGAGTCGACCACCACCGCCGCGTAGCCGGCCTGGACCGCGACCTTGGCGTAGTCTTCCAGGAACGGCGTCTTGCCGCCGCAGCCGTGCAGGATCAAGGCAACCGGGAAGGGGCCACGCCCAACCGGCTTGAAGACCTTCGAGGCCTCGGCGACCTTGGCGCCCCACTCAGCGCTGTGCATGCGATCTCCCGTCCTAGAGCATTTTCCGACCTGACTGCGTCAGGCCGTGAGCTCTAATCTTCTGTTTTGACGCACTTTTCTTCACGCGAACCGGAACCACTTCGCTCGAAAAATGCCCTAGTGCCTGAACACCCGCACGCCGGTGAAGGCCATGGTCAGGCCCAGCTTGTCGGCGGCCTCGATCACTTCGGGGTCGCGCATCGAGCCGCCCGGCTGGATGATCGCCGTGGCCCCGGCCTCGGCGGCCTGGATCAGGCCGTCGGCGAACGGGAAGAAGGCTTCCGAGGCGCAGGCGCAGCCCCTGAGGTCCAAGCCGAAGTCGGCGGCGCGCAGGGCGGCGATCCGGGCCGAGTCCTTGCGGTTCATTTGGCCAGCGCCAACGCCCAGGGTCTGGCCGGCGCGGGCATAGACGATGGCGTTGGACTTGACGTGCTTTCCCACGGTGAACGCGAACAGCATGTCGGCCACCTCCTCGGCGGTCGGCTGACGCTTCGTGACGATCTTCAGGTCGCTGGCGGTGATCCGGGCGTCGTCGCGAGACTGGACCAGGAAGCCCCCGGCCACCGACTTGAAAGTGTCGCCGGTCGACAGGGCGTCGGGCAGGCCGCCGGTGATCAGCAGACGCAGGTTCTTCTTGGCGGCGAACACGGCGACGGCGTCGTCATCCGCCTCGGGGGCGATCACTACCTCGGTGAAGATCTCGACCATCTGCAGGGCGGCTTCGCGGGTCAGGCGGCTGTTGACCGCGACGATGCCGCCGAAGGCCGAGGTGGGGTCGCAGGCCAGAGCGCGTTCGTAGGCCTCGCGCTGAGTGGAGCCTACCGCCACGCCGCAGGGGTTGGCATGCTTGATGATCGCCACGGCCGGGCCTTGGGCCGGGTCAAACTCGGCGATCAACTCGAAGGCGGCGTCCGTGTCGTTGATGTTGTTGTAGCTGAGGTCCTTGCCCTGCAACTGGGTTGCGGTGGCCACGCCGACGCGGGGGCTGGGGAAGGTGTAGAAGGCGGCTTTCTGGTGCGGGTTCTCGCCGTAGCGCATCACCTGGCGCAGCGCGCCGGCGATGGTCTTGCGGCCCGGGAAGTCCTGACCAAGTCGCGCCGCGAACCAGGTGGAGATCGCCGCGTCATAGGCCGCAGTGCGGGCGTAGGCGCGGGCCGCCAGGGTCTGGCGCAGGGCCAGGGTCGTGCCACCGGCCTTCAGGGCCTCCAGCACTTCGGAGAGGTCCGACGGATCGGTGCAGACGGCGACATAGCCGTGGTTCTTGGCCGCCGAGCGGATCATGGCCGGGCCGCCGATGTCGATGTTCTCGACGCATTCGGCGTAGCTGCCGCCCTTGGCGACCGTGGCCTCGAACGGATAGAGATTCACATACAGGATATCGATGCCGCCAATGCCGTGGTCGGCCATGGCCTGGGCGTGTTCGGGAGCGTCACGAACGCCCAATAGTCCGCCGTGCACCACTGGGTGCAGGGTCTTGACCCGGCCGTCCATCATCTCCGGGAAGCCCGTGAGGTCGGAGACGTCCTTGACGGGGATGCCGGCCGCCGCGATCGCCGCCTTGGTGCCGCCGGTCGAGACCAACTCCACCCCGGCCGCGTGCAGGATATGGGCGGCCTCGACCAGGCCGGTCTTGTCGGAAACCGACAGCAAGGCGCGCTTGGGGGCGACGAGATCGGGTGCGGACGGATAGTCAGGGGCGGCGGGCACGGCGGAGCTCCGGGTCTATGGAAAGACGAAAGGGAGCCCAGGCGCGCGGCGGATGAGGTTCGTGCTCCCCGATGGTTGCCCATCACTAGCGCCAGTCACGCGAACGGCGCGAAAATACGGAGGGAGGCGGGGGAGTCAACAACGGCCTGAAGATGCGAAGCATCGCCGTGACAACTCGGGCCGTAAGAGGCTTCAATTTCCGGCGTCAGCCGACGTCCGCCCGAAGGCGAACGCCGGCCGCCGTGTCCTTAGAACGTGTAGGCGAACTTGCCGTAGTAGTAGCCGCCGTTCAGGCCGTACGGCGAGAAGCTCGGATAGATGTCCTGAGCCCCGTTGCCGTTGTCGGCCTCGTCCTCGAGTTCGTCGGCGCTCTTCCTGTCCGGCTTCTTGTCGAACAGGTTGTTGGCGCCGGCCGAGACCTTGAACTGCGGCATGACTTTCCAGGAAACTTCAAGGTCGGTGATGAAAGCGGAATCGACCTTTTCCAGCCAGTACTTGCCGCCATCATAGGTGGCGTATTCGGTGGACTTTCCGTACAGCGTCTCATGCAGGTTCACGCTGATCGGGCCGTGCGAGAAGAGCGCGCCGCCCGAGACCTTGTACTTCGGCGAGGCGGTCTCGAGGTCCGAGATCGCGGCCTTGTCATAGAGCGACGCGCCCGCCAGTTGGGTTGGCGCGGGCGCGATCTTGGTGACCTCGGTCTTGTTGTAGTTGCCCGCCAGGCTCCATTCGACGTGGCCGTAGTCTTCGAAGTCGCTGGAATAGCTTACCACTGCCTCGACGCCGCGAGTCCGGGTGTCCAGGCCGTTGGTGAAGATGTTGATGCCGATGTCGGTGGCGTCGTCGGAGATCGAATTGCCGTTGGCGGCGATGGCGGCGGATACGGCCGCGTAGTTGTGCGCCCCGCCGGCCCCGTACAGCGAGCCGCTGCCGGCGATGCGATCTTTGATCTCGATCTGATAGGCGTCAATCGTAGCGGTCATGCGCGAGATCGGGTGGGCCACGAAACCGACGCTGTAGTTGGTCGATTTCTCGGGCTTGAGGCCAGTGACGCCCACCAGCTTGGCGCCGATGGAGTTCGGCGCCAGCTGCACGAAGGCCGAGGTCGGGCCGACATTGGTGGCCGAGTAGTTCTCTTCGGCCAGGGTCGGGGCGCGGAAGCCCGTGCTGGCCGTGCCGCGCAGGGCGAAGGCGTCGGTGAAATCGTAGCGGCCGGTCAGCTTGCCGACCGTGGTGTCGCCGAAGTCGCTGAAGTGTTCGTAGCGGGCGGCGGCGTCCAACTGGAGGGCCTCGACCGGCTTCAGCGCGAAATCGACATAGACCGCCTCGTTGTCGCGTTCGTGTTCGCCGGCGTCGGTCAGCGAGAAGCCCGGATAGGACTGCGAACCGCCATTATAGCGCGAGGAATACTCCCCGGCCTTGATCTTGTAGGTCTCGTGCCGCTGCTCGGCGCCAAAGGCGACGTTCAGCGGACCGGCCATGCCGATGTCGAACCCTCGGCTCAGATCCAGGGTGGTGGTCCACTGGGTGGAGAGGAAGGCGCCGGCGTGGAAGGCCGACTGGGTCGAGCCATGGCCCGGCACCGTGGCGGCCGCCAGATAGAGGTCCTTGTTGACAGAGTTGGTGACGTTGATGGCGGCGAAGTCGCGGCCGTAGGTGGTGGACAGGTCCCAGTTCCAATCGCCGAACAGCTTGCCCTCCGCGCCAACCGTCAAGGCGTAGTCTTCCTCCTTGATGGTCTCCATCGGGTTGAAGCCCAGCGGATAGAGTTGTGGCAGGCGGCTAGGCTTGCGGAAGTTCTCATAGGCGCCGGCGTATTTGTGGCCGTAGGTGCCGAACGAATAGAGGTTCACGTCGCCGATCTCGACGCCGCTGTTGAAGGCGAAGGTCGTCAGCTGATAGCGGGCGTCGCCCGAGATCTTGTTGGTGTGCGGATATCCCGCCAAGCTGGCGGCCCAGCCGTTGGCGGCGGTGGCGCCGCGGATCACCCGCTGGTCGTCGCCGCCCCAGTCGCTGAGACCGTGATACCGGGTCTCGGCCGTTATGTTCAGATAGGCGTCGGAGAACGGCGCCAGGCCGATATTGGCCGAGACATTGCCCGTCTCCCCGTCGCCCGCGCTGTACTTGCCACCCGTGACGTCGAGCGAGCCGCCCGAAGCGCTCTTCTTGAGTATGATGTTGACCACCCCGGCGATGGCGTCGGTGCCGTACTGGGCGGCGGCCCCGTCCTGCAGCACTTCGATGTGGTCGATGGCCGACAGCGGGATGAAGTTCAGGTCGGCCGCGGCGCCGCCCTGGTAGGGTCCGCCGAGAACCGCGAGGTTGGCCGTACCGTGCCGACGCTTGCCGTTGATCAGCACCAGGGTGTGATTGGAGCTCAGGCCGCGCAGACGGGCCGACAGCGTCAGGGCCGCAGTGTCGCCGCCAAAGGCCTGGGCGTTGAACGATGGGATCGCCTGGGCCAGGGCCGACATCAGGTCGGGCTTGCCGGCGCCCTTCAGGGCGAGGGAGTCCAGCACCTGGATCGGCGCGGCGCTGTCGACGGCCTTCAGGCCGGAAACCCGGGTGCCGGTGACGATGACGGCCTCGACGGTGTCATTGTCGGGCGTGGGCGGGCTTTCGGCCGCCATGGCGACCTGCGCGACGCTGAAGGATAGCGCGGCCATAGACAAGCTGGCGAGCAAAGCTCGTTTGGTGCGAAACATTGTTGAGTGCCCCTCAAGTTTTCTTGATGACTTGCAGGGTTGGGCCACGCCGCCGACTCTTCGAACCATCATGCGGCTTCGAAGCGCCATAAAAATGAATTGCTGATCTTCTCGGCTAAGTGCCGCCTAACGCTGCCGCTTAATAGAACACTCGAAGTTTTCGTGGATGACGGTGAGTGCGGTCTCGTGCGTCTATTGCAAAGTCGCGTCGTGCGGGTTGGGCGCGATCAGTGGTCCGCCGCTCGAGCCAACTTCCAACGGATCTTGGCGCCCTTTTCGGGCCGGACCTGGCTCTTGAGGACGATCGTCCCGGCCCGTCGGGCGTGGCCATGATCGAAATGGGCGGACGGCGCGATGGCCACGTCCACCGCGTCGTTGCGCAGCCACCAGCCCACATTGGACTGACCCTTGATCAGCACGCTCTTGCCGTCACGGGCCAGGGAGGCGCGGGCGTCGGGATGGAGGTGGAAGCTGATCATGAACGGCAGATAGCGGCGCGGGCCGTCCTCGCCGCCTGAGACGATCGGCAGCAGGCTGTCCTCGCCGCGCAGTTCGTCGGCCTTGAGGTCAAGGAACAGGCGGCGGGCATGGGTCAGGCCCAGGCGTTTCCAACCATCGTGGACGATGTCCAGCCAGACGCCGGTGTCGGCCACGTCGTGGCGCTTGACCTCGACGTCGGCCGCGCCGTCGATCAGCCAGGGGCCCAGCCCGCCAGCCCGCCAGCCCGCCAGGGGGCGTCCGGCCGAGCCGTCGCCCACCGACAGGGTCGAGGCCGCGTCCGAGAGGCGAAAGGCGTTGGCGCCGGCGGCCTCCGGGCTCCAGCCGCAGCTGGTGATCAGCCGGTCCTTGCCGCAGACGATCTCTATGGCGGCCGGCTGGGCGCAGGCCGCGACGCTGAGCACGCCCTTGGCCGGCGGCCCGGCGTCGGCCATCACCTGGATGCTGCCGCCCTGCATCTTCTGATAGCCGACATGCGGCGCGCTCTGCGGCGGGCGTGGCCCTTGGTCGTCATGGGCCAGGGCTGCAGCGACCCGGCGCGGACCGACGGCCTCGCCGCCCTGAAAGGCGGCCAGATGGCCATCCGCCAGGACGAAGAACCGCACCGAGGAGCTCAGGCGGTCGATGGCCCGCCCCAGACTTTCGGGTGCGGGCCGTCCGCGCTGGCTCAAGGCGTCGTCTAGGGTGAGCAGGTCGAACAGCAGCTCCAACCCCGCCTCGGGCGAACGGCTGGCATGACCGCCATCTGGCAGGACGATGAGCTCCATCAGCGCGATGACCCGCTTGAGGCCCGTCGCGATCAGCCGGTCGCTGGCCTTGCCCGACAGGGCGCAGCCGGCGATGGTGACCACGACCGCCCGCTCCAGGGCGCGATGGGGTGCGTCGCAAGCCTTGAGCAGCTGGCGCGCGCCCCGGGCGATGTCGAGCGCTATGGCCGAGATCTCGGCGTCCGACGCTTCCGGCGCCAGGGCCCGGGCCGCGCAGGCCAGGTGGAAGGTGCGCCGCTCCAGCCGCTCGCCGCTCCACGAGAAGGCGTTCCAGACGCCGAACACCCTTCGCCAGTCCTGCAGCAGGCGCAGGGCCAGACGCGACGAGCCGGGTCCGGCCGACATCAAGTGCGGCAGCCAGTTGAAGCCGTGCAGAGCGATGGCGAACTGCCGGGTGGGGCTGGGCTGATCGAAGGGGTCACCCGTCTCGCCCAGGCGCAGGGCGCCGCCGTCCAGCGCCATGACGCCGTCCAGCAATTGCCGACCCCGCTCCAGGTCCACTGGACGCGGGTCATGCGGATGGGCGGCCAGACCCACCGGGCGGGGGCGACTGATCAGGGCGCGGTGCGGTGGTGAGCCGAACCACTCACGCTCGACATTGGCCCGCGTCGCCGCGCCCAGGGCTTTCAGGAACACGCCCTTGGTGCGACCCGCGCGGGATCTGCCACGCCCGGAAGGTCCGCCAAGCAAGGCGGAGGACTTACGGACCGACGGTGTCGCGGGAGCCCCCTCCATGTTGCTGGATCAGCCGCCCTTCAAGGCGCGGATATTGTCGGCATAGAAGGCGGGTCCGCCCTTGAACACCGCCGAGCCGGCGACCAGGGCCGTGGCCCCCGCCGCCACGCACTGCGGCGCGGTGGCCGGGGTAACCCCGCCATCGACCTCGATGATGACATCCAGCCCGCGGGCCTCGACCATCCTGCGCAGGGCCTCGACCTTGCGCAACTGACCGGGAATGAAGCTCTGGCCGCCAAAGCCGGGATTGACGCTCATCACCAGCAGCAGGTCGACGTCTTCCAGGATCCATTCGACATGGTCGATCGCCGTCGAGGGGTTGAACACCACCCCGGCCTTGGCACCCAGTTCGCGGATGCGCTTGAGCGAGCGGTGCAGGTGCGGGCCGGCTTCGGGATGGATGCTGATCAGGTCGGCGCCGGCGGCGCGGAAGGCTTCCAGATAGGGGTCGGCCGGGCTGATCATCAGGTGCACGTCGAACGGGATCGTGGCGTGCGGGCGGATGGCTTTGACGATGTCGGGACCCAGCGTGATGTTGGGCACGAAGTGGCCGTCCATCACATCCACATGCACCCAGTCCGCGCCGGCCGCCTCGATGGCGGCGACCTCTTCGCCCAGCTTGGCGAAGTCCGAGGCGAGAATGGACGGGGCGATCAGTGGCGCGGTCATGACCTTGGCTTAGCGGGCTTGGCCTCGCGCGACAAGCGAGCCCGTTGTCGCGCGCGGGTTTGGCGCGGCATCGACTATTTCTTGACGAACCGCGCCGCGAAGAACCCGTCCAGGCCACCTTCGCGGTGGTGTGGCAGGATGCGCAGGGTTCCGCTCGGCGTCAGGCTGGCGGCGGGCGCGCCGCCTTCCTCAGGGACGATCGGGTCCAGCGCCATGTCCGGCCGGCGGGCCAGGAAGGCCTCGACCTGGGCCTCGCCCTCCTCGGGCTCCAGCGAGCAGACGCAATAGACCAGGCGACCGCCAGGCTTAAGACGCCCGGCGGCGCTGTCGAGCAGCTTGCTCTGCACGCCGGCCAGGCTGGCCACGTCGCCCGGACGCGCGGCCCACAGCACGTCGGGGTGGCGGCGGAAGGTGCCGGTCGCCGAGCAGGGGGCGTCCAGCAGCACGGCGTCGAAGGTTCGCGCGTCGTCCCAGGCCCCGGCGTCGGCGGCGATCACCTCGGCGGTCAGATGGGTGCGCGCCAGGTTCTCGGTCACCCGGCCCAGGCGGGCAGGCGAGCGGTCGATGGCTACGACTTGGGCGCCGGCGGCGACCATCTGCATCGTCTTGCCGCCGGGCGCGGCGCAGAGGTCGAGCGCGGTCTCGCCGGGCGTGAGGTTCAGCAGGCGGGCGGGCACGGCGGCGGCGGCGTCCTGGATCCACCAGACGCCGTCCTCGAAGGCCGGCCAGGCCGAGACGTCGCCGCGCCGCTCGGTGCGCAGCGTGCCGCCGGGCAGAATCTCGCCTTCGAGCTCGACCGCCAGGGCGGTCGCGTCGAAGTCGGGTTTCAGCGACAGGTCGGTGGCGGGTTCGAAGCCGATCTGGGCGGCGACCGCGTCGGCGGTGTCGCGGCCATAGGCGCTGACCCAGCGGGCGTAGAGCCAGGGCGGGGCCAGGTGTTCGGAGGCGTCCGACAGGCCGCCGTCGCGCAGCAGGCCGCGCAACACGGCGTTGACCAGGCCCTTGAACGGTCGGCTGGTCTTGCTGGCCCCGGCCAGTTCGACGCTGGTGGCGACGGCGGCGAAGGCAGGCACCTCCAGGAAAAAGGCCTGGGTAGCGCCCAGCCGCAGCAGGTTGCGCACGCGCGGCGGCGGCTCCTTGGCCAGCTTGCCGGCCAGGGCGCGGTCGATGGGGCCAAGGTGGCGCAGCGCCGCCATGGCCAGGGCGCGCGCGAAGGCCCGCTCCCGCGGTTCGAGAAAGCGGAAAGCGTTGGCCGAAGCGGCCTCGTCGAGGCCCCCGCGTCGCGACAAGGCCGCTTCGATGAGGGCGAGAGCGCCTTCCCGTGCGGGGAGGCCGTCATTGAGTTCCTGAGTCACCGCCTCGCCGTGCCCCGAGGCGACGGCGAGCGCAAGCTTTTTGGCGTGAAGGGTGTTAAGAAGCGCCGATGTCCGAGACCGATCTGCCGCCTGGCGCGGCCCCCGACAAGCCCCTGACCCCGGCCGCCCGCCGCGCCCTCGAAGAGGCCGCCGCCCGCCGCGCCGGCGCTCAGGTCGCCGCCCTGCCCACCGAGGAAGGCGGTCGAGACGGCCCCGAGCCGACGCGGTTCGGCGACTGGGAGCGCAAGGGCGTCGCGGTGGATTTCTAAACCCCCTCCATTTCCGCCACCACCTTCAGCGCCGCTTCGCGCGGGTCGTTGGCCGCCGTGATCGGGCGGCCGCAGACCAGGTGACTGGCGCCGGCCTTCAGGGCGTCGGCGGGGGTGGCGGCGCGGGCCTGGTCGTTCTTGGCGGCCCAGAAAGGGCGCACGCCGGGCGTCACCACCAGGAAGTCGGGTCCGGCGATCTCGCGGGCCAGGGCGGCCTCCTGGGGCGAGGAGACGATGCCGTCGACGCCGCAGTCCACCGCCTGGCGAATGCGCCGGGCCACGAGGTCGCGGGTTCCGAAGGCGTATCCCATCTCAATGAGGTCGGCGTCGGTCAGGCTGGTCAGCACGGTGACGGCCAGGATCTTCAGGCTCGAGCCGCCCTTGGCCTTCACGGCAGCGGCCATCACCTGCGGTTCGGCATGGACCGTCAGCAGGTCGCAGCCCGCGCCGGCCAGCACCCGGGCCGAGCGCTCCACCGTCGCGCCGATGTCGTGCAGCTTCCAGTCCAGGAAAACCTGCTTGCCCTGGCGCTTCAGGTCGCCGGCGAAGGCCATGCCGTCGGTGGCCAGCAGCTCCAGCCCGATCTTGTAGAACGACACGGCGTCATCCAGCGCCTCAACCATCTGGCGGGCCTCAGCGACGCTGGGAAGATCGAGCGGGACGATCAGGCGCGGATCGGCGGTCATGGGCGAGGTCCCCGGGTGTGGCGCGCGGCGACGCTTCACCCTAAGAAGGGCGAGCACCAAACGCGGATTGAAGGCTAAGCAGGTCGAATGAGCCAGGCAGAACTCGCCGTCAACTTCTTCGTCGCGCTGTTCGCCCTGATCGACCCGATCGGCAACGTGCCGCTGTTCGCCGCCGCCACCCTGGGCGCGGCCGGAGCCGGCCGGCGAATGGTGGCGCTCTATATCGGCCTGTTCGTCGCCGCTTTCCTGATATTCTTCTATTTCACCGGGGTGTCCTTGCTGGAGTTCTTCGGCATCTCGATGCCGGCCTTCCGCATCGCCGGCGGCATCATCCTGTTCATCCTCGGGCTCGACATGGTGCGCGACGACTTCACCACCATGTTCGCCGACGCGGCCGAGGGCATTGAGGGCCAGTCGGCGCGGGTCTATGCCAAGCAGCGGTTCGAGCGGTTGATCGTGCCCTTCGCCATGCCGCTGCTGATCGGGCCGGGCGCGATCTCGACGGTGATCATCTATGCCAGCGAGGCCAAGAGCTTTGGCCTGGCGGGCATGGCGATCGGCTGCGCGGTGATCGCGGCGGTGTCGGTGGTGCTGGTCGCCGTCTTCTGGGCCTCGCCGATCATCAGCCGGGTGCTGGGCCGGATCGGCATGAGCATCGTGGTGCGGGTGCTGGGCCTGATCCTCTGCGCCCTGGCGGTGCAGTTCGTGCTGATTGGTGTCGGCGACGCGACCAAGGGCCTGATCCGGGCCGACGCGAAGGCGCCGTACCTGGAGCACAGGTAGCTCAACGTTCCTCCATCCCCCTCGTGCAACCCTGTGATCGGGCGCGACGAAGCCAAGGCTGCTGGCGCATCAAAATGAGGCTTGCGACGTCATAGCCTTCGTGTGGCGGCGACGAATGCGCGCTAGCCTCAATAAGGCAGCTGCTCCGGCGGGGGCGTGCCGGGAGCCGGGGTCTCGGCCGCCGGACCCTGCGGCGTCCCCGGACCCGTCAGTATGTCTCCGATCGGGTCGTCGGTGACTGGGGCCGGGGGCTCGACGACGCCGCCGGGGATCGGGGTGGCCTTCAGGCGCGGCAGGGCGGCGCTCATGAAGGTCTTCCAGATCTCGGCCGGCGCGCCGCCGCCGGTGACCTTCTTCATCGGGGTATTGTCGTCCTTGCCGGTCCATACCGCAGTGACGAAGCCGCCGGTATAGCCGACGAACCAGGCGTCCTTGTAGTCGCTGGTGGTGCCGGTCTTGCCGGCGATGTCGTAGCTGGCGACCTTGGCCCGCGCCCCGGTGCCCGAGGCCACGACCTGGCGCATCATCTGGTTCATATATTGCAGTGACGGCGAGCCGATGACCGCCGGGCGCTGGCCCTTGTCGACACTGTGGTCGTACAGAACCTTGCCGCTGGTGGTGCGGATGCGCTCGATGCCGTAGCCCTTGGCCAGGAAGCCGCCGTTCGAGAACGGGGCGTAGGCCTGGGCCATCTCCATCGGGCTGACCTCAACCGCGCCCAAGGCCATGGACGGGTCGAGCTGGATCTTGCTGGTGATCCCCAGGCGGCGGGCGGTGGCGGCGACGTTGCTGGTGCCGACCTCATTGGCCAGGCGCGCGGCGACGGTGTTGATCGATTGGGCCAGGGCCGTCTGCAGGGTCATCTGGCCCAGATACTTGTTGGTGTAGTTCTTGGGCTCCCACGTGCCGATCTTCACCGGCTCGTCATTGACCACGACGCTGGGATTGCGGCCCTGGTCCATGGCGGTGAGATAGACGAACGGCTTGAAGGCCGAGCCGGCCTGGCGGCGGGCGCTGGTCGCGCGATCGAACTGGCTCTCGCTGTAGTCGACGCCGCCGACATAGGCCCGGATGCGTCCCTCGCCGTCGATGGCCACAAGGGCCGCCTGCTGCACACCCTGAGCCTTATGACCCTCGACGCCCAGTTGCACCGAACGCTCGGCCGCCACCTGGATCGGCAGGTCCAGGGTGGTCTCGACGACCAGGTCCTCGGTCGGTTCGCCGACCAGCGAGCGGACCTGGGCGTCGACATAGTCGGTGAAATATTGGGCGCGCTGATTGGCCAGGGTCGCCGAGACCCGCACGGGTTCGGCGAAGGCCTGGTCGCGCTGTTCGGCGGTGATCGCCCGCATCCGCACCATCTCGTCGAGCACTATGGTGGCGCGGCGAGCCGCGCGGTCGCTGGCCGAGACCGGCGAATAGCGGGCGGGCGCCTTCATCAGTCCGGCCAGCAAGGCGGCCTCGCCCACGGTCAGTTGTGAGGCGGGCTTGTTGAAATAGCGCTGCGAGGCGGCCTCGATGCCATAGGCCCCGGCCCCGAAATAGACCCGGTTCATGTAGAGTGCCAGGATCTGCTTCTTGCTGAACTTCAGCTCCAGCCAGACGGCCAGGATCAACTCCTGGGCCTTGCGGCGATAGTTCTGGGCGGGGCTGAGGAACAGGTTCTTGGCCAGCTGCTGGGTGATGGTCGAGCCGCCGCGCTGCGGGCCGCCACGATGGCTGATGTTCCAGATGATCGAGCGGCCGATGCCCCAGGGATTGAAGCCGATGTGGTGGTAGAACTGGCGGTCCTCGATCGCCACGAAAGCGGCCGGCACATAGGGCGGTAGGGCGTCCAGATCGACGGGCGGCGCATATTGGCTGCCGCGAACGGCCAGCAGGGCGCCGGAGCGATCCAGATAGTTGATCGAAGGCTGGCGTTTGACGTCGTAAAGCTTGGAGGTGTCGGGCAGGTCGCTGGCGAATACCGCGAAAAAGGCGACCACGAAGATCAGGCCCCAGACGCCGAGCACGATCGTCCAATACAGCAGCGCCTGCAGAGGCGTGCGCTGCGGCTTCGCCGGCCTGTTCCCGCCGAAGGTACCGTTGGCCATGTCGTCCTGTTCCCGAAAGGCGCGGGTGTCCCGAGGTCGCGCCGAAATCCGTTTAACCGAAGCTCACAGAACGCGCGACAAGATTGACGAGGCATGAACGCCGCCTTCCCCATCTTGCGGCGCAAGCGTGTTCATGGTTCGTTTCAGCTTCCGATCGCGCTGAAACCAGGATAATGAGGCGCTTTGCAGGGCCGTTGAAGCCGATGTCGGCTTTTGAGCCAATTTCCGGGGCTAGATCGTGGCGCCGCGCTTGGCCTTGTGGCCGGGCGCTGTCAGAACACGCTCGTGTACGATCAGCCTGACTCAAGTTTCGACCGCTATTCCCCTGGGCCGCCGCCCTCGATCGAGGCGGCTCGCGAGGTCTTGCGCCGCACCTTCGGCCATGCCGAGTTCCGCGGCCTGCAAGCCGGGGTGATCACCGAACTGCTGGAGGGCCGCAGCGCCTTGGCCGTGCTGCCAACCGGCGGCGGCAAGAGCCTGTGCTACCAGATCCCCGCCCTGATCCGTCCGGGCCTGGGCCTGGTGGTCTCGCCGCTGATCGCCCTGATGGCCGACCAGGTAGCCGGGCTGCAACAGGCCGGGGTCGCCGCCGAGCGGCTGGACAGCAACACCTTGCCGGCCGAGCGAACCGAAATCTGGCGGCGGATTGACGCCGGCGTGCTGGACTTGCTGTATCTGTCGCCCGAAGGCCTGATGCAGCCGTCGATGCTGGAGCGGCTGTCGCGCCTGGCCCTGTCGCTGGTCGCCGTCGACGAGGCCCACTGCGTCAGCCAGTGGGGTCACGACTTCCGGCCCGAATACCGCATGCTGGGTCGCCTGGCCGAGGTCTTCCCCCATGCCCCGCGCCTGGCGGTCACCGCCACCGCCGACGCCCGGACCCGCGACGATATCCGCAGCGAACTACGCCTGCAGGGCGCGGCCGAGTTCGTCGACAGCTTCGCCCGCCACGAACTGGCCCTCAATGCTGAACGCAAGAAGGGCAAGGGCCACGAGCGGGTCATCGAACTGGTCACCGAGCGGCCCAACCGGGCCGGCGTGGTCTATGCCGGCAGCCGCGACTCCACCGAGAAGCTGGCCGAGAAGCTGATCGCCGAGGGCATTCCAGCCCTGGCCTACCATGCCGGCCTCGACAGGACCGTCCGGGCTCGCCGGCTGGAGGAGTTCCTGGAGGCCGACGAGGCGGTGATGGTCGCGACCATCGCCTTTGGCATGGGCGTCGACAAGCCGGACGTCCGCTTCGTGATCCACGCCGATCCGCCGGCCGCCATAGAGGCCTATTGGCAGGAGATCGGCCGGGCCGGCCGCGACCGCCAGCCGGCCGAGGGCATTACCCTCTATAGCTCCGCAGACCTGGCCTGGGCCGTGCGCCGCATCGACGGCCAGAGCGCGCCCGACGAGGTCAAGGCGGTGCAACTGCGCAAGCTGCGGCAGTTCTACGCCATGCTTGAGGGCGTCACCTGCCGCGCCGCCGCCGTTCGCCGCTATTTCGGCGAGGAGGGGGTCGAGCGTTGCGGCGTCTGCGACATCTGCGTTTCGCCCCCCACTGGCGTGGATGCGACCCAGGCCGCCCAGAAGGCCTTGTCGGCGGCCCACCGCATGGGCGGCCGGTTCGGGCGCGGCCGGTTGATCGACCACCTGCTGGGCAAGACCAAGGACGTCACCCAGGCCGAGGCCCAGATGTCGACCTTCGGCATCGGCAAGGAATTCAGCCCGCAAGGCTGGCGCGAGCTGCTCGACACCTTGGTGTTCGAGGGCCTGCTGCGCGAGGATCCCAATGACGGCCGGCCGTTGATCGGTCTGGGCGACGGCGAGGGGGTGCGCCAGGTCTATCGTGGCGAACGGCTGGTCTCCCTGCGCCAGCAGCCTGCCACCGCCGAGGCGCCTGGCCGCGCCGGCGGCGCGGCGGCGGGCAAGACGGCCCGCAAACGCCAGGCCCTGACCGTGCCGCTCGAGGACCAGGCTGTGTTCGAGGCCCTGCGATCCTGGCGTCGCGAGGCGGCCCAATTGCAGCACGTGCCGCCCTATGTGATCTTCCACGACGCCACCCTGGCCGAGATCGCCGCCGCCCGCCCCGGCACGCTAGGCGCCCTGGCCAAGGCCGGCGGCGTTGGCCAGGGCAAGCTGGACCGTTATGGCGATAGCGTGCTCAAGGTGGTGCGCGACAACTAGGCTGGCGGGTTGCCTGGCCGAAACGATTTGCCTTCCGGCGCGTTACGTCTTTCAGCTCTCCTCCCCGTGGGATTTCGTATGACCGACTTCACGATCAAGGCTCCAGCCCCGAAGACCACGGCCAAGACCGGCGCCAAGCGCGCCAAGGCCGCCGTGGACAAGGCCGTCGAGACCGTCACCGAGAAGGCCCATGTCGCCGCCGAGTTCGTCGGCGAGAAGGCCGAGATCGGCAAGACCTGGACTCTTGAAAAAGCCCAGGCGGCCCATGTGGTCGCCGAAGAGCGCCCTGTCGCCCTGGCTGTGGGGACCTTCGTCGCCGGCCTGGTGTTTGGGTTCCTGCTCGCCCGTAATTTCGACCGTTAGGCCGGGAGCGCCAAGTTAGAGGGCGAGGCGCTCGGCATTGACACCGGCGGCACGCAGCGCCGCCATCCTTGCGAAGGCCAGGGTGAGCGCCTTGCGGCGCGGCGGTGCCAGCGGCGTGACCGGAGCCTCGCGCACCACGGCCCCACCAAAGCCGTCGGCGACGATCAGACCTGGATCGTCGGGCAGAATTCCTTCAGGAAAATTCGGCGCGACCGCAAAATAGAAGGCGTCGCAATAGGGCGCGTATTCCGGCCATTTGCGGTCGATGCGGAAGTCCTCCAGCCCGGACTTCACCTCGATGATCAGCACGTCGCCCTTGCGGCCCAGCGCCATCAGGTCGGCCCGCCGGCCATTGGGCAGGGTCACCTCGGCCAGGGGCGCATAGCCCAGCGACACCAGGAACCGCGCCGCGCCCCGCGTCACCAGGTCGGTGGTCTGAGGCCGTGAAGGCCGAAGGTCGATGACGACGTCCATGCCGGAACCATGTTCCAGCTTTGTTCGGGTTTCAAGGGGGTCAATAGTGGTAACGGCATTGGGCGATTTCCAGCCTCTGGTCTTCGCCTGAACCGGCCACGCGATAAACCAGCCTGTCCTCTAGCGTGATGCGCCGCGACCACCAGCCCTTCAGGTCGCCCTTGAGCGGCTCAGGCTTGCCCGTGCCCTTGAACGGCATGCGGGAACATTCCTTGATTAGGGCGTTCACACGATCCACCACAGCCTGATCAGTGGCCTGCCAATGCAGATAGTCTTCCCAGGCATCCTGCGAAAAGACGAGCTTCACAGCTCGATCAGCGTCCGCTCAGATCCTTGCCCACTCTCCAGCTGGGCGATCGACCTACGCAGGCGTTCGGCATTGGTCGACGACGAGAAGAGGTGGATCGTTTCTTCCATCGCGTGCCAGTCCGACAGCGAAACCATGACGACGGACTCGGCCTTCTGGCGGGTGACCACGACTGGAGCGCGGTCATCGACGACACGGTCCATGACCTCTTTGAGATTGGCGCGGGTGTCGGAGTAGCTGAGCACGTCCATCGCGATCCTCCATGATCGACGATGACCAATATGTACAAAATTCCGTACAAATCAAGATGTGTGCTGCGTCACGCGTAGCATCGTCGTGTCGTAGCCCATTGCGCGAGCCCGGTTGGTCAGGGTCTTGAGCTCCGTCGGTGTCGGCGGCTTGCGCGTCAACAGCCACAGATACTTGCCGGAGCCCTCGCCGACGATCGACCAGCTGTAGTCTTCGGCGTGATCGAGCACCCAGTAGTCGCCGACATAGAACGGGCCGAAGAACGAGACCTTCAGCTTGGCTTGGCGAGTCGCGTCGACGACCTTGGCCTTGCCCTCGCTGACCTTGACCGGTCCGGTCGGCCCGCCCTGGTGGCAGGTGTTGACCACCCGGATCAGGCCGTCGGGGCGTTTGGAATAGTCGGCCGTGACCCCGTCGCAGCCCTTCTCGAATCGCATGTCGTAGCGGGCCGCCTCATACCAGCGGCCGGCATAGCGATCGAGATCCACGGCCTTGGCGGGCTGGGGCGGGTTCCTGTTACCGCTGGGGCCGGCCACGCAGGCGACGAGACCGATCGCGGTCAAGAGAACGGCGGCGAAGCCGAGGAGGCGGCGGGTCATCAGCGACCTCAGGCCGGCGGCTGCTTGGGGAATTCCAGCTTGGCGTAGCCCAGGGCCTTGACCCTCGCCAAGGCGGTGGCCCTGGCGGCTGGGCTCATCACGGCGTCGCGCGACAGAAGCCAGACGAAGTTGCCGCCCGGCGTGGCCATGATCGCCCAGGACTGGTCGCCGGCCCGGTCCAGAACCCAGTATTCCTGCTTCTTCAGCCCTCCCAGGAAGCTCATCCTGAACTTGGCGTTCTGGCTTCCGGCGGCGATCTTGCCCGTGGTGTTGAAGGTCTTAGGCGGCCCGGAAGCGCTGCCCTTATGGCAGATCTGGACGACCGTGAAGCCCTCGGCGCCCTTGTCAGTGAACTGGGTGGTGGCGGCCTGGCAATCGCGCTGGCCCGCATTGGGCGTGCGGGCGACCTCGTACCATTTTCCGGTGTAGAAGGCCGCCGAAACCGGCTTGGAAGGTGGCTGGGCGGCCGCGAGCGCCAGGCTGGGCGCCAGACTCGGGGCGAGTGTCGCGACCAGGGTCGCGGCCAGAACGAACGATCGGATGCGCATGTCGCCACCTTGCCTCACAAGACGCCATAAACGCAAAGCGCCTCGCCGGGGTTCCCCGTCGAGGCGCTGAGAAACAAACCGAGGACCCTATTCGGCGGCGATGGTCACAGGGGCAGAGGGCCGATCCCGGAAGTTGATGGCCTGCAGGTGGCGGATGCCCTCCTCGGCGATGTCGTCGCCGACCATCCGGTCGCCTTCGGACTTCAGCTCATCGATATCGACATACATCGCGTAGAACGCCTTGGTGCGTTCGGTGATGATGCCGGCGTTCAACAGCGTCTTGACCAGCACCCGGAAGATGTTGGTCTGCTCCTTCATGGCCTCGCGACGGACATCGTCGGTCATGATCTTCCCGTACTCCTCGACCACCTTGTCGGGATCAAGCCCGAACTCGGCGTAGAGATCGAGCTGCTGGTGCGGCGAGACCAGGTTGAACAGCAGGGTCTGGAAGCAGTGCGCCGCCCAGTCCTCGATGATCGCGTGCTCCTCGGGGCTCAGCTTGGGGACGGTGCGGTCAGCCCAGATCTTGCCGAACTTGTGGTGGAAGGCCTCGTCGGTCATCACCAGCTGCAACATCTTCTTGCCGACCGGATCGTTAATCTGGTTGTAGAAGGTGGCGAAGGCGCCCATGGCCAGGCCCTCGACCAGCATCTGCATGCCGATGATCTTCTTGTAGACCTCCGGCGCGCCGATGATCTCGATCAGCAGGGTCTTCAGGGCCGGGCCGCACTCGACCGGCTTGCCCCAGCGGGCCTTGATGTACTTGGCGAAGGCCGTGACGTGACGGGCCTCTTCGCGGGTCTGGTTGGCGGCGTATTCCTGGGCGCCCTGGTCCTTCAGCACGTGGCACAGCGAGGCCGACAGGTTCAGAGCGCCCTGCTCACCATGCAGGATCGAAGAGAAGCTGCGCAGCACCGACTGGTTGATGAAGCGGATGCGCTGCTTGGGATCGGACAGGTGGTTGGAGACGTAGTCGGTGGACAGGGCGATGACCAGCTCCTCGGGAACCAGGGCCTGGTTCTCCATGTCGAACGGCTCGTCGAAATCGATATAGGCCTTGTCCAGCGGGTCCCAGAAGTGGTCGTGGGTCGCGGAGATGATCTTGTCGAAGGCCGTGGAGCGGTTGTTGTAGCGGTCCAGCTCGAGCATCGACTCGAAGTCGTCCGGCGCCACCGCGTCGTACATGGCGTCCTTGGTGATGTTCTTGTCCGTCATGGGGGGCTCCTCGCCTAAGGGGCTGGACAGGGCCCGTCTGACGCGGGTCTCTGGCCTATCTGAACACTGTCAACTCAAAGGGCGGGCGGGGTCAAATTAAAAGTGACGACCGCGTCAAGTTTGAAACGCGCCGGGGCTTGGTGACAAGTGTGTGGTCCCACGCCAATCTGGCTGTGAGCGGTTGAAAAGTGTCGCGGAGCGCCGGACGACGTCCGGAGTGTTTTGAACAGTGTGCCGTTTCGACGAAGGCGATCGCTCCGCGCCATCGTTATCCGTCCGCGTCCGGTGGGCAGCCCTGTTGAGACTTAGCCGAATCCGGTGTGAACCGTTTCCGGTCCAAACGGGTGACGAGGGCGCGGATCAATGGACACGCACGCTTGTTCCCCGTCGACGCCGACGGCGGGCGGGGCCTACAACGCCAGGCTCCCCGGACACGCTGGAGTAACTCCCTCCAGCCCAGTCCCGCTCGATCGCCCCCCGCCGCCGCATCGGTCGCTGGCCATGCGCCCTTCCCCCGCGACGAGGTGAGATCAGCATACGGGAGGTTTGAGTGCGCCAGCGGTTGTGACGCTGGTTATTTTTTTGGGCGTTGAAGTTGCCGGAGTTTGAGGTTGCGATTGTGGGGATGGCGCGACGGCGATCCCCGCCGGGGACATTCACTCATTCCACGACCTGTCAAAACCTGTCGGGACGGTGGGGTGAGTGCGTGTCCTCACCGTCATCCCGGACGCTTAAAGACTATCCCTGCTTCAACCACCAACGCAGCGGGCGAAGATGGGGACACGCACTCACGGCCAAGCCACTGCAACCCGGCCAAGGCCGGGGCATGAGTGCATGTCCCCAGCTGCGCGCGCCCAAGCCCCTCGCGCCCTAAGCCGAGATCGCGTGAAGCTCCGCCGCATGAGCTCGCAGCCAGGCCCGGTGGGGGGCCGGATCGCCGGCCAGTTGACCGCACAGGGCCCAGAACCGAGGCCCGTGATTGGCTTCGATCAGGTGAGCGCATTCATGGGCGACGACGTAATCGGCCACGTCGAACGGCGCTAGCACCAGCCGCCAGCTATAGCGGATCGCGGCCGGGGTTCCGGGCCTGGCCGGCCGGCAGGACCCCCAGCGAGCCTTGGGGTCGGCGACGGCCACCGAGGGCATGGGGCGGTTCAGGGCGGCGGCGTGGTGGGCGGTGCGTTCGGTCAGCCGGGTCAGGGCCTCGCGCTTGGCCAAGCGGAGAATGCGCAGCGACCATGTGCTGTCGTCAGGGGCGATCAGGGCGTCGTCGGTCATTTTCGGCCGGCCAGAGCCGACCTCAAGTCGGTAGGGCCGGTCCAATAGGCGCAACACGCCGCCCGGCGCGACCACCTGGCGGGTGGGCAGGGCGGCCAGCTGGCCGGCGATCCACTCGGCCTTCTCGTGGGCGAAGGCCACGGCCTCGGTCAGGCGGCGCGGGGTGGGAGCCAGGGCCACCACCTCGGACTTGGCGCGATCGACCCGCAGCGACACCCGCCGGGCCCGGCCATCAACCTTAAGCCGCACCGCGCAGCCGCGCACGTCCAGCCGGTCACCGTCGGCATAGCGCTGCGGGCGGAAGAGATTCATGTCCTCTAGATCGCCCGTCGCGGTACGTCACGCAAGGCTGGCGACAAGCTGGGACTACACATTGGGAAGCGCCAAGCGCACTCGAATCCGTCTTCCCGGCGAAGGCCGGAACCCAGATTCATCCAGAGCGGCTCGTGGGTTTCATCTGGGCCCCGGCCTTCGCCGGGAAGGCGGGGGAGGGGCGGCGCCGGAGACAAAGACGCCTCAAATGTTGAAATTCGGGTCGCTCTTGCGGATGAAGTCGCGGACGCGGGGATAGATTTCCTCGCGGAACCGCCGGCCGTTGAACACGCCGTAATGGCCGACATTGGGCTGGACGTAGTCTTCCTTCTGATCGTCCGACAGCCCCGAGCACAGGCCGTGGGCCGCCTGGGTCTGACCGATGCCGGAAATGTCGTCGTTCTCGCCCTCGACGGTCATCAGGCCGATGTCGGTGATCGCCTCGGGCTTCACCAAGCGGCCGCGATGCATCAGCTCGCCCTTGGGCAGCAGGTGCTGCTGGAAGACGATGTCGATGGTCTGCAGGTAGAATTCCTCGGTCAGGTCCAGCACCGACAGATATTCGTCGTAGAATTCCAGGTGCTTGTCGGCGCTGTCGCCGTCGCCCTTCACCAGGTCCTGGAAATAGCGCTGGTGGGCTTCCTGGTGCTTGGCCTTATTCATGCTCATGAAGCTGGCCAGCTGTACGAAGCCCGGATAGACGCGCCGGCCCATGCCCGGATAGGGCGGCGGCACGGTGTAGATCATGTTGGACTGGAACCAGGCGAAGGGCTTTTCCTCGGCGAGATTGTTCGTCACCGTGGGAGAGAGTCGCGCGTCGATCGGCGAGCCCATGAAGGTCATGCTGGCCGGGCGCGAAGGGTCGTTGTCCTCGGCCATCAGGGCCGCGGCGGCCAGGACGGCTGGACCGGGCTGGCAGACGGCCACCACATTGGGGCGCGGACCCAGCACCGCCAGCATCTGGCGGATGTGGTCGATATAGTCGTGGAAGTCGAACCTGCCCTCGAGCACCGAGACCTCGCGGGCGTTGATCCAGTCGACGACGAATACCGCGTGGTCGGGCAGGAAAGCCTCGACCGTACCCCGCAACAGGGTCGCGTAGTGACCGGAGAGGGGCGCGACGATCAGCACGGCGGGATCGAGGCTGAACTTGCCGGCCCGGCGCATGTCGGACATGTCGCGGTCGAACTGGATCAGCCGCGCCCAGGGGCTCTCCCAGACCACGGTGGGCCGCACCCGCACATCGACCTGGCCGACCTTGATGCTGTCGATGTTCCAGGCCGGCTTGCCATAGCGACGGGTGACGTTGGAAAACAGGTCGGCTCCGGCGTGGAGACGCCGGCCGACATCGCTATTCGCCGCCGGGTTCAGCGGCGAGCCCCAGAAATCGCGGGCGGCGCGAGCCGCCATACGGAGGGGCGTGGAGGCGTAAAAATTTGCCTCGTGCAGGGCGTACAGCATGGCGCATCCAATATGTTGCAACGCAACATAACACGCCGCACCCTAAGAAAGTACAGCCTTCCGGTAGCGCTGCAGGGCCGCGGCGTTTTATCTGCCCGCCATGGCGTCCTTGATCTGCCGGGCGATCTCCTCGGGGGGCAGCCCATAGGCCAGCGGCTTGACGAAGCGGCCCTTGGGATCGACCAGATAAATCACCGTCGTGTGATCGACCGTGTAGTCCGGCCCGTCGCCGACCTTCTTGGAATAGACGCGGTAGGCCTTGGCGGCGGCGGCGGTCTGCTCCGGCGTGCCGGTTAGGCCCAGGGTGTTCCTGGGCAGGTAGTCGGCCGACAGATAGGCCTTCATCTGCTGGGGTGTGTCGCGCGCCGGGTCCACCGAGACGAAGACGATCCTCAGGTCCTTGGCCTTGGGACCCAACTGGTCGCTGGCCGTCGCCAGGGCCTGCAGCGTGCCGGGGCAGACGTCGGGGCAGTAGGTAAAGCCGAAGAACACCGCGTTCCACTGGCCGTTCAGCACCTTCTCGGTGACCGGTTGGCCGTCTTGGTCGACCAATTGGAACGGGCCGCCGATCAGCGCCGGTTGAGGCTGGCGCTTGAACATCCCGGCGCCGACGATCAGCGTTCCGGCGATCAGGACAGCGGCCATGGCGGCCAGAATGGCGACTACGCGATGACGCGGCATCGGCTCTCGAACCTTTCGTTCTCGCCAGACGGGAAAGTCTGGCCCTATGGTGCGACATGGCAGACGCTTCGTTCAGGAACGCGCCGCACAGTTCGCCGCGGACGGGGCTCGATAGGCCCGACGGGGAGACGGCGCAAGACGAGGACTGGTCCTGGGCGGGACCGGGGCTGCGTCGTGGGCGCCTGAGGGTTCGCACCCTGATCGCCCAACGCTGGCTGATGGTGGCGGGCCAGACGATCGCCGTGTTGGTGGCGGGGCCGGGTCTGGACCTGAAGATTCCCTACACCCTGTGCTTCTCGCTGATCGCCTTGTCGGCCTGGCTTAACGTGCTGATCGGCTTGGCGTTCGGGGGGCAACGGATGGCCCGCGAGGGCGAGGCGACGGCCCAGATCGCCTTCGACATCCTGCAACTGACGGGCATGCTCTATCTGACCGGCGGGATCATCAATCCATTCTCCCTGCTGCTGATCGCCCCCGTGACCCTGGCGGCCGCCACCCTGCCGGCCCGGTTCGCCGCGGCGATGGGGGCGCTGGCGGTGGCGGCCTGTCTGGTGCTGGCCGTCGTCCATCTGCCCCTGCCCTATCGTTCGGCCGCGGGTCCCGGCCCCATGCCCGGCATGCTGACCATGATGACCATCGTGCTGTCGCGGGTGCTCGGCATCGCCCTGACCGGCGCCTATGCCTGGCAGGCGGCGACGGAATCAGCGCGGATGGAACTGGCGCTCAATGTCACCGAGACGGTGTTGGCCCGCGAGCAGCGGCTGTCGGCCCTGGGCGCCCTGGCCGCCGCCGCCGCCCACGAGCTCGGCACGCCGCTAGCCACCATCTCGGTCGTCGCCCGCGAGATGGTCCGCAACGCCCCCGACGAGCAGACCCGCGAGGACGCCGAGCTGATGATCGGCCAGGCCGCCCGCTGCCGCGAAATCCTGCAGCGCCTGACCGAGATGCCCGAGGCCAAGGACGCCGTGCACGAGCGGATGAGCCTGGTCCAGTTGGTCCAAGAGACCATCGAGCCGCACATGATCCACGGCGTCCGCGTCGAGGCCGTGGTCAATGGCCCGTCCGGCGAGGCGGCGCCCGACATTTGGCGGCGGGCCGAGGTGATCCATGCCCTGACCTCGATCGTCGAGAACGCCGTCGACTTCGCCCGCGCGGAGGTGATCGTCATCGCGCGTTTCGACGCCCGCGCCGTGGTCATCGAGGTGCGTGACGACGGTCCCGGCTTCTCGCCCGAGGTGCTGGCCAAGCTGGGCGAACCCTATGTGACCTCGCGCCCCGGAGCGGAGGGCTCGCGCACCGGCCATATCGGCATGGGACTGGGCTTCTTCATCGCCAAGACCCTGCTGGAACGAACCGGCGCCACCGTGGATTTCAGGAATGGACGGCGTGGCGGCGCGGTTGTGGCGGCGCGCTGGCCGCGATCGGCGCTGGAAGCGCCGGGCTTCGTGGGCGTATGAGCATGAAACGCTTGCGGTCCAATGGAATCGGGCGACATGATGACCCCCGGGGGTTCAGGTTAAGTATTGGCGCGGGGAGGCGCTGAGTTCATGGCGGATATCGTAGAACTGGTTGCGGCCTTGCCGGACAAGTCCCTGCTCCTGCTCGACGACGACGCGCCTCTCCGGACGCGTTTAGGCCGGGCGCTGGAGCAACGCGGATTTTCGGTGACACTCTGTGCTTCGGTCGCCGAAGCCATGAGTTCTCTACGAAGTCATGCTCCCGCCCACGCGGTTCTCGACATGCGTCTTGAGGACGGCACCGGTTTGAAAGTCGTGGAAGCCGTGCGCGATGCGCGCCCCGACGCCAAGGTCATCATGCTGACGGGCTATGGCAACATCGCAACCGCCGTGGCGGCGGTGAAGGCCGGGGTGATCGACTACCTTTCCAAGCCCGCCGACGCCGACGACGTGGCCCGCGCCCTGCTGGCCGCCAAGGGCGACGCCCCAACCCCGCCGGAAAACCCGATGAGCGCCGACCGCGTCCGTTGGGAGCACATCCAGCGCGTCTACGAGATGTGCGGCCACAATGTCTCCGAGACCGCCCGCCGCCTCAACATGCACCGCCGGACCCTGCAGCGCATCCTGGCCAAGCGCGCGCCGCGGTGACTGCTGATGGGGACATGCGCACGCGCATGTCCCCAATCGTATGGCTCACATCGCCGAAATGCCGCCGTCGACCTTGATCTCCGCGCCGGTCATGAACTTGCTCTCGTCGCTCGCCAAATAGAGCACGGCGTTAGCGATATCCAGCGGCTCGCCGATGCGGCCCAGCGGCACCTGCCGCGCCAGCTTGGCATGGGCCTCCTCCTTGCCGAACCGCGCTGTGAAGCCATCCAGGATCGGCGTGTCGATGAAGGTCGGGTGGATCGAGTTGGATCGAATGTTCAGCCCCTGCTTGGCGCAGTAGAGGGCGATGTTCTTGCTGAGCAGCCAAACCGCCGCCTTGGAAGCGTTGTAGGCCGGCGAATTGCCGTTGGCGATCAGGCCGGCGATCGATGAGAGGTTGATGATCGAGCCCGGCTGGTGGGCCCGCATGTGGGTCAGGGCGTGCTTGGCGCCCAGGAACACCGAGTCGACATTGACCGACATCACCTTTTTCCAGAGCCCGAAATCAAGGCTCTCGATGGGGCCATCGCCGCCGATGCCGGCGTTGTTGACCAGCACCGACAGGCCACCCATCGCCTCGGCCGCCTGTGCCAGAACCTCGATCCACTGGTCTTCCTGGGTGACGTCCAGCTCATAGGCGAAGGCCGTGCCCGCGCCGTGGGCGGCGTTCAACTCGTCGGCCACGGCCTGGACGCCGGAGAAATTGATGTCGGCCACGGCCACCTTGGCCCCGTGCTCGGCCAGCAGCCGCGCCGCCGCCGCGCCCAGGCCTTGGGCGCCGCCCGTGATGAAGGCCTTCTTGCCGGCGACCCGGCCCGTGCTCTGCGCCATTCGGCGTCCTCCCGATTATAATTCAAACGATAGTTTGAACCGGATGGGCGGCTGGAGGAAGGGGGAAACGCAAGTCCTCCCCCTGTGAGGCAGGTGTCGGCGCAGCCGACGGAGGGGGAAGCGATTGGCAGGCCGCAAGGCCGACGAGCTTCGATCCCAGAACTCCCCCACCGATCGCTTCGCGATCACCTCCCCCACAGAGGGAGGAACTCAGCCGGCGATCTCGTCCATGAACCGGGCCATCGTCACGTCCAGGTCGCTGACCCCGTCGGCGTCGTGGGTGGTGAGCACCACCTCGACCCGGTTGTAGACATTGAACCATTCGGGATGGTGGTCGAGCTTGTCGGCCAGCAGGGCCACGCGGGTCATGAAGCCGAAGGCGGCGTTGAAGTCCGCGAACCGGAAGGTCTTGCTGATCGCATCCTTGTCGGACACGGTGGCCCAGCCCTCCAGTTGGGCGAGGGCGGCGGGCGCGCCGATCTTGGCGGGGCGGGACATGGCGGCTCCTGCGGAAGGCTTTCCCCAGTCAGAACGCCAAACCGGTCGCCGCCGCAAGGTCCGCCAACGCCTGGTCTTCCGTAGCGACCTTGATCGCGGTCATGCCCAAGGCTGCCGCCGGCTTGCAGTTGACCCCCAGGTCGTCGAGATAGACGCAGTTTTCCGGCGCGACGCCGAGCGCCTCGCACATCATCTGGTAGATGCGCGGATCGGGCTTGCGCACCCCGACCTTCGAGCTTTCCAGCACCACCTCGAATTCAGCGATGATCCGCGCCACCGCCGCCGCCTTGTCGGCCGAGCCCGACATGCCCGCGCCATGGCCGGTGACCACGTTGTTGGTGATGCAGCCGACCCTGAAGCACGCCTTGCAGGTCTTCAGCGCCGCCACCACGCGTGGACGGATGTCGCCCGACAGCAGCGGCAACACCTCGGCGCCGGCCAGTGGGTGGCCCAGGCGCGCGGATTCTTCCAGGAACCGGGCGTCGAAGGCGGGGGCGTCGATTTCGGAACGCTCGAACAGCGCCCAGGCGTTGGTGTCGGGGTTGGTGGCGTTGACCCGGCGGATGAAGTTCTCGGGCAGGCCGCGCTGAGCCTCGAACCGCGCGAAGGCCTCGAAGGGCGACGTGGTGAACACGCCCCCGAAATCCCAGATCACCGCCTCGATCGCCATATCGCCCTCAAACAACTGTTTAATCGCACGCTAGGCCGGGAGAAATCTCATGGCAACGCTCGCGTCGCGGATGAAATCCTGAGCGCGCCCCTTACGCTTCTGATTTGTTAACTTTCTGGAGTTTCCGCATGTCGCGCCGCCTCGTCCTTTCGCTGTTGCTGCTCGCCGCGCCGGCTTTCGGCGCCGGCGTCGCGACGGCTCAGGACCGGCCGGGCCTCTACCTTGATCCCCAGCAATTGCCGCCCGACACGCGCTCGGGCGAATGCGTCACCCGCCGGGTCACCGGTCCGGGCGGGGCCTATCGTTGGGATCGGGTGGAATGCGAAGGCGACGGCGGTTGGAGCGATTTCGATCGTTGGGGGCATGGACGTCCGCTGAACGTCGAGAATCGGACGGAACGCGGCGGCCGCTACGGTTATGAATATCGGCCCGGGTGGGGATCCGGGCCGAACGATCGTCGCTACCGCGTGGCGGGCCGCGACGGCGACGGCTTCCTGGTCTGGCCAGGCAAGCAGCCATAGGAACACGATTTTTTGGCCCGAGGATTGCGTCCGGGGGGACTGGACGCATCAATTCGGGACGGGGGGACTACCATCATGCGATCGCCTAACGGGCCGCTCTTCAAGCGATATGAGATTATCGCCATCGTCGCTTTCGTGTTGGCGGCTGTCGCCGTCAGCAGCTTGAGGCTGGTCTACTAAGCCAGCTTTCGAGCGGGTTCGGAACACAAGGCCCCCGTCTGCGCGTTGTGGGCGGGTACCGGAGGTTCCCGCCCTGTCCACGCCGTCGATCACGTCCGCTCAAAACCCCGCCTGGCATCACAGGGCGGTGAAGCATTGGCGCGGCCTGCCGCCTGGCGCGCGGCGCGGCATGCTCGCCGCGACCCTGGTGTTCGCGGCCGTCATCGTCTTCCTGATCCTCTTCGATTGGAACTGGTTTCGAGGCGCGGTGGGCCGATTGGCTTCGGCCCAGCTGAACCGCGAAGTGGTCATCCAAGGCGACCTGCGGGTCCACCCTTGGTCGTTCTCGCCCAAGGTCGAGGCCTATGGCGTGCGCGTAGCCCAGCCCGATTGGGCGCCGAAGACAGGGGATCAGGCCGGGCGGCCCATGGCCAAGGTCGACCGCATCGCGGTGCAGATCAAGATCCTGCCCCTGCTGAAGGGCGAGGTGATCCTGCCGCTTCTGGCCGTCGATCGACCCGACGTGCGCCTGTTGCGCGAGGCCTCGGGCCGCGCCAACTGGGTGTTCGGCAATCCCAACGCCCCGAAAAAGCCGCTGAAGCTGCCGGCCATCCAGCACTTCATCATCAATGACGGCCAACTTCGCTACGAGGACAAGCAGCGCGACATCTTCTTCAACGGCATGGTCAGCTCCAACGAACAGGCGACCGGCGACGGGCGGGGCAAGTTCGTGCTGGAGGGCAAGGGCCAACTGAACCGCTCGCCGTTCACCGCCATGGTCACCGGCGGCCCGCTGCTCAACATCTCGCCGCGCAGGCCCTATCCGTTCGACGCCACGGTCGATGCGGGTCCGACTCATGTCACCGCCAAGGGTGACATCACCAAGCCCTTCGACCTGGGACGGTTCGAAACCCAGGTCAGCGTTTCGGGTCCGGACCTCAACCGGCTGTACGCGCTCACCGGCCTGACCCTGCCCAACACCCCGCCCTACAAGATCAGCGGCCACCTCAGCCGCAAGGATGAGCGCTTCGATTTCCAAAAGCTTGTCGGGCGCATCGGCGACAGCGACGTCTCGGGCGACCTGTTCGTGCTGATGGGCAAGGAACGCCCCTATCTCGAGGCTGACCTGCAGTCCAAGCGGCTGGACTTCGATGACCTGGGCAGCCTGGTCGGCGCCGCGCCGGCCACGGGCAGGGGCGAGACCGCCTCGGCCGGCCAGAAGGTCGAGGCCGGACAGCGCGACGCCACCCAACGCCTTCTGCCCGACGCCACCCTGCAAGTGGATCGCGTCAAGGCCATGGACGCCAAGGTCAAGTACCGCGCCCTGGCCGTGAACGCGCCCAACCTGCCGCTGAAGAAGGTTCGCCTGGACCTGACGCTGGACAAAGGCGTGCTGACCCTGGACCCGATCGCCTTCAGCTTCTCGCGCGGCGATCTGGCCGGCAAGATCCGGCTCGACGCCAATCCCAAGGTGCCACGCACCGATCTCGACCTGCGGCTGACCAACGCCAAGCTCGAGGACTTCATTCCGATCAAGAGCGGTGGGCAGCCGGCGATCGAGGGCGGGGTGATGGCCCGCGCCAAGCTGACCGGCTACGGCAATTCGGTGCACCGCGCCGCGTCCAGCGCCAATGGTCAGGTGACGGTTGTGTCGCCCAAGGGCGAGATGCGCCAGGCCTTCGCCGAGCTGCTGGGCGTCAACGCCTCCAAGGGCCTGATCCTGCTGCTGTCGGGCGACAACCGCCAGACCAGCGTGCGCTGCGCCGTCGCCGACTTCACGGTCAAGGACGGGATCATGCGCTCCAACCAGATCGTCGCCGACACCGGCGTGGTGCTGGCCAAGGGCACGGGCACGATCGACCTGCAGAACGAGAAGCTGGACCTGCGCATCGAGGGCCAGAGCAAGAAGCCCCGCTTGGTGCGGCTGTTCATTCCGATCAACATCAAGGGCCCGTTCATGGCGCCCAAGGTCGGGCTCGACACCAGCGGCGCGGTGACCCAAGGCGGTATCGCCGCCGTGCTGGGAACGCTGGTCAACCCGCTGGCCGCGATCATCCCCTTCGTCACTGGCGGCGGCGCCAAGGACGCCGACTGCGCCAGCCTGGTCGCCGGGGCCCGCGGCGACGGCGCCCCGGTGAAGGTGACCCAGACCACGCCGGCCAAGGTCAAGAACTAGGGTTGGGCCGGGGTGCGGCCGGGGACATGCCCATGGCCATATCCCCGGCGGTTCTTTAGGCCAGTCGGAAGAAGAACACCCGCGCCGCGCCGTAATCGCGCGCGTCTAGCCGCTCGAAGCCTTGCGGCGCCGGGTCGAGTTCGTCGCGGCCGCGTTCGAACATCACGATGGCGCCAGGCGCCAGCCAGTCGCCGGCGATCAGTTCGGCCAAGGCCTTCTCGCCCAGGCCCTTGGCATACGGCGGATCCAGAAAGGCGATCGTGAACGGCGCGCCGACGCTGGCGGGGCGCAGGCCCAGATCGGCGGCGTCGCGGCGGTGGACCTTGGTCTGGCCGAACAGGCCGAAGGCGTCGATGTTCTCGCGGATCGCGCCGCGCGCCGCGTCGTCGGTCTCGACGAACACGCAGAAGGCCGCGCCGCGCGAGATCGCCTCCAGGCCCAGGGCTCCGGAGCCTGCGAACAGGTCGATCACCCGCGCGCCGTGCAACTCGGGAGCCCAGGCGGCGTGCTCCAGGATGTTGAACACCGCCTGGCGGGCTCGATCGGAGGTGGGGCGCGTGGCAGCGCCGGGCGGCGTGGCGATGGCCTTGCCGCGATACTGGCCGGAGACGATGCGCATGCCTAGGCCTCGGAAGGCAGGGGCGCCGGCTTGGGCTGCAGGCGGCGGCCGATCAGGGCCAGGGCCAAGCTGATCGCCCCAATGCCCAGGAACCCCCAGGGGGTGTGCGTGCCGAGGCTGAGGAACGACAGGCCGCAAAACAGGCCCGGCAGCAGCGTCACGCGCAGCAGGATGAACAGCCGCACGCCCAGGCCTAACGGCTCTGCCAGCTTGCCGATGAAGGCCGCATGGGTCCAGATGAGGCCCTGGGTCAGGCCGATGACAGCCACCAGGCTGACATAGAGGATCAGCGGCCCAGCCGTGTGCACGCCCCACAGCAGCTGCGTCGCCAGGGGCAGCAGCGCCACCAGCCCCAGCATCAGAAAGTTCAGCACGTCCAGCAGGGCGTCGGCGCGCCGCAGACGGGAGAAGGTTCGCCGGTGGCTGATCCACAGCACGCCGATGGTCGCGAAACTAACGGCATAAGACTGCAGCTTGGCGGCCATTAGATGGAAGAAGGATCCGACCTCGCCATCCCAGCCTTCGGGTGGGTGGATCTCGATAGCCAGCAGGGTGATGGCGATGGCGAACACCGCGTCCGAGAACAGGATCAGACGGTGGAGGTGCTGCTCTTCCTTGTCTGCGATGTTGGTCATGGGGCGCCCCGTCTTTGAACCGATGTGTGCCGCGCTCCGGCCATCGCGGCAAGTCGCCTGTTGGGCGCCTTGCGTCCCGCGCGGCGAACGCCTAGCGGTGAACCAGGATTTGAACGGGAATGACGGTGCTAGCAAAGCTTCAACGGTCACCGTTCCTGGACGACCTGACCCCCGACGACCGGCGCGTGAGCCGCGTCTTGCTGACCTTGCCGCTGGGCGTCGTGGCCGCCTTGCTGAACGCCGTGATCGCCGGACTCTTGGTCTTCCTGGTTTTCCTGTTCGGCGCGGGCCTGGGCGAGGCGCGGTTGATGGACGCCCTGCGCGGTCGGGTTCCGCTGGGCGGCGACGTCATGCTGGTGATGTTCGTCCTGGCCCTGCTGGCGGCCACCAATGGCGGCATGGCGGCCGCCTTCACCGCCGTCGCGGCGCGCTTGCATCATCGGCGGCTTCGCTCCTACGTCACCGCCGCGCCCCGCTTCCGCTGGCGGTTGACGCTGCTAGGCCTGGCCCTGTTCGCGGCGGGCATCGGTCCGCTGCTGCTGCTGTCGGTGGCGCTGGATCCCAAGACCGCGACCATCACCGCGCCGATCCTGACCATCAGTCCCAGCCTGGAGGGCCGCGCGGCCTATGCGGTCGGCGCGGTCGTCCTGCTGCTGCTGGCGGCGGCGGCCGAGGAACTGGTGTTCCGCGGCTGGATGGTGAAGGTGCTCGGCGCCTATACACGCTCGCCATGGGTGCTGATGATCGTCAGCGCGGCGGCGTTCTCGGCCGTGCATTTCGATCCCAATCTCGACGCCAACCTGATCCGCGCAGCGATGGGCGTGGGCCTGGCCTGGAGCGTTCTGCGCCTGGGCGGCATCGAGTTCGCCATCGGCGCCCACGCCGCCAACAACATTCTCATCCTGCTGTTCCTGCAGCCGATGTCGCTGAAGCCCGAGCCGCCGCACGCCTTTCCGCTGGAAGTACTGATCCTCGCGCCGCTGATCCTGGCCGGCTACGTCGCCATGGCCGAGATCGCCGCCCGCTGGACGCCGCTGCGGCGGTGGAGCCAGGTGGCTGTCGCCTAGGCTAAGACCAGCGAAGGGGCGGCGCTTCGGCCCTCAGGGCCAGCAGCGACGAGCGCAGCTTGGTCATGAAGGCGTGGCGGTCACCCTCCCAGGCCAGGGGCTCGCCGACCAGCACCGCGCAGTTCAGCGGCACGGGGATGGTCTCGCCCTTGGGCAGCACGCGGCCGGCGCCCTGGATCCAGACCGGCGTCACCGGCGCGTCGGGAAAGGCCTCGGCCAGACGCGCCACGCCGCTCTTCAACTGACCCATGCCCTCGTCGCCCTCGCCGTCGCCCCGCGTGCCTTCCGGAAACACCACGACGATGTCGCCGGCCGCCAGGGCCGCGCGGGCGGGCGCGAGAACGTCCTCGTCGCGCCCGAACTTGCGCCGCGCCACGGGCACGATGCCGATCACGTGGCGCGAGAACCAGCCGATCACCGGGTCCCTGAGGAAATAGTCGGCCGCCGCCGCTGGCCGCACCCGCGCCAGGGCTCGGGAGGGAAAGATCGCCAGCAGCAGTAGGGTGTCGACATGGCTGGAATGGTTGGCCGCGACGATCGCCGGTCCCTTCAGCGGCAAGCGCTCGCGCCCCGAAACATCGGCCCCCGTCATGAACAGCGCCAGGGGGCGGGCCACCAGGATCAGCAACAGGAAGCGCAACCAGCCCTTCATGGTCAGAACTTCACCAGGGCGAACAGCGCCAGCAGATGGAAATAGAGCGGGGCGGTGAAGGTCAGGCTGTCGGCGCGGTCCAGCACCCCGCCGTGGCCGGGGATGGCGTGGGAGGTGTCCTTGACGCCGATGTCCCGCTTGACCGCGCTCATGGTCACATCGCCCGCGAAGCCCGCCACCGGCAGGGTCACGGCGACGACCAGCAGGCCCAACCCGGCCAGCGGGGTGAACACCGGCCCGACGAACCAGATCAGCAGGACTGTCGCCAGCCAGCCGCCGAGGAAGCCTTCCAAGGTCTTGTTGGGGCTGACGGTGGGGGCGATCTTGTGGCGGCCCAGCAGCTTGCCGAACACATATTGCGCCACGTCGTTGAACTCGGTGACCAGCAGCAGGAAGAACACCAACCCAGCCGCCCCGGCCGGCAGGGGTTCGCTGGCCGGCGTGCGCATCAGGAAGGCGGCGAAACCCAGGTTGTAGACGCAGGTCACCAGGCCCCAGTGAAAGGTCGCGGCAGTGGTGAGAAAGCCGCGCGTCTGCCCCAGCATGGCCATCAGGAAAGGCAGACCCAGGAAGGTCCAGACCGGGATGAACACCAGATAGAACATGTACTGGTCGGCGGCGACGAAACCGTAGGCGGCGATCAGGATCAGATAGGCCGCCAGGATCGCCGGACGGTCCTCCTTGCGGATCGGGGCCAGGGACAGGAACTCGCGCAGGGCCATGAACGAGATCAGGGCGAAGACTACGACCGTGGCTTGCCACCCCACCAGCAGCGCCCCGGCTAGCAGGGCCACCATCACCCACCAGCTGGCGATGCGCTGGCGCAGTTCGAGATAGGACTTGTCCGGCCGCAGCGCCGTGAGCACTGCGGCGACGATCCCGGCCACCCCCAACAGGATCACCACGCCGACCAGGCCCGCGAGCAGGGCGGGCGGTTGGGCGGCGATGAGGGCGCGGATGGTCGGAAGAATGGTCCTGCGTCTCCTGGCGGCGATCGGGTTTAGCTATAGCCTAGTTCGTGTTCGCGACCACCGGAGCGCCGCATGACCGACGACCTCGACAACCGCCGACCGCTGAAGGTGCGCCAGGCCGCCTTCGCCCGGCGCCTGGCCCAGCGTCTGGCCGACGCCAAGATCACCCCCGACGCCATCTCGGCGATGAGCGTGGCCTTCGCCTTGCTGGGCGGGGCGCTGCTGGCGGTGTCCGGCGCGTTCGACGGGTTCATTCGGGGCGCGTGCCTGGTCCTGGGTGCGGCGTGCATCCAGGGCCGGCTGCTGTGCAACCTGCTGGACGGCATGGTCGCGGTCGAGCACGGCCGGGCCAGCAAGGCCGGGCCGGTGTGGAACGAACTGCCCGACCGTGTCGCCGACATCTTCCTGCTGGCAGGAGCGGGTTACGGCGCCCAGACGGCCGGGCTTGTCGGGGCAGACGCCCTGGGTTGGATCGCCGCCGTGCTGGCGGTGCTGACCGCCTATGTCCGCGAACTGGGCCGAGGCCTGGGCTTGCCCGCCGATTTCTCGGGCCCGATGGCCAAGCAGCATCGCATGGCCGCTCTGACGGTGACCTGCGGGATCTCGGCGTTTGAGCCCCTTTGGGGCGGCCAGGCGCAGGTGCTCGTCGTGGGGCTGGCGGCCATCGCGATCGGGACGCTGGTCACTGTGGTCCGGCGGACACGGAACCTGGTGCGGGGACTCAAGGGCTAGCCCGCAGCGCCGGGGAGCGGACGGTCCCCGTCCTATCCGCTAACGCTTGCCGCGTGGTCCGCCGGCGCCGCTGGACTTGCCGCCCGGACGAGGGGCCGACTTGGCCATCCCAGGCTTGGACCACACCTTGCCCGCTTCGCCGGGCCTGGTCGCGCCGGTCGCCTTGACCGTGCTGGGCTTACTCCCCGGACGCGCGCCGGGGCTGCTGGCCGGCTTGCCCGAACCCTTGGCGTCCAGCGGCTTATAGCCATTGGCCCGCAGCGCGCCCAGCTTCGGCTTCGACGGCGGCCTGGAAGACGGAGCGCTCTCGGCCTTGGCGGGCCGCTCGGTCTTGCCGCTGGCCGCGCGCTTGTCGGCGGCGTTCTTGCTGGCCATGCCCTTTTCGCGCACGCGCTTGGCGGCGGCGTCGCGGTAGGACAGCGGCTTGGGGCCGATCATCTTGCTGTCGAGCGACTTCTTGGCCGCCCTCACGGGCTCGCGGCCAGCGATCACCGGCTTCTTCTTGGGCTTGGCCCAGCCCGGCTTACGGACGAACTTCGCCTCTTCCACCGGTTCCTCTTCGGTGATGATCGACACCTGGGTCAGCCTGTTGCTGCGCGGCACGCCGCGCCGCTGCATCTCGCCGCCGCCCGTCGTGCCCACGGCCTTGATCGGATCGGCCACGCCCATGAACTGCGGCTTGTCGCCCTTGGGCATGTTCTCCTCGGAGACGATGCCGTCCAGCAGTTCCCGGATCACCCGGGGGCCGACCTCCTCGACCTGGCCCGGCATCAGCGTGCCCAGGGCGAACGGGCCGTAGGACAAGCGGATCAGGCGATTGACCTTCAGGCCGAGCGACTCCAGCACGCGCCGCACTTCGCGGTTCTTGCCTTCGCTCAGAGTGAGGGTGATCCAGATGTTCTTGCCGCCGCCGACCTTTTCCTGGGCCTTGTCGAGGCGGGCCTCGATCGGGCCGTAGCGGACGCCCTCGACCGTGCAGCCGTCCTTCAGCCTGCCCAGCTTGGCCTGGGTGGTGTCGCCGAACGCTCTGGCGCGATAGCGCCGCACCCAGGCGTTGTTGGGCATTTCCAGGGCGCGTGACAGGGCGCCATCATTGGTCAGCAGCAGCAGGCCCTCGGAATTGAGGTCCAGCCGGCCGACCGAGATCAGCCGGGGCAGGTCGCGCGGCAGGGCCTGGAACACCGTCGGGCGTTCCTTGGGATCGTTGTGGGTGGTCATCAGCCCGGTGGGCTTGTGATAGCGGAAGACGCGCGTCGCCTCGGGCGCGTCGATCATCTTGCCGTCGACCGTGAGGATGTCGTCGGCGCGAACCTTGACGACGGGACTGGTCAGAACCTCGCCGTTCAGCGCCACGCGCCCGGCTTCGATCAGCCGCTCGACCTCGCGCCGCGAGGCCACGCCAGCCCGAGCCAGCATCTTGGCGATCCGCGAACCGCCCTCGCCGTCGTCTTGACCGGGGACGGCGTTGTCATGCAGGTGGGGCTGGTATTTCTCGGTCATGGCGTCGGTCCTTCAAGGGGAGAGGCGCATCTCACGATGGGCAGCTTTCTAATGCGCACTGAATGCGGCCCGGATCAAGTTTGACCGCGTTCAGAAATAGTATATACTAAGTATAATATCTGGAGTTAGCGCAGTGAAGTACGGGCCTCTGAAGCACCATCTGGAAGGGCTGTTCCCAGCGGTCGAGACCCGGCTCGATTTCGCGGACATCGAACGCATCCTGGGCTTTGGCCTGCCACGCTCGGCCTATGAGCACCCGGCTTGGTGGTCGAACACCCGCGCCGGACACTCGCACGCGGCGGCATGGCTCGACGCGGGCTGGAAGACGGCCGCCCTCGATCGCGCGGCGCGAACCGTCGGCTTCGTCAAGGCTGAAGCGGCGCCCGCCGGCGTGGCCGAGGAGCAGGCGGCGTTCCTGCAAGACGCCCCCGCTATGGTGACCTTTCCGCTCGCCGCCCTGGGCGAACGCGCCCTGCGGATGATCGACGAGCACGCCAAGGAGCACGGCGGCGACCGGGCCGGCGCCTGCGTCACCCTGCTGAACCAATTGGCCAATGATCGGCTCGTGGCGATGGTCGAGTGGTTCCAGAACGCGTCAACGCCGTCCACGATCTCCGGCGCCGACTTGATCCGGGAGGATCGAGACAGCGATGAGCGATGAGGTCGTGCTGGACGCCTCGGTCGCTGTTGACTGGCTGCTTCCAGGGCCAGGATCGGCGGCGGCGCTGACCTTTATGCGATTGGGTGCGAGACGAATTGCGCCAGACCTGATCTTCGCCGAATTTGCTTCGGCCGCGACGAAGTTCGTTCGGCGTGGCCTGACCTCGAAAGCGGATGCGCGCGCGGCTGTCGAGCGGCTGCCCCGATTGATTGACCAAGTCGCGTCCTTGGGTGATCTGGCGGGACCTGCCTATGATTTGGCGACCAGCCGCGGCTTTTCCGCCTATGACAGCCTCTACTTGGCCCTGGCGCTACGACGGGGCCTCCGTCTGGTCACCGCCGACGCGAAGCTGGCCAGACGGGCGGCGGATGTCGGGTTTTCCGCCCATGTCCATCTCCTGACCCCGGAGTCCTGACCATCGCCGCCCCGCTCACCGACGAAGCCGCCATGGCCCTGGCCCTCGACGCGGCGCGCGACGCCGCCGCGCGCGGCGAGACGCCGGTGGGGGCGGTGATCCTCGATCCGGCGACGGGCGAGGTCGTGGCGACGGCCGGCAACGGGCCGATCGGCGCGCATGACCCCACGGCCCACGCCGAGATCACCGCGATCCGGCTGGCCGCCGCGCGCTTGGGCAATTACCGCCTGACCGGCCTGACCCTGGTGGTCACTCTGGAGCCCTGCGCCATGTGCGCCGGGGCGATCAGCCACGCACGGATCGGCCGGGTGGTGTTCGGGGCCGAGGATCCCAAGGGCGGGGCGGTGGTGCACGGCCCGAAATTCTTCGCCCAGCCCACCTGCCACTGGCGGCCCGAGGTGACCGGCGGGGTCATGGCGCAGGAGAGCGCTGACCTGCTGCGAGGCTTCTTCAAGGCGCGGCGAAAGAAGTAGGGCTCTGCGCCCTAATTCACCATCGCCGAGCCCAGAAGCACCTTGGCGCCCTTGCGGCCCAACACCTTGTCGGCGGCGTCCTGCATCCGCGAGCCCAGATAATCGAGGTTCGGCGCCGCGCCGCGGGGCATGCCGGCGGTGTAGGTCATCAGCACTTGGGCGAAGGCGGCGCGCAGGCGGGGTTCGGACTGCTTGGCGCGCTCCATCACCTTGGGATCAAGGGCCTCGATGCCGCTCTCCAGGGTCATGACCCCGCGCCGGCCATCGCGACGGATGGTGGTGGCGGTGATCGTTTCGAGGGCGAAATAGGCCACGGGCGCCCCCTTCTCCTCCTTGCCGTGGCCGGCGAAGGCGGGCGTGGCGGCGAGGCTGGCGGCGGCCAGCAGCGACAGGACGGGGATCAGGAGGGCGCGGCGCATGACGCCTTGTGACACGACGGGGTTGACGTCCTCTTTACGTCTGGCGCGCACAAAGGGGCGTTAACCATGAAACGCCCCGCTCCACGATCCTCGCGGCGGGCGCGCAGGAGATTGAAATTGGGGCGCTTTTCTCCGAAAAACCTCGATCTGGACGGCAAGGTCATCCTGGTGACCGGCGGCACCGGGTCGTTTGGCCGCCGCTTCATCGAGACCGTGCTGCGGCTGTCGGACCCGCGGAAGGTCATCATCTATTCCCGCGACGAATTGAAGCAGAGCGACATGCAGCAGGAGCTGCGCGAGCAGTTCGATGACGCCACCTATGGCAAGCTGCGGTTCTTCATCGGCGACGTGCGCGACCGCCAGCGCCTGACCCTGGCCCTGCGCGGCGTTGACATCGTCATCCACGCCGCCGCCCTGAAACAGGTGCCCGCCGCCGAATATAATCCGTCCGAATGCATCCACACCAATATCATGGGCGCCGAGAACGTGGTCTGGGCCAGCCTGACCAACCAGGTGAAACAGGTGGTCGCCCTGTCGACCGACAAGGCCTGCAACCCGATCAACCTCTATGGCGCGACCAAGCTGGCCTCGGACAAGACCTTCGTAGCCGCCAACAACCTGTCGGGCGACATCGGCACGCGCTTCGCGGTCGTTCGCTATGGCAACGTCGTGGGGTCGCGCGGCAGTGTGGTGCCGCTCTACAAGCGCCTGCTGAGCCAAGGCGCGACCGAGCTGCCGGTCACCGACCCGCGGATGACCCGGTTCTGGATCACCCTGAACGAGGGCGTGGCCTTCGTGCTGTCGTCGTTGGAGCTGATGCGCGGCGGCGAGATCTTCGTGCCCAAGATCCCGTCGATGACCATGCCCGACCTCGTCAAGGCCATGTCGCCCCAGGCCGGCGTCAAGATCGTCGGCATCCGGCCGGGCGAGAAGCTGCACGAGATGATGATCAGCGCCGACGACGCCCGCGCCACGGTCGAGCTGGAAGACCGTTACGTGATCGAGCCGACCTTCGTGGAATATCCTCGCGACCGTTTCGGCCCGGCCGATGGCGCCAAGCCGGTGGACGAAGGCTTCAGCTACAGCAGCGACAACAATGACGATTGGCTGAGCGAGACCGGCCTCAACGCCATGCTGGCCGAGAAGGCCTGAGGTGTCGGACCTGCCGCTCCTGCCCCCCTTTCTCCCTTATGGCCGTCAGACCATCGAGGATGACGACGTGGCGGCGGTGGCGGCGGCCCTGCGCGCCGACTTTCTGACCACGGGCCCGACCGTCGAGGCGTTCGAGACCGCGTTCAAGACCAAGGTCGGGGCCGAGCACGCCGTCGCCGTGGCCAATGGCACCGCCACCCTGCACCTGGCCATGCTGGCCCTGGGGGTCGGCGAGGGCGACGTCTGTATCGCGCCGTCGGTCACCTTCCTGGCCACCGCCAACTGCGCCCGCTATGTCGGGGCCGAGGTGGTCTTCGCCGATGTCGATCCCGATAGCGGCCTAATGACGCCCGAGACCCTGGCCGACGCGCTGAAGCGCGCGGGCGACCGTCGCGTCAAAGCCGTGCTGCCGGTGCACTTGCGCGGCGACATTTGCGATCTGCCGGGCCTGAAGGCCTTGGCTGACGGCGTTGGCGCGGTGCTGGTCGAGGATGCGCCCCATGCACTGGGCACGGTGGGGACCTTCGACGGGGTGGCCCATCCGGTCGGCGATGGCGCCTTTTCGGCCTTCGCCAGCTTCTCGTTCCATCCGGTCAAGACCCTGGCCACCGGCGAGGGCGGCATGCTGACCACCAACGACGCGGCCCTGGCGGCGCGGGCTCGCTCCCTGCGCGGCCACGGCATGGTGCGGCCCGAGGGCGCCGCGCCGTGGGTCTATGAGATGCCGGAGCTGGGCTTCAACTATCGCATCCCCGACGTGCTCTGCGCTCTGGGGATCTCGCAGCTTTCCAAGCTCGACCGCTTCGTGGCCCGGCGGCGGGCGTTGACGGCGCTCTATGCCGAAAAACTGGCGGTCCTGGTCCCGCACGTGCGCCTGGCTGAGAGCCCCGCCTGGTCCGACCCGGCCCTGCACCTGCTGACCGTGCTGATCGACTTCGAAGCCGTGGGCGCCACCCGCCGCGCGGTGGTCGAGGCCCTGAAGGCGGCGGGGATCGGCAGCCAGGTTCACTACATCCCGGTCCACACCCAGCCCTATTACCGGGCCCGCTACGGCGCCCTGGAGCTGCCCGGAGCGGATGCCTGGTACGCCCGCTGCCTGACCTTGCCGCTGTATCCGACGATGGCGGATGAGGATGTGGAGCGGGTGGTGGAGGCGTTGTCGAGAGCGTTGGGGCGGTAGTGCGCTAAAACCCTCTCTCTTCGAGAGAGGGAGGGGCCCGCCGCGAAGCGGTGGGAGGGTGAGAGGTTACACCGCTTCCGGAAAATCCCGATTCCTCCCGTTGATCGGCCCCCGGGCGTCAGGCCAAGTTCGGCCATGGACAAGACCGCCAACGCCCGTCGCCTGCGCCGCGACCAGACTCTGGCCGAGAGGACGCTCTGGGCGCTCGTGCGCAATCGTCGTCTGGGCGGATTCAAGTTCCTGCGACAGGTGGCGATCGACCGCTACTTCGCCGATTTCGTCTGCGAGGCGGCCAAGGTGATCGTCGAACTGGATGGCCCGGCCCATGATGGGCGGGAGGAGTACGACGCTGGCCGCACGGAGACCTTGGAGTTGTTTGGATACATCGTGGTGCGGTTCCGTAACGAAAAGGTCTTGGCCGACATCGGTGCGGTCGCCGACGATCTGCTCGCCGTGCTCCGATCGGCGAGAGTGTAACCTCTCACCCTCCCACCGCTTCGCGGCGGGCCCCTCCCTCTCTCAAAGAGAGAAGGAAACTAAGGGGGCGACCTCCGCCCGCAGCGGCCGCATCCGAGGCGGCGGACTTCAAAACCAATGGCTATTCATTGCCCGCAAGAAGCCGGGATCGTCCACGGGAAGGCCTGATGCCGATCCCAGGACCGAGTCAATTTGGTAGTGCGGGCAAATAGCTGTGCCTGAGCCCTCGTTCAGCCAACGCTCGACCTCGGCTGGCTTGAACGTTTCAAGGCAATAGAAGCAGCCGCAAATACGGCTGCCCTCAATGGCCTTTCGATGCCCGGACGAGTGCCGGTGCGCTGCTCTTAAAGTGTCCGCAGAATAGGTCATACGGTAAGGGTGGATGAAGGTGCCAGCGTCTGCAACGGGCGGAAAGCAGACCTTGCCTCAACCCCCTAAGCTGCCGCCTTGTGCATCACCATGCCCTTGAGCAAATCCATCGTCTCCGGCGAGGCGGCCAGCGCCTCGCGGGCCTCCGGGGCGCGGGCCAGTTTCATGGCCTCGAGCTTGGCCTTGTCAGCCACCGGACCTGTCGGGCCGGCTTCGCCCATGGCCAGCTTGATCAGCAAGGCCAGCCTCTGCGGCAGGGGAGCGGGCGCGCGGGCCAGCATGGCGATCAGGCGGGTGTCGGCCTCGATCATGCCGCCCACCTCGCCGATCTTGGCGCACAGCGGCTCATAGTCCTCGATCACCAGGCCCGAGCGGACCAGCGACCGTTGCAGGGCGCCCAGGGCGGCCAGCTTGGAGGCGGCGCTGTCCGGTCCCTGGCGCAGCTCGCGCTCGAAGCGCAGGGCCTGGATATTGGCCAACAGCCAGCGGGCGGCCATGCGCTTGTTGACCGCGCCCATGACGTTCTCGGCCAGGCGGATCAGCATCTGAATCTCTTCACGCGACGAGCGCTCGCGGCCGAGCAGGGCCTCGATGAACTCGCCATTCAGCAGGGTCTTGGAACGGGTGGTGAAGGCGCTGGTGATGTCCTCGGCCGGCAGGATGCGGCCGGCGGCGGCGGTCAAGCTCATGGCCAGGGCGCGCAGGTGCTCGATCTCGGATTCGGCGTCAGTGGGCTTGAGGCGGCGCACGCCGTTCAGCTCCTTGAGCACCCGATGGGCGATAGACGAGCGGACGGCGGGGAAGTCGTCGCCGGTCAGCCACTCGCTCAGGCGCTTGGCGGTGCCCGACAGGGTCGGCATGCAGTTGCGCACGCCTGCCTCGACACGGATCAGGGCCTCGACCTGGGCGCCGCCCGCCAGGCGGGTCATGCCGGCCAGGGTGGTGCCGAGGTCGGCGTTGTCGGCGCCCAGCAGGTCGGCCATGCCAGCCTTCGAGCCAATGATCTCGGCCAGGGGCTGTTCGAGGGCGGCCAGGGCTGCGGCCCTGGCGCGAGGCTCGGTGGGCGCGGCGTCGGCCAGGTCGAGCAGGCGGGCGATCTTCTCAGACCAGTTCTTGCCGGGCGCGATCGAGGCGGCGACGCCGGCCCCCAGCAGGAAGGCGCGGTCGGGATCGCTGACCAGACGCTCGGCGGCGCGGGCGAAGCCTTCCTTGTCGAGATCGGGCAGGGCGCCCTTCTTGAAGGCCTTCATCAGGTTAGCGACGGTGCGCTCGACCAGGCCCTGGAAGGTGCGGATCAGCTCGTGGACCGACATGCCCCGGGCCTCGGCCTCGGGAATGGCGATCTTTTGCAGGGCGTGCTGCAGGTCGGTGCCCGAGGCTTCCAGCTTCTCGACCAGGTCGGGACGGTGCAGCAGCTCGAACGGGGTGGCGTTGTGCCGCGCCAGCCAGGCCTCCAGCAGCCGGCCGATCCGGTCGCGCGCGTGGGTGGTGTAGAGGTCGGACGGCTGGACACACAGCGGGTCCAGGTCTTCCTGGACCTTCTTGGGCTTGCCGCCATCGACCTGGCCCTTGGTGAAGATCGAGATCGACTTGTACTCACGGGAGTCGTTGTCGAGGGTTTCCTTGGTCACCCTCACGGCGATCGCACGGCCCTGCTGCAAGGTCTCCTCGGCGACGGCCAGGGCGTGGGTGCGGATCTCGGTCGCCATGTCGAGCGTCCACTGCGCGCCGGGCTTGCGGCGCACAAACAGCTCATAATGGACCTGATCACTCATGGGCTAAAGGGCTCCCCGGGGCTCCGTTATGGGATACGAGACCTTAAGGCGAAGTTGCCGGGATACCGCGCCTGAAGCGCTTGGCCGCATTGGCGCCACGCTGGAGCCGCAAAAGATCGCGAAAGCTTGGCCGCCTCCCAAGGCGCCATGGGCGTTGCAGGCGCGTTGTACGGGGGCTCGTCGCCCGATAGTATCGGCGGGAAGACTCGAAAGGACCGATAAGGCTCGATGGCCGATATTACTCTCATCGACGACGACGAGAACATCGTCGCCTCGGTTTCGCTGGCCCTGGAAAGCCATGGCCATGTGGTGAAGGCGTATTATGACGGCGCCTCCGGCCTCGACGCGGTCGAGAGCCAGGCGCCCGATCTGGTGATCCTCGACGTCAAGATGCCCCGCATGGACGGCATGGAGGTGCTGCGCCGCCTGCGCGCCACCACCGAGATTCCGGTGATCATGCTGACCTCCAAGGACGACGAGATCGACGAAATCCTGGGCTTCAACCTTGGGGCCGACGACTATATCCACAAGCCGTTCAGCCAGCGCCTGCTGCTGGAGCGGGTCAAGGCCGTGCTGCGCCGGGCCCGCCCAGAGGAAGACGAGCCGGGTGTCGCGCCGGGCTCGCCCAATTCCAAGATCATGAAGCGAGGCAAGCTGACCCTCGACTCGGCGCGCCACGACAGCCTGTGGGACGGCAAGCCGGTGCGCCTGACGGTCACCGAGTTCCTGCTGCTGCAGTCCCTCGCCCAGCGCCCCGGCTTTGTGAAGAGCCGCGACAACCTGATGGACGCCGCCTACGACGATCAGGTGTATGTCGACGACCGCACCATCGACAGCCACATCAAGCGGATGCGCAAGAAGTTCCGCCAGGTCGATCCGGAGTTCGACTCCATCGAGACCCTCTACGGCGTCGGCTACCGCTATCGCGAATCCTGATCCCGCCGTGGGATCGGAGTCCGCACAGCGGCCAAAGCGCCGATTGAGCTGGCCCAAGCTGGTTTGGCCCAATTTAGCCTGGCCCAATTTAGCCTGGCCCAGGGGTTCGCGCCTGGGCCGGCTGATCATCGGGCTCAACGTCCTGGCCCTGGCGATCCTGCTGGGCGGGGCGCTGGTGCTCAACGAGCTGCGCAGCGGGCTGATCAAGGCTCGCATCGACAGCCTGACCACCCAGGGCGAGCTGATCGCCAATGTCATCGACCTGGCCGCCACGGTCGGCGATCCCGAGCCACGGCTTGAGGCCGATCGGGCCAGCGACATCCTGCAGGGGTTGTTCATCCCTCGCTCGCAGCGCGCCCGGCTGTTCGACGCCCGGGGCAATCAACTGGCCGACAGCTATGTCGTCGCCGATCGGGTGGAGTCGCAGGCGCTGCCGCCGGCCCGCAAGCCCGGCCAGCCCGAGTTCCGCCTGCCCACCCACGATGCCGACACCAAGCCCAAGGCCGTCGCGGAGGCCCGCGCGGCCCTGATCGCCGAGATTTCCCGGGCCCGCGAGGGCGGCCCGGTGGCAGGCATGCGCCGGGCCGAGAATGGCGAGCGGGTGGTGTCGGTGTCGATCCCCATCCAGCACGTGCGGGCGGTCCTGGGGGTGCTGACACTGGAGGCCGGCGATGTCGACGAGATCATCGCTGGCGAGCGCAAGGCTTTGCTGCCCTTCGCCCTGATCGCGGTGTTCACCACTCTGATCTCGTCGTTCCTGCTCAACCGGCTGATCGCCCAGCCGGTGCTGCGCATGGCGCGCGCCGCCGACCGCGTGCGCCTGGACGGCGCGCGAGCGATCACCCTGCCCGAGATTTCTGGCCGCAAGGACGAGCTGGGCGACCTGTCGCGGGCCCTGGAAGAGATGACCGACTCGATGTCGGAGCGGATGGACGCCATCGAGCGCTTCGCCGCCGACGTGGCCCATGAGATCAAGAACCCCCTGACCTCGATCCGCTCGGCGATCGAGACCCTGGACCTGGTGTCCGACCCCGCCGCCCGGGCCCGGCTGCTGGGCATTTTGCAGCAGGACGTCACGCGCCTGGATCGGCTTGTGACCGACATCTCCAACGCCTCGCGCCTGGACGCCGAGCTGTCGCGCGAGGCGCCCAAGGCCTTCGCGCTGAATCTGCTGCTGCTGGAGGTGATCCACCTCTACGAGGCTCAGCTTCGGCCTGGCGACGCGCCGGGCAGCGTGCGGGTGACCTTCGACGACAAGGCCGCGCCGCAGCATGTCTGGGTCATGGCGCGCGAGACTCCGATCGGCCAGGTGTTCCGCAACCTGATCGACAACGCCCGCTCGTTCAGCGCCGCCGATGGCGAGGTGCGGGTGGCCCTGGCCCGCGAGCATGGCCTGCGTGACCACCACAACCGATTGATCGTCACGGTCGATGACGACGGACCAGGCATCCCGCCCGACAATCTCGAGACCATTTTCGAGCGCTTCTACACCTCCCGGCCCAAGGGTCGGGCGTTCGGCGGCAATTCGGGCCTGGGCCTGTCGATCGCCCGCCAGATCGTCGAGGCCCATGGCGGCCAGATGATCGCCCAGAACCGCAAGGACGGGGACGGCAGGGTGGTGGGGGCGCGGTTCCGCGTCGATCTGCCCGAGGCCGGCGCCAGCCACCACGGCGGCCAGCGCGAATGATCCGCCATGCCGGCCTGATCGCCTGCCGGGTGGCCGGCGCCTGGCGCGGGGCGCTGATCGAAGGGGCGTCCGGCGTCGGCAAGAGCGACCTGGCGCTGCGGGCGCTGGACCAGGGGTTCGCCCTGGTCGCCGACGACCGCACCCTGGTCTTCGTCTCGAACGGTCGGCTCTTTGGACGCGCGCCCGACGCCCTGGCCGGGTTGATCGAGACGCGGGGGGTCGGAATCCTGTCCAGGCCTTATCGGCCGTTCTGTCCGGTGAACCTGCTGGTGCGCTGCGTGGATCGGCCGCAGGCGGTCGAACGGCTGCCCGATCCGATGTTCGAGACCTTCGAAGGCGTTGTCACGCCGGTGCTTGAGCTGTGGCCTCTGGAACCCGGCGCGCCCGGGAAAATCCGCCGCATGTTTGAGCATCTTGGAGTCGCCGAATAACAAGCGTATCAAGGCGACCCGCGCGGCCCTCCCTGGTCGTCACGGGTTATGGGGATCCCGTTTGAGAGATCAGGCATGATCGGGCTCGTGATAGTCACGCACGGGCGGCTGGCGGAGGAGTTTGTCTCCGCCATGGAGCACGTGGTCGGGCCGCAAAGCGCGGTCAAGGCCATCTGCATTGGCCCGGAGGACGACATGGAGCGTCGCCGGTCCGACATTTTGAAGGCGTGCGCGGCGGTCGATAGCGGCGGCGGCGTCATCCTGCTGACCGACATGTTCGGCGGCACGCCCAGCAATCTGGCCATCTCAGTGATGGAGCAGACCAAGGCCGAGGTGATCGCCGGACTGAACCTGCCGATGCTGATCAAGCTGGCCAGCGTGCGCCAGCGTGAGACCCTGCAGACCTGCGTCGCCCACGCCCAAGAGGCTGGACGCAAATATATCTCCGTGGCCTCCTATGTGCTCGCGGGAGAAAAATGAGTCGCATGGCGACGCGCACGGTCGAGATCGTCAATGAGCGGGGGCTTCACGCCCGCGCCTCGGCTAAGTTCGTCAAGCTGGCCTCGGGCTTCGACGCCGAGGTTACCGTGGCCCGCGACGGAACCAGCGTCGACGCCCGCTCGATCATGGGCCTGATGATGCTGGCCGCCGGCATCGGCTCGACAATCGACATCGAAGCCGATGGACCTGAAGCAGAGGCGGCGCTTGAGGCGCTGACCGAGCTGGTGGCCAATCGGTTCGACGAGGAGCGATAGCCTCTTCCCTCTCCCCTTGTGGGAGAGGGTAGCCCCGCAGAGCGGGGTCGGGAGAGGGGTCGAAGGCCAAAAAAGCCGCGAAAGCCGAAAGGCCGGTCGCGGCTTCTGTCGTTCGAGAGACCCCTCATCCAGCGGCTACGCCGCCACCTTATCCCGCAAGGGGAGAAGGAAAATTACGCCGCCGCCACCGCTTCCGGGGCCACGGCCGTGGCGACGCCCATCGGGCGCAGGTCCAGGTCCTGGAACAGCGCGCTATCCTCGTCCTGGCCGGGCAAGGGGGTGGTCAGCAGCTTGCCGCCGACGAAGATCGAGTTGGCGCCGGCCAGGAAACACAAAGCCTGCAGCTCGCGGCTCATGTCGTCACGGCCGGCCGACAGGCGAACCATCGATTTCGGGCACACGATCCGGGCCACGGCGACGGTTCGGACGAACTCGATCGAGTCGATCTGGCCTGCCTTCAACACCTTGTCGCCCAGTGGCGTGCCGCTGACCGGCACCAGGCCATTGATCGGCAGGCTGTCGGGGTGGCTCGGCAGGTTGGCCAATTGGCGCAGCAGGCTGGCGCGGTCGCGGCGGGTCTCGCCCATGCCGACGATGCCGCCGCAGCAGGTGCTCATGCCGGCGTCGCGCACATGGGCCAGGGTGTCGAGGCGGTCCTGGTAGGTGCGGGTGGTGACCACGTCGCCGTAGTACTCAGGGCCCGTGTCGAGGTTGTGGTTGTAATAGTCGAGCCCGGCGTCCTTCAGCTGTCGCGCCTGGTCCGGGGTCAGCATGCCAAGGGTGGCGCAGGTCTCCAGGCCCAGGGCCTTCACCCCGCCGATCATCGCCGCCAGCCGGGGCAGGTCGCGGTCCTTCAGCTCGCGCCAGGCGGCGCCCATGCAGAAGCGCTGGGCCCCGCCGTCGCGGGCCTCGCGGGCCTTGGCGATCACGACGTCGGCGTCCATCAGCTTCTCGGCCTTCAGGCCGGTCTTGAAATGGGCGCTCTGGCTGCAATATCCGCAGTTCTCTGCGCAGCCGCCGGTCTTGACCGACAGCAACTGCGACAGCTGCACCTCGGACGGGTCGAAACCGGCCGCCCGATGCACCGAGGCGGCGTCGAACACCAGTTCCATGAAGGGCAGGTCGAACAGGGCTTCCACCTGGGGAAGCGTCCAGTCGTGGCGAGGTTCGGCGGCGAAATTGATCTGCGTCATGGCGCGCAGGTTTGGACTCGGCGATGCCGATTGGCAAGCGCGCGAAGCGCGTTCGCCCCTCGCGGCGACCCGCTTGCAGCCAAAACCCGCCGCTCCGGTTATAGTCAGGCCATGGATCACGAAATCGAGCTGAAGTTCCTGATCGCCCCGGAGGCTGCGACCGCGATCCTGGCCCGTCTCGAGGGACGGGAAGCGGTCAAGCAGCTCGACGCCACCTATTTCGACACCGCCGACCACGCCCTGCGCAAGGCGGGCTTCGGCCTGCGGATCCGCGACGGCGAGAACGGCCGCAAACAGACCCTGAAATCAGCCTCGGCCGGCGGGGTGTTCGCGCGCGGCGAATGGGAGAGCGCGGTGGTCGGCCCCGAGCCGGACCGCGACCTGCTGGCCAAGACCCCCGCCGCCCAGACCGTCAACGGCGCCGCTCTGATCCCCGTGTTCGCCACCAATGTACGCCGGGTGACCCGCATGATCGAGCGCGAGGGGGCGACCATCGAAGCGGCGCTAGACCAGGGCGAGCTGCTGGCCGACGCCCGCCGCGCCGGAGTCAGCGAACTGGAGCTGGAGCTGAAGTCCGGGCCGGCCAGCGCGCTGTTCGACCTGGCCCGCGACGTCGCCGCCCACGCGTCCCTGCGCCTGTCGCTGGTCAGCAAGGCCGAGCGCGGTTACGCCCTCGCCCTGGACGAGGCGGACGGCCCGCGTCCCGCGACGCCGCTGGCCCTCAAGGCCACCACCAGCGAGGCGTTGCAGGCGCTGGGCCGGGCAGCGCTGTGCCGTCTCTGCTCCGCCGCCGAGGCCCAGCGCACGCGCCCTGGCCCTGAGCGGGTGCACAAGCTGCGGGTGGCGGCGCGGCGCTTCCGCGCCCTTCTGTCGACCTTCAAGCCGCTGGCCGGTGACTCCGCCGCGCGCCACGTTCGGGCCGAGCTCAAATGGTTGGCCGACCAACTGGGCGCGGCGCGGGGCCTAGATGTGTTCATCGCCGACGTCTGGCGTCCGGCCGCCGAGAGCCAGGCCGCCGAAACGCCGGCCGAGGCGGCTGTCGACGCCGCCGCCGAGGACGAGGCCCGCACCCTGGCCGCCTTCGGCAAGGCGCTGCTGAGCGCCCAGACCCAGGCCTATGCCCAGGCCGAGGCCGCGGTCGATTCGGCTCGCTTCCGCGCCTTGGCTCTGGAAGCCGCCGCCTGGCTCGAGGCAGGCTCCTGGACCACCGACAAGCGCCTGAAGACGGTCCGCGACCGCCCCGCCGCCGCCTTTGCCGCCGACACCCTGGCCAAGGCTCGCCGCCGCATCCGCAAGGACGGCGCCGACCTGGCGGCCCTGAGTCCGGGAGACCGTCACCACCTGAGGATCCGCGGCAAGAAGCTGCGCTATGCGACGGAGGATCTCGGCGCCCTGTTTCCTGACCATCCGAAGCGGCTGGCTCGGTTCGTCGAGGCCACCAAAGTGTTGCAGGACAGCCTGGGTCTTCTGAACGACCTGGCGGTGCGCGAGGCCTTGGCCCGCGAGGTCGCCCTATCCAGCGAAGACCCTGAAGTTGCTTTCGCCGCCGGCCGCCTGACGGCGGGCGGACCTGAACGCGAAGCCGAACTTCTCGCCGACGCCCAGGGCGCCTATGTCACCTTCGCCGAGGCTAAACGGTTCTGGTGACCCGTATATTTTCGGGCATATAAAGAAATCCTTATGCCTTAATTGCGAGAAGGGCGCGGGCGGGGTATAGACCCCGCAAGACCTTCCCCCGACTGCAGGAGCCCGACCGTGGCCGACTACATCGTCAAGGACATCTCGCTCGCCGATTTCGGCCGCAAGGAAATCGACATCGCCGAGACCGAAATGCCCGGTCTGATGGCTACCCGCGCCGAATATGGCCCGGGCCAGGTGCTGAAGGGCGCCCGCATCGCCGGCAGCCTGCACATGACCATCCAGACCGCCGTGCTGATCGAGACGCTCACCGCGCTCGGCGCCGACGTCCGCTGGGCCTCGTGCAACATCTTCTCGACCCAGGACCACGCCGCCGCGGCCATCGCCGCCTCGGGCGTGCCGGTCTTCGCCTTTAAAGGCGAGAACCTGGTCGAGTACTGGGAATACGCCCACAAGATCTTCGAATGGTCGGACGGCGGCTATCCGAACCTGATCCTCGACGACGGCGGCGACGCCACCCTGCTCTGCGTGCTGGGCCCCAAGGCTGAGAAGGACCCGACCCTTCTCAACAATCCGCAGAACGAGGAAGAAGAAGCCCTCTACACCGTGATGAAGCGCTATCTGGCCGAGAAGCCGGGCTTCTACACCGCGATCCGCGACGCTATCGGCGGCGTGTCGGAGGAAACCACCACGGGCGTCCACCGCCTGTACCAGATGGCCGCCAAGGGCGACCTGCCGTTCCCGGCCATCAACGTCAATGACAGCGTCACCAAGAGCAAGTTCGACAACCTCTACGGCTGCCGCGAATCGCTGGTCGACGCCATCCGTCGCGGCACCGACGTCATGCTGTCGGGCAAGGTCGCCGTGGTCTGCGGCTATGGCGACGTGGGCAAGGGTTCGGCCGCCAGCTTGCGCCAAGGCGGCGCCCGCGTGATCGTCACCGAGATCGACCCGATCTGCGCCCTGCAGGCGGCGATGGAAGGCTATGAGGTCCAGACCCTGGACGACGTGGCCGGCCGCGCCGACATCTTCGTCACCGCCACGGGCAACAAGGATGTCATCACCGTCGACCACATGCGGGCGATGCGTAACAACGCCATCGTCTGCAATATCGGTCACTTCGACTCGGAAATTCAGGTCTCCGGCCTGAAGAACTTCAAGTGGGATGAGATCAAGCCGCAGGTCCACCACATCGAGTTCCCGGACGGCAAGAAGATCATCCTGCTGTCGGAAGGCCGCCTGGTGAACCTGGGCAACGCGACGGGCCACCCCTCGTTCGTGATGTCGGCCAGCTTCACCAACCAGACCCTGGCCCAGATCGAACTGTGGACCAACAGGTCGGCCTACAAGAACGACGTCTACACCCTGCCCAAGCACCTTGACGAGAAGGTCGCCCTTCTCCACCTGGCCAAGCTGGGCGCCAAGCTCTCCAAGCTGCGCCCCGACCAGGCTGAATATATTAACGTCCCGGAAAACGGCCCGTTCAAGCCGGACCACTACCGCTACTAGACTTCGCCTCCGGGTGAAGTCTGAAAGGCCCGCTGCGGAAACGCTGCGGGCCTATATTCGTGGCGAGTGTTCAACCATGATCAATTGATACCGACGTTCTCTCACCTAAGCGTCACCATTGCACGATCGCCCTATTCAACGTCGCATTGCTCGGCTAAGCGCTTGAGTATGCCGCTAGCCTTGATCATCTCCAGCCATGTCGCCGGCAGCCGGGTCGGCGCGTCGGCCCAGGCCTCCGCTCTCGTACAGTTCCGCATCGATTCGATGATCGTGCCGACCGTGCTGTATGGCCGCCATCCCGGCTGGGGCATTCCGGGCGGGGCGCCCGTGCCGATCGAACTGGTCGAGAGCATGCTCGACGGCATCGAGGCCAATGGGCTGTTTGGCCAGACCGACATGGTCATTACCGGCTATTTCGCCAGCGCCGCCCAGGTCCGCGCTGCGGCCCGAACCATTGACGCCGTGCGCGCTGCGCCGCGCGACAACGCGCCCCAGGGCGGCGTTGTCCGCAAGCCAACCGTCATCGTCGATCCCACCCTGGGCGACGCCGGCAAGGGGCTGTATGTGCCCGCCGAGGTGGCCGAGGCCGTCGCGGCCGAGCTGATCCCGCGCGCCGATGTCGTGGCCTGCAACGCCTGGGAGCTGCAGCACTTGACCGGAACCGACGCCCGCGAGCCCCAGGCCGCCGTGCGCGCCGCGCGTCTGCTGAACAAGCCGACCCTGGTGTCGTCTGTACACAGAGGAAGCGAGATCGGCGTGGTCTATGCCGACCGCAAAGAGGCCTGGTTGGCCGCCCACGCCAAGGCCGAACGCTCGCCCAGCGGCACCGGCGACCTGCTCACCGCTCTCTACGCCGCCTCCATCCTCGAAGGTCAGACTCTCTCCTACGGCCTGGCCCGCGCCGTGGGCGGCGTGGCCGAGACGGTGACGGCGGCCAATATCTGGAACGCCTCGGAACTGCCGATCGTGGCCATGGCGGCGCGCATCAAGCAGACTTCGCCGACCGTCCGGATTGAACGGCTGGCCTAGTCCCCACCCCTCTCCCTTTGGGGGAGCAGTCGCGAAGCGACTGAGGGCTGTGGATCGCTTCCGAGCTCACTCCCCCCTCCGGCCCTTCGGGTCACCTCCCCGACGGGGGGAGGACCTGCTAAACCCTCCCCATGACCGTCGACATCACCGGCTTCTGCCCCGACCGCTTTTCCGCCGTCCGCGACGCGTTCGCGGCCAATTTCGAGAACCATGGCGAACTCGGCGCGCGCTTCAGCCTGGCGATCCAGGGCGAGGTGGTCGTCGACCTGATGGGCGGCCACGCCGACCGCAAGCACCAGGTCGCCTTTGGCCCGGACACCCTGACGCCGCTGTTTTCCACCACCAAGGCCGTGGCGGCCCTGCTGATCGCCCGCCTCGTCGACCAGGGCCGGCTGACCTACGATCAGACCGTGGCCTCGGTCTGGCCGGAGTTCGCCCAGGCCGGCAAGCAGGACGTCACCGTCGGCCAGGCGATGTCGCACCAGGACGGGCTGTCGGGCTTTCTGGACGAGCAGGATCCCGCCCTCTGGTACGACTGGGACGCCACCTGCGCCAAGCTGGCGGCCATGGCGCCGCTGTGGCCGATCGGCTCGGCCAGCGGCTATCACCCCGTGACCTTCGGTTTCACGGCCGGCGAGATCTTCCGCCGGGTCGATGGTCGGACCATGGGAACGGCGCTGCGCGAGGACCTCGCCGAGCCCTTGGGCCTGGACCTGTGGATCGGCCTGCCCGACAGCGAGCACGCCCGCTGCGCCGAGCTGATGCGGCCCACGGGCCTGCCACGGTTCGGGGCGATGAACGATGCGGTGAAAGCCGCCTTCATGACCAAGTGGGCGGCCCCCGGCGGACGTGGCACGGCCGACTGGCGACGGGCCGAGATCCCCTCGGCCAACGGCCATGCTACCGCGCCAGCGCTCGCCCGGCTGATGGGCGCCCTGGCGTCGGGAGGCGAACTGGACGGCGTGCGGGTGCTGTCGCCCGAGGCGGTCGCCATGGCCAGCGCCGAGCGCATCGTCGGCCAGGACCTCGTCCTGCCGTTCGTGATCAGCTGGGGCGCGGGGTTCATGCGCAATACGCCCAACTTCTTCTATGGCCCGACGCCGGAAGCCTTCGGCCACAGTGGCTGGGGCGGCTCCTGCGCCTTCGCCGACCCGTCGCGCGGGGTGTCGGGGGCCTATGTGATGAACAAGCAGGGCACGGAACTGATTGGCGACCCGCGAGCTGTTCGGCTGATCCAGGCGGCCTATTCGGCGCTTTGAACGGCTTTCAGGGGATCGACCCGATGCGACGACTTTTTACGGCCACGACCCTGTCTCTGCTGGCGATGGCCGGCGGCGCTCGCGCTCAAGACGCCACCCGCGATTTCTGCGCCGACCGGCCCGGCAAGGGCTCGCCGCCCTGCGTTCTTGATGTCGGGCGCTTCCAGGCCGAGCTGGGCGTGGCCGACGGCGCCTGGAGCCGGGGCGGCGGGACCTCCACCGTCGACACCGCCTTTGGAGATTTGGAGCTGCGCCTGGGCCTGACCCCGACGGTCGAGGGACAGGTCAGCTGGACGGCGCATGAGCGCATCCGCGACGAGGATCGGACCAGCGGCGCGGTCTCGACCGTCTCGGGCGCCGGCGACCTGAACCTCGGCCTACGGTGGTCGCTGAAGAACCCCGGCGGTGACGGCGTCTCGATCGCCTTGCAGCCGTTCGTCACCGCGCCCGTCGGGTCCGACGGGATCGGCGACGGCGCGTGGCAGGGGGGCCTGATCGCTCCGATGTCGCTGCCGCTGAACGCCGACTGGTCATTGGCCCTGTCACCCGAGGTTGACGCCCGGGCTGATGGGGACGGTAGCGGCCGCCATCTCGGCTATGCGGCATCCGTGGGCGTCGGGCGCTCGATCGGCCCGTTCGGCCTGGGCGTCGAACTGTGGGCCGATCGCGATGAGGACCTGTCCGGTCACGTCACCGAGGCCAGCTTTGACCTGACTGCGGCCTGGACGCCGAAGGCGGTTTCCGACCTGCAGCTGGACGCCTCGGCCTATGTGGGGCTGAACCACGATACGCCGGACCTGGAGCTGGCGTTCGGGGTGGCCAAGAGGTTCTAGAGCAGTTTTCGAGCGAAGTGGTTCCGGTTCGCGTGAAGAAAAATGCGTCAAAACAAAAGATTAGAGCTCAAGGCCTGACGCAGTCAGGTCGGGAAATGTTCTAGGCGCGGACGGGGACAGGCGCATGCGCCTGTCCCCAAACCTAAACTCCGCGCGTCCGCTTCCACGCTCCATAGGCGAACACCGCGACGCCCAGCCAGATGAAAGCGAAGGACAAGGCCCGCATCGGGGTGAAGGCCTCGCCCAGGGCCACGCCGATCGCGAACTGGATGGTCGGGGCGATGAACTGCAGGAAGCCCATGGCGCTGAGCGGCATGCGGCGCGCCGACCAGGCGAACAGGGCCAGGGGCACGACGGTGGCCGGGCCGGCCAGCATCAGCAGCGTCGTGACCTTGGCCGTCGCCCCAAAATGCCCCAGGCCGGCGGCTTGCAGATGCAGAACGTACAGCAGGCCGGGGAGGGCCAGATAGGCGCACTCGATGAACAGGCCGGTCTGGGCGTCGGCCTTCACCTGCTTGCGGAGGATGGCGTAGAGGCAAAAGCTGAAGGCCACGCCCAGCGAGATGATCGGCAGATGGCCCAGGGCCACCGTCTGGATCGCCACGCCGATCACCGCCAGGCCGATGGCGATCGCCCCCTCGCGGCTGATCCGCTCGCGAAACAGCAGGGCGCCGGCCGCCATGTTCATCAGCGGGTTGATGTAATAGCCCAGGCTGGCCTCGATCACGTGGCTGGCGTTGATCGCGAACACATAGATCGACCAGTTGATGAAGATGGCGGTTGTCGACAGCGCCAGGATCGCCAGGGTGCGCGGCTGGCGCAGCACGTCCATCACCTGCCGGCCTTGCCGCGCCAGCAACACGGCGAGGAAAGCCCAGGGCGCGGCCCATAGGGTACGGTGAGCGATCATCTCCCACGACCCGACGCCGAGCAGCGCCAGCAGGTGGAAGTACAGCGGCAGGAAGCCCCACATCAGGTAGCAACCCACCCCGGCGATCAGCGCCGTCCGACCCTCGTCCGGGCTTTTGCTCAAATCCGCCGTCATGGCGTCGTGTCCTGTCATTGGCATGAAAAAGGGCTCCCGGGACTTAAGTCCCGGGAACCCTTGAAATCGTCCACCCGCTTGTTGCGGAGGGCGGCTTAGGCCGGGAGTTTCTGCTTGATCAGGCCGCGCTCATGGAGGAGCTGGGCGATCTGCACCGCGTTCAGCGCCGCGCCCTTGCGCAGATTGTCGGCGACGCACCACAGCACGATGCCGTTCTCGACCGTGGGGTCGGTGCGGATGCGCGACACATAGACCGGGAACTCGCCGGCGCTTTCCTTGGGCGTCATGTAGCCGCCATCCTCGCGCTTATCGACGACCGACACGCCGTCGGCGTCGCGCAGAATCTCGCGGACGTCATCCTCGTCCAGCGGGGTCTCGAACTCGATGTTCACGGCCTCGGCGTGGCCCACCATCACCGGCACCCGCACGCAGGTGGCGACCAGCTTGATGGACGGATCCAGGATCTTCTTGGTCTCCATCATCATCTTCCACTCTTCCTTCGTGAAGCCGTCCTCCATGAAGCTGTCGATATGGGGGATGACGTTGAAGGCGATCTGTTTGGTGAACTTCTTGGGCGGCGGGGCGCCGAGGACGAACACGCCCTTGGTCTGCTCCCACAGCTCATCCATGCCTTCCTTGCCCGCGCCTGACACCGACTGGTAGGTCGAGACGACCACCCGCTTGATCTTGGCTTCGGCATGCAGCGGCGCCAGCACCACCACCAGCTGCGCCGTGGAGCAGTTGGGGTTGGCGATGATGTTCTTGGGCATCTTCAGCACGGCGTCGGGATTAACTTCGGGCACCACCAGCGGCACGTCCGGATCCATCCGGAAGTGGCTGCTGTTGTCGATGACGATCGGACCGGCCGCGCCGATCTTCTCGCCCCATTCCTTGGAAATGGCGCCGCCGGCGCTCATCAGGACGATATCGACCGTGCTGAAGTCGAACTGAGCCAGGTCCTCGCAGTGCAGGATTTTGTTGCCGAACGAGACTTCCACGCCGATGGATTTGCGCGAGGCTATGGCATGCATTTTCTCGACGGGGAACTTCAGTTCCTCGAGGATATTGAACATCTCACGGCCCACATTGCCCGTGGCGCCGACCACGGCGACCCGGTAACCCATCGCAGCCTCCAATTCGATTGTTTCCACGCCTGCAGTGGCGAGAGCGGACCCGTTACGCCCGGGAGGGCCGGGAAGCAAGAACAGGCTTTCTAAGGCGACGCTTAGCGCAGAGCGTTGGGGGAAGATTTCATCTGGTGTGGACGGGTTCTGCATCTGACGCGTCGCGGCGGCTAACGTTTCTCCGCCTTCACGAAATCCACGAAGGCCCGTAGCGGCGCGGGCATGTGCCGGCGGCTCGGATAGTAGAGATAAGGCCCGCTGAACGGCGCCAGCCAGTCGTCCAGCACCGTCTCCAGCTTTCCGGCCGCGACGAGGTCGGCGACGAAGTCCTCGAAGGTGGCCAACAGGCCCACGCCGGCCACGGCTGCGGCCTGTTCCAAGTCGATGCTCGTGGTGATCAGCGGTCCGTCGGGCGAGACGCGGATCACCTCGCCGTCCTTCTCGAACTCCCAGGCATAGCTGGTCCCGCTGGCGAAGCGGTGGCGGATGCAGGGATGGTTGAGCACCTCGCGGGGGTGAACCGGCCGGCCGTGCGCCGCGAAATAGGCCGGAGAGCCAACCACCACGAAGCGCTGCGGGCCGGCCAGGGGGACGGCGATCATGTCCTTTTCCAGCCGCTCGTCGTAGCGCACGCCGGCGTCGAAGCCGGCCGCCAGCACATCGACGAAGCTGTCCTCGACCGTGACCTCGACCCGGACGCCCGGGTGGGCGGCCAGGAAGCGCGGGATCAGGTCCGGAAAGACGATCCGCGACACCGCGCCGGGCACGTTGAGCTTCAACACCCCCGTGGGGCTGTCGCGGAAGGCGTTGACCTCGTCCAGCGCCAGGGTCACCTCGGCCAGGGCCGGGGTCAGCCGGGCCAGCAACCGCCCGCCGGCCTCGGTGGGGGTGACGCTGCGGGTGGTGCGGTTCAGCAGGCGGACGCCAAGATCGGCCTCCAGTCGGCGCAGCGCCTCGGACAGCGACGAGGCCGACACCCCGCGCAAGGCCGCCGCGCCGCGGAAGCTTCGCGCCCGGGCCACGGCGGTGAACGCGTCGAGATCGGCAAGGTCGGGCTTGGCCATTGTGCGGATTTCCAAACAGCTCGTGCAGCGGTGAATGGATTATCGCACGCGAGACGCCGAGGCATAGTCCCCTCGTCGCATTCAAGGAGACATCCCATGCAGCAGCGCAAACTCGGAAATACCGGCCCCACCGTCTCGGCCCTGGGCCTGGGCGCCATGGGCATGTCGGGCATGTACGGCCCCTCGGACCGCGCCGAGAGCCTGGCGACGATCGATGCCGCCTTGGAGGCCGGGATCACCTTGATCGACACCGGCGACTTCTACGGCATGGGCCATAACGAGATGCTGATCGGCGAGGCCTTGAAGGGCTCCAAGCGCGACCAGGCGATCCTCAGCGTCAAGTTCGGCGCCCAGCGCGATCCGGCCGGCGGCTGGATCGGCTTTGACGGCCGTCCGGCGGCGGTGAAGACCTCGCTGGCCTACACGCTGCAGCGCCTGGGCGTCGACCATATCGACATCTACCGCCCGGCCCGCCTGGACCCCTTCGTGCCGATTGAGGACACGGTCGGAGCCATCGCCGAGATGGTCCAGGCCGGATACGTGCGCCACATCGGCCTGTCGGAGGTCGGGGCTGCAATCATCCGCAAGGCCCATGCCGTCCATCCGATCGTTGACCTGCAGATCGAATATTCGCTGATCTCGCGGAGCCTCGAGGACAGGATCCTGCCGGTGCTGCGCGAGCTGGGCATCGGCATGACCGCCTATGGGGTGCTGTCGCGCGGCCTGATCAGCGGCCATTGGGACAGGAATCAGGGGCAGGAGAAGGGCGACTTTCGAAGCGTCTCGCCACGCTTCCAGGGCGATAATGTCGACAAGAACCTGGCCCTGGTCGAGGCCCTGCGGACAATCGCGGCAGCCAAGGGCGTCAGCGTCGCCCAGATCGCCATCGCCTGGGTCGCCGCCCAGGGCGACGACATCGTGCCGCTGGTTGGGGCCCGCACCCGCGCCCGGCTGGCCGAGTCGCTGGGATCGCTGGACGTGATCCTGTCGGCCGACGACCTGGCGGCTATCGAGCATGCGGTTCCCAAGGACGCGGCGGCCGGCACGCGCTATGCCGAGGCCCAGATGGCCCACCTCGACAGCGAGCACTAGCCGGGCGTTTGGCTTACACAGAAACAGCACTCCAAGTTCCGTTTTCCCGGAGAAGGTCGGGACCCAGTTTCATCCAGAGCCTCTCGCGGGTTTCACCTGGGCCTCGGCCTTCGCCGGGAAAACGGAAATTTGGATGGCGATTGAATCTGAGCCCAACCCGCAACAGCCGTTTCGTGAGCGCCGTTCCGCAAGGGAAGACGGACGAAAATTTCGGTCTGTTCCTGGCGGCGGCGCTCGCGCTACGGTTGGCGCCATGATCGAAGCTCTGCTCAAAAAGATGATCAAGGTCGGCGACCTGACGATCCACATGCCGAACGGTTCGGTGGTCAAGGCCGGCGACGGCGCGGGTCCGCCGGTGACGATGCGCGTCACGGCCAAGGGCCTGCGGCGGCTGGTGACCAATCCGAGCCTCGGCCTGGGCGAGGCCTATATGGACAGCGACCTGACGATCGAGCAGGGAACGCTGTGGGACCTGCTGGAGATCGTCGGCAAGAGCGGCGGGCGCACGCCCAAGCGCGGCTCGGCCCTGAAGCGGGCCCGCAAAGCGCTGAAGCGTACGGTGCAGTCGGTCAATAACCGCCTGGCCTCGCGCCGCAACGTCGCCCACCACTACGACGTGTCGAACGCCCTCTATGAGCGGTTCCTCGATGCGGACATGCAGTACAGCTGCGCCTATTTCGCGCGGCCCGACATGACACTGGAAGAAGCCCAGGTCGCCAAGAAGGCCCATATCGGCGCCAAGCTGAACATCACGCCGGGCATGAAGGTGCTGGACATCGGCTCGGGCTGGGGCGGCCTTTCCATGACCCTGGCCGCCGACCACGGGGCGAAGATGACCGGGGTCACCCTGTCCACCGAGCAACTGGCCCTGGCTACCGAGCGCGCCACGAAGGCGGGCCTGTCCGATCAGGTCAAGTTCCGCCTCACCGACTATCGCGACCTAGACGAGACTTTCGACCGCATCGTCTCGGTTGGCATGCTGGAGCATGTCGGCGCGCCGAACTTCCGGACCTATTTCGACACCGTCAAACGCCTGCTGGCCGACGACGGCAGCGCCGTGATCCACGCCATCGGGCGGATGAGCGGCCCCGGCGCCACCAACGCCTTCACCCAGAAATACATCTTCCCCGGCGGCTACATCCCGGGCCTGTCGGAGATCGTCAAGGCGGTCGAGGCGGCCGGCCTGTGGATCACCGATATCGAGATCCTGCGCCTGCACTATGCCGACACCCTGCGCGAATGGCGCAAGCGCTTCCTGGCCGATCCCGAGATCCCGACGATGTTCGACGCCCGCTTCCTGCGGCTCTGGGAGTTCTACCTGTGCGGGGCCGAGCTGGGCTTCCGCTATGGCGGCCACATGGTCTTCCAGATCCAGGTCGCCAAGAAGGTCGGCGCCCTGCCGATGACGCGGGACTACATGTTCGAGGGCGAGCGGACGCCTGGATAGGTCCTCCCCCTACCAGTAGTCCTTCATGATCTCGCCGGCCCAATCCGGCTCGCGATGTTCGCCGCGCGGGGCGAAGCCGGCCATCACCGGCTTGAGGTCGAGCACCGGCGTGCCGTCGATGGCGTCCAGGCCCCGCACCTCCAGCGACAGGCCCTCGACCGAGACGATGTCGCAGACCGTCACCCCGATGCGGTTGGGCCGGTTCTTGCCGCGCTGGGCGAAGATGCCGACCTTGGGCCAGGCCTTGTTGCCGCGCGGGTGACGGGCCCCGGTGACGATCTGGTCGTCGGTCACCTTGTCGAAGACATAGATCACCTCGACGTGGCTGAAGGCCTCCAGCCCCAGCAGCGCCTCGGCGTCGAACCGCGCGGGGTCGAGATCAATGCGCGCCCGGCTCGGGCCCCAGTCATCGTCCTCGGGCACGTCGCGACCGCCGTGGACGACGCCGATGGGTGTCATGGTGATCGACATGGCTTCTCCTTGTTTGCGCAGGGCCGGCGTCGCGCCTATTCCACCGTCACCGACTTGGCCAAGTTCCGCGGCTGGTCGACGTCCGCGCCCTTGATGACCGCCACATGATAGGCCAGCAGCTGGATCGGAGCCGACATCACCAGCGCCGAGACCAGGGGGTCGCAGGCCGGGGCGGTGACCACCACCCGCGCGCCCGCCGGGGCGTGGCGCGCGCCTTCGGGGTCGGTGATGAACACCACTTGGCCGCCGCGCGCCATGACCTCGCTCATGTTCGAGGCCGACTTCTCGAACCATGAGTCGTAGGGCGCCAGGATGATGATCGGGGTCTGGTCGTCGACCAGGGCGATCGGCCCGTGCTTCAGCTCGCCGGCGGCGTAGCCCTCGGCGTGGATATAGCTGATCTCCTTGAGCTTCAGCGCGCCCTCCAGAGCCAGGGCCGACATCGGGCCGCGGCCGAGGTAAAGCACGTCGCGAGCCTTGGCGATCTCGCCGGCGATCTCCTTCAGCGAGTCCTCCAGCCCTATGGCCTCGGCGATCAGGCGTGGGGCTTCCAGCATCACCTTGACCAGGCGCTGCTCCTCGGCGTCGTCGATCGTCCCGCGCGCCTTGGCGGCGGCGACGGCCAGGGCGATCATCACGCTGACCTGAGCGGTGAAGGCCTTGGTCGAGGCGACGCCGATCTCCGGCCCGCAATGGATCGGCCAGACCACGTCGACCTCGCGGGCCATGGTCGATTCCTGGGCGTTGACCACCACGGCGCTCTTCATGCCCTTGGCCTTGCAGTAGCGCAGGGCCGCCAGGGTGTCGGCGGTCTCGCCCGACTGCGACATGGCGATGACCAGCGAGCCTGGACGCAGGGCCGGGGTGCGGTAACGGAACTCCGAGGCGATCTCGACATCGACCGGCAGGTCGGCCAACTGCTCGATCAGGTACTTGCCGATGACGCCGGCGATGTAGCTTGTGCCACAGGCGACGATCTGGATGCGCTCCAGGGCCGCCAGGTCCAGGCCGCCGGGCATGGCCGTGCGGGCGGTCAGGGCGTCCACATAGGCGGCGATGGTGCGCTGGCAGCCCTCCGGCTGGTCATGGATTTCCTTCTCCATGAAGTGCCGGTAATTGCCCTTCTCCATCATCACCGCCGAAGCCGGGACGATCTTGACGGGGCGGGTCACGGCCGCGCCGCTGACGTCGAAGATCCGCGCGCTGTCATGGTCGAGAGCCACATAGTCGCCCTCCTCCAGATAGATCACGCGGTTGGTGAAGGGGCCGACCGCCAGGGCGTCGGAGCCCAGGAACATCTCGCCCTGGCCCTTGCCCACCACCAGCGGGCTGCCGCGACGCGCGCCGAGGATCAGGTTGTCGGCGCCCTCGATCAGCACCGCCAGGGCATAGGCGCCGGTCAGCCGGTCCAGCGTGGTCTTAAAGGCCTCCAGCGGCGCCAGGCCCGTGGCCAGTTCGGCGTCGATCAACTGGGCTATGACCTCGGTGTCGGTGTCGCTCTCGAAGGTGCGACCGGCTGCGGCCAGCTCGGCCTTCAGCTCGGCGAAGTTCTCGATGATGCCGTTGTGCACCAGGGTGACGCGGCCGGCGGTGTGGGGGTGGGCGTTCTTGAGATTGGGCGCGCCATGGGTGGCCCAGCGGACGTGACCGATGCCGTTCTGCCCAGCCAGCGGCTGCTCGGCGAGCAAGGCCTCCAGGTTCCTGATCTTGCCCTGGGCGCGCCGGCGCTCGACCTTGCCATCGGCGACGGCGGCGACGCCGGCCGAGTCATAGCCGCGATATTCCAGCCGCTTGAGGCTGTCGATCAGCCGGTCCGAGACGGGCTTGACGCCGACGATGCCGATGATGCCGCACATGGGCCATGATCCTTTGTAGAACGCAGCGACCAGACTAATGCTGTCGCAGCGGATATTTCACGGCCGGGCTTTAGCATTCGTGCAGGACCTGCCCTCATAAATCTGCATTTCGGATCGTTTCGCGGTTCGACGATGGCCTAACGAGACCGGAAGACGACCATGAGCAAGCGCGCCTATTTCGGCACCGACGGCATCCGCGGCCAGGCCAACCTGCACCCGATGACCGCCGAGGTCGCGCTGCGCGTCGGCTTGGCTGCGGGAAAGCTGTTCCGCTCGCAGGACGACCGCCGCCACCTGGTGGTGATCGGCAAGGACACCCGGTTGTCGGGCTACATGATCGAGCCGGCCCTGGTCGCTGGTTTCGCCAGCGTCGGCATGGACGTGCGGCTGTTTGGCCCGCTGCCGACCCCGGCCGTGGCGATGATGACCCGCTCGATGCGCGCCGACCTGGGCGTGATGATCTCCGCCAGCCACAACGACTTCGCCGACAACGGCATCAAGCTGTTTGGCCCCGACGGCTACAAGCTTTCGGACGCCCAGGAGCTGAAGATCGAGGCCCTGATGGACGAGGGCCTGCAGGAGGGCCTGGCGCCGCCGCGCGGCCTGGGCCGGGTGCAGCGCGTCGATGACGCCCAGGCCCGCTATATCGAGATCGTCAAGGCGACCTTCCCGCGCAACATGAGCTTGGCTGGCCTTCGCATCGTCATCGATTGCGCCCATGGCGCCGCCTACAAGGTGGCTCCCCAGGCCCTGTATGAGCTGGGCGCCGAGGTGTTCCCGCTCGGGGTCGCCCCCAACGGGACCAATATCAACGCCGAGTGCGGCTCGACCCATCCCGAGGCCATGGCCAAGCTGGTGCGGGAATATCGCGCCGACATCGGCATCGCCCTGGACGGCGACGCCGACCGCCTGGTGATCTGCGACGAGAAGGGCTTGGTGGTCGATGGCGACCAGATCATGGCGATCATCGCCCTGGCCTATGCCAAGGCCGGCAAGCTGAAGGCCGGCGGCGTGGTGGCCACGGTGATGTCCAATCTTGGCCTTGAGCGGCTGATGGCCGACAACGGGCTGAAGCTGGAGCGCACCGGCGTCGGCGACCGCTATGTGATGGCCCGCATGCGCGACGGCGGCTTCAACCTGGGCGGCGAGCAGTCGGGCCACGTGATCCTGTCGGACTTCTCGACCACGGGCGATGGCCTGATCGCCGCCCTGCAGGTGCTGGCGGTGATGATCCAGTCCGGCCGGCCGATGAGCGCCCTGGGTCGCCAGTTCGAACCGGTGCCGCAACTGCTGGAGAACGTCCGCTTCGCCGGGGGCAAACCGCTGGAGGCCAAGACGGTGATGGAGGCCATCGCCGACGGCGAGAGCCAGCTGAACGGCTCGGGCCGCATCGTGGTGCGGCCCTCGGGCACCGAGCCCCTGATCCGCATCATGGCTGAGGGCGACGATCCGGCCCTGGTCAAGAAGGTGGTCAAGTCGATCGTCTCGGCGGTGAAGGCGGTTTCCTAAATCCGCTCATCCCGGCGAATGCCGGGACCCAGATGGAAGACTCAGACTGGGTTCCTCAAGCGCTGAGCTCTCCCAATCAGCCTCGACGCCATACGATCTGGGTCCCGGCATCCGCCGGGATGAGCGGTCGTTGTCTACTCCCCGCCAACCCCCTCCACCACCTCCCGCAGATACTCCACATGCCGGCGGAAGGCCTTGCGGCCGGCCGGGGTCATGGCCACGCGGGTGCGGGGCTTCCTGCCAACGAAGTCCTTGGCGATCTCGACATAGCCGGCCTTTTCCAGGGTGGTCAGGTGGCTGCCCAGATTGCCGTCGGTGGCCTGGGTGATGGCCTTGAGGCGCGCGAACTCCAGCGGCTCGGCGCCTTGGGCGTGCAGGGCCGCCATGATCTTCAGCCGCAGCGGCTGATGGATCAGCTCGTCCAGCTCCGCCACGCTCACGCCCTCCGCAGCCATAGGCCGCCCAGGATCAGCCCGCCGCCGCCGACCGCGGCCATCCAGAAGGCCAGCCATGGCTGGAAGAAGAAAAACCCGACCAGGGTGGCGACGAACACTCCCGCGCCGATCCACAGGAAGCGCGGCGCGAAGGCGATGCCGACACCGCCATAGACCAGGCCGGTCATCAGCCCCGGATAGACGATGGCGGGCTCTAAAGAGGTCGGCTGGAAGACCAGATAGGTGGCCGTCATGAACGCCATGATCGTCAGGGCGCTGGCCGCGATCTTCCAGCCCGACCCTGCCCGCGCGGCGTTCTTGCCGCGCCGCGACATCAGGATGGTCGCCAGGATGCCCAGCGCGTCCAGCGGCAGCCAGGTCATGCCCCATTGCTCCGGCGGCAGCAGGCCCATGCCGGTATAGCCCAGGATCCAGACCACGCCCCAGACCATCAGGATCGGCCCGGCGATCTGGTAACCCTTCAATTCGCGGCTGCGGCCGGCGGTGCGTTCGATGTCGGTCAGGGCCGACGCCGCCTCGGTTCTCGAAATGCCCATTGGGGCCTCCATTGCTGAGCGTCCAGAGCGCTCTGTCAAACAGAGTGACATGATTTAGTGCTCTGTCAATCAGAGTTCTCTAAAATTGTGGCGATGACGCTGCGATGGGTAGACCCAACACTGGGAGGGCTGCGAGTCACGGCCCACGGAGACCCCGATCGGCGCCCCTGTGATCGCGCACGCGCTGAAGTCGCGCCGTGCAATCGGGGACACGCCGCAAGGGCATGTCCCCGGCCGTGGTCACCCCATCATCCCACCTTCGGCGCCTTCAACCGCCGCTTGTTGACGTGGCTCGCCGGGGCCGGGGCCTCGACCTCCTCGGGATATTCCCCTTTGAAGTAGAACCGCTGCCAGGCCTCCTTCATCGCCTCGGGGTCGCGCTTGAAGATGCGGGTGTTGAACTCGCCGCGCTTGGCGGCCCAGGCGTCGTACTGGCCACGCAGGTCGGGGTTGGAGTTCATCGAGCGGATCACCGGCTGCACCTGCTCCAGGGGCTTGTCCTGGATCATCATGAAGAAGCAGAATGGCTCGCCCTTTTCGAAGCGCACCGTGCCCGGGCGGGTGAAGATCCAGTTCATCGTGAAGGGGAAGGGCAGCCAGTCGGTCTCGACCAGCCCCGCCAGCGGTTGGACGCCATCCTTGATGTGATTGGGCGGGCCCATGGTCCAGATCGACCAGCCGGGCGGGGTGCGAAACAGATAGCCGGTGTGGAAGGTGATGGTGCCGCGCGAGAAGTGTGACTTGACGAAATCGTCAAACCCCGGATGCGGATGGTCGGCCTTGAAAGTGATGCAGTTCTGATGCGCCCCGCCGTCCCAGGTGGCGGAAAAGCCGACCGGGCAGAGGATTTCCCAGCCGGTGGTGTTGGCCATGGTCAGCGGCAGGCAGCGATAGGGATGGCGGTCGGCGAAATGGTCCATCCAGGCCCGCTGCGGCCGGCCCGGCACGATCTCGGGCGGGCGATTTTCGGTGGGGTAGCACTCCAGTTCCATGCCGCTCTCTTCTTCCTGCGTTCGCCATTCCCTATCCTGCTCTAGCGCCCGAAGGGCGAGCCCGTCCAGCGCACCGACCCGCACCGATCGAAAGGGGCCTTGATGAAACCCATGCTCACGCGCCGCTTTGTCGTCACCGGAGGACCGGGGGCGGGCAAGACCAGCCTGATCGACGCCCTGGAGGCGCGGGGCCTTCCGTGCGTCTTCGAGAGCGGCCGGGCGATCATCCGGGGCCAGGTCGAGGCCGGCGGCACGGCCCTGCCGTGGGCGGACCGCGAGGCCTATGCCCGCTGGATGCTGGTCATGGACAGTCGTGCGCATGCCCTCGTAGAGCTGCTCAGCGGGCCTGTGTTCTTCGATCGCGGCGTGCCGGACATTGTCGGCTATCTGCGGCTGTGCGGCCTGCCGATCCCGGAGGACCTCGCCGCAGCGGCCTTGACGCTGCACTACGAGCCGCTGGTGTTCATCGCCCCGCCGTGGCCGGAGGTCTTCACCAACGACGCCGAGCGCCGCCAGGATTTCGCCGAGGCCGTACGCACCCACGCCATGATGGCGCAGGTCTATACCGAGCTCGGCTACACCTTGGTGGATCTGCCGCAGGCCCCAGTCGAGGACCGCGTCGCTTTCGTGCTGGAACAGGTCCTCGCCCGCCTTAGAACGTCCGGATGAAAACCCGCGCCGACCTCTTCGCCTTCCTCGACGCCCACGGCGTCGCCCATTCCACCCTGGATCATCCGCCGGTGTTCCGGGTGGAGGAGGGGCTGGAGATCAAGGCGACCCTGCCCGGCGGGCACACCAAGAACCTGTTCCTGAAGGACGCGAAAGGTCAGCTATGGCTGATCTCGGCTCTGGGCGAGACGGTGATCGACCTGAAGCGCCTGCACACGGTGATTGGCTCGGGCCGGCTGTCGTTCGGTTCTCCCGACCTGATGCTGGAGACCCTGGGGGTGACGCCGGGCTCGGTCACGGCGTTCGGCCTGATAAACGACACCGACCACCGCGTGCGCTTCGTGCTCGACGCGGGCTTGGCCAAGTCCGATCCGGTCAATTTCCATCCGTTGGCCAACAACGCGACCACGGCGATCTCTCAGGACGGCTTGCGACGGTTCCTGGCGGCGCTGGGCTTCACGCCGATGATCGTCGATTTCCCGGCCATGGCGGTGGTCGGATAACCGGCATCCCCCGATTGCGAACCCCGGCGCGAGAGACCATCTTGGCCCCCTAGACCGGCGCCCGCCCGATCCAATCGGCGCGCCATGCGTTGAAGACCCTGCGTGAAGAGAGACCCGATGGCCCTGATTGGCGAAAAACCCGCTCCCATCCTTGCTGGCGGAGCGAGCAAGAGCGAGCACATCAAGGACGGCACGGACGCCAGCTTCCTGGCCGACGTCATCGAGGCCTCCAAGATCCAACCGGTGATCGTCGACTTCTGGGCGACCTGGTGCGGTCCGTGCCGCCAGCTGACCCCGGCCCTGGAAAAGGCGGTCAACGCCGCCGGAGGCGCGGTCAAGCTGGTCAAGATCGATGTCGACAAGAACCCCGGCTATTCGGGCCAGTTGCGCGTGCAGTCGATCCCGACCGTCTACGCCTTTGTCGACGGCCAGCCGGTCGACGGCTTCCAGGGCGCCCAGCCCGAAAGCGAGATCAAGGCCTTCATCGACCGCATTTCCGGCCCGCCGGCCCAGAGCGACGCCGACGCCCTGCTGGCCATGGCCACGGAATCGATGGAGCTCGGCGACATCGGCGGCGCCGCCCAGGCCTTCGCACAGCTGCTGCAATTGGACCCGGCCAGCCTCAAGGCCATCGGCGGCCTGGCCCGCTGCTATCTGATCGGTGGCGACCTGGAGGGCGCGGCCGAAGTCGCCGCCACCGCCCCGGCCGACGCCAAGGACCCCGACCTCGAGATCGTCCGCGCCGCCTTGGTCCTGGCCCAGGACGCGCCGTCCGAGACCGCGCCGTTCGAGCAGCGCCTGGCGTCCGACGCCGACGACCACGAAGCCCGGTTCGAACTGGCCAAGGCCCTGGCCGGCGCCGGCCAGCTTCAAGCCTCTTCCGACCATCTTCTGACCATCATCGAACGCGACCGCACCTGGAACGACGAGGCGGCGCGCAAGCAACTGCTGACCGTGTTCGAGGCGGCCGGCTATACGTCGGAAGTGGCCAAGGCCGGCCGCAAGCGGCTGTCGGCCATTCTGTTCAGCTAGGAGAACCCGATGCCGGGCGTCTATCGAAGGGCCGACGACCTGCCGCTGGTGATCCCGGTGTTTCCGCTGGACGGCTGCCTGCTGCTGCCCGGCGGCCAGTTGCCGCTCAACATCTTCGAGCCGCGTTATCTCAACATGTTCGACGACGCCATGTCGGGTGAGCGGATCATCGGCATGGTCCAGACCCGGCCCGGCGGCGACGACGAGCGGCCCAGCCTCGCTTCCGTCGGCTGCGCGGGCCGGGTGACCAGCTTCGCCGAGGCCAGCGACGGGCGTTATCTGGTGACTCTGACCGGCGTCTGCCGCTTTCGGCTGGGCGCGGAGTTGCCCAGCCGCGCGCCCTACCGCCAGGCGCGCGTCGATTTCTCGACCTTCGAAGCCGACCTGCGCGAGGCCGCCGAAGGGGCCACCTCGGGCGGCGAGGCCGAAGCCCTGTTGGCGGCCCTGCGCCGTTATCTCGACCATCGTGGTCTCGACATCGACTGGACCAGCGCCGAGGCCGCGCCCTCCGACGCCTTGATCAACAGCCTGGCCATGGCCCTGCCGTTCGAGCCGGTCGAGAAACAGGCCCTGCTCGAGGCCCCCACCCTGACCGACCGCCGCGAGACCCTGGTGGCGTTGCTGGAGATCGACGCGGCGCTGGGGGACGACGAGGAACCGGGGATGCTGCAGTAGTTTGCGCCGCTGCCAAAACCGCCTACAACGCCGCCCATGACCGCCGCTTCTCCCCCTCCGCCCGCCGATCTCGACCCGCGCCTGCTGGAGGTGCTGGTCTGTCCCGTCACCCGCGCGCCACTGTTCTATGACCGCGCCCGGGGCGAGCTGATCAGCAACGCCGCCAAGCTGGCCTATCCGATCCGAGACGGCGTGCCGATCATGCTGCCCGAGGAAGCCCGCAGCCTGGAAGACTAGACACGGCCAAGTCCTCCTCCTGTGGGGAAGGTGTCGGCGAAGCCGACGGAGGGGGGGCGTGGTCGGCCACCGGCCATGCTCCGGACCGCCGATTTCAAAAACTCCCCCCCACCGATCGCTGCGCGATCGCCTCCCCCACAGGGGGAGGACCGCTAGATGGCCATGCCCCTGAGCAGTTTCGGCAGATCCCCGACCCCGCCGCCGGCCTCGTGCATGAAGAACCGCCGCGCTGGCGCGATGCGGTTGACCGCCGCCATGCCCACGCCGCGCGCCAGGCGTAGCAGTGGATTGTCGTTGGAGAACAGGCGCACGAAGCCGTCGAAGGCCAGGGCGTTGGTGATATTGTCGAACCGTCGCCAGCGGGCGTAGCGCTCCAACACGGCCTCGGCCCCGATGTCCTCGCCATTGCGCAACGCCTCGACCACTACCTGCGCCAAGGCGGCGGCGTCCTTGAGGCCGAGGTTGAGGCCCTGGCCGGCGATCGGGTGCACGCCGTGGGCGGCGTCGCCGATCAGGGCCAGGCGCGGCGCGACCAGCCGTTCGGCCAGCGACAGCGACAGCGGATAGACGAAGGTTGGGCCAGCCATCTCGACCGTGCCCAGAAACTCGCCGAACCGTCGCATCAGGTGGCTGTGGAAGGCTTCTGGCGAAGCGTCGCGCAGGGCCTCGGCGCGCAAAGTGCTTTCGGTCCACACCAGGCTGGCGCGATTGTCCGTCAGCGGAAGAATGGCGAATGGGCCGCTAGGCAGGAAATATTCGTGGGCCACGCCCTGGTGCGGGTGCTGCAGACGCACAGTGGCCACCACGCCGCTCTGGCCGTAGCGCCAGCCGATGTCGCCGATGCCCGCGGCCTTGCGCAGCACGCCATTGCGGCCCTCGGCGGACACCACCAGCGGCGCCGAGAGGGTTCGGCCGTCGGTGAGGGTCAAGGTGGCGCCAGCGGGGGTGACGTCCAGCGCCTTGGCGCCGGCCGGCGCCAGCACCTCTATGCCCTTGTCGATCACGGTCTGGGCCAGGGCGGCGCGGATCTGGCGGTTCTCGATCAGATAGCCCAGGGGCTCGCCGTTGGAGCGGTCGGCGATCTCGCCGCTGTCGAAGCGCAGGAAGAACGGCGAGGGGCCGCCCGAGGCCGGACCCGGGGTCTTGCCGTCGGTGACCAGGATCTGCTCGATCCGCTGAGCGTGGGGCGCCAGGGCCTCGCCGGCCCCGATCGTCCGCCATTGGCGAAACGACGAATAGGCGACGGCCGAGGAGCGCCCATCGAAGCTCGGCGCCAGCTGGGTGTCGAACGGCTGGGGATCGACCAGCAGGGCCTTGACCCCGGCCGAGGCCAGGGCGAGCGCCAGGGTGGTTCCGGCCATGCCGGCTCCGGCGATGATGACGTCGGCGTCGTGGTCGTGCATGGACGGATATGGCGCTGGAGGGGGCGGGGTGTCCAGACGGGAATGGCGGACGGGGCCAGACCGGGGCATAGCTGGAACCTTCAGACGCTCCCTAGGCCGACCTGACCATGACCGATTCCGCGCCGAACCCCCCGTCTGTCAATCTGCTGGGCCACGTCACCGCCCTGAAGGTGGCCGCAGTGATCACCGCCACGATCCTGACGGGCTTTGCGCTGTGGGCCTTGCGGGGAATCCTGGAGCCGTTCGTTCTGGCGGTGTTCCTGCTGATCATCATCGACGGCCTGGCCCGCCTGCTGACGGTCCGACTGCCCAAGGCGCTGCGCCGGCTGGCCCTGCCGGTCGCCATCGCCGCCATCGTCGCGGTGCTGGTGGTGACGATCTGGGTGACGGCCGACAACGCCAGCGACTTCGCCGCCCAGTCCGCCAGCTACACAGCGCGGATCAACGACCTGCTGGGCCTGGTGGCGCAGCATCTGGGGCTGCGCGTCACGCCGACCCTGTCCAGCCTGATCCAAACGCTCAACCCGGCCCAATATGTGGGCGTGGTCGCCGGCTCGTTCAGCCATTTCGCCGAGGCGACAATCTTCGTGCTGATCTATCTGGGCTTCCTGCTGGCCTCGCGCCGGGGCTTCAAGGCCAAGGCCCAGGGCATGTTCCAGAACGCGGAGCGTCGCGTCGAGGCCCAGCGGGTGTTCAACCAGATCCGCGACGGCCTGCAGAACTATATCTGGGTGCAGACCGTGGTCGGGCTGATCATCACTGCGGCCTCGGCGGCCTTGATGGCGGCGGTGGGTCTGTCGCACATCCCTTTCTGGTGCCTGATCATCTTCCTGACCAACTACATTCCGGCCATCGGCGCCGCCGTCGGCGTACTGTTCCCGGCGGTGTTCGGCCTGGTGGAGGTGCAGGACATCTGGCGCGGGGTGATCCTGCTGGTCGGCCTGGAAGCCATCCACTTCGCCGTTAGCCACGTGGTCCAGCCGCGCATGCAGGGCCGCAGCCTCAACCTCGACCCGATCGTGGTGCTGCTGGCCCTGGCCTTCTGGGGCTTCCTGTGGGGCGTGACCGGGGCCTTCCTGTCGACCCCGCTGGCGGTGATGACCATGGCGATCCTGGCCGAGTTCAGCGGCACGCGGCCTTTGGCGGTGCTGATGTCGAGTGATGGAAAGCCGTATGAGGATTTGGCGGGGTAGGGGTTCTGCTTTCGACCCAAATCGGACTTCCAGGCGGCCGCTTCGGGCGCTTTTCAGGTGAGATCACGCGCCCTTGCCCCCACCTGACGGCTTCGCCGTCTGTCCGCCCCCACCTGACGGCTTCGCCGTCTGTCCGCCCCCATCGGGGGCGGAGCTCTCGCGTTTTAGGCTCTTCCCCCTATGGGCGAAGACGATCGCGAAGCGATCCGTAGGGGGCAGGTGAGACGCTGAATAGGTCCTCCCCTCGTGGGGGAGGTGTCGGCGAAGCCGACGGCGGGGGAGGGATCGGATGACGGTCGAACCTACGATCAACGATCCCAAAACACCCCCCACCGGTTGCTGCGCGACCGCCTCCCCCACAGGGGGAGGACCTTGCTACCGCGGCAGCGGCCTCGGCTTGCGATCCTCGCCAATGGCCACGAACGTGAACACGCCCTGGGTCACCTTGTGGGCCTGCTCGCCGTCGCGGCGGCGGCGCCAGGCCTCGACCTCGACCTTCAGCGAGGTGCGGCCCACGTGGACGACCTTGGCGAACAGACTGACCTCGTCGCCGACGAACACCGGGCTGATGAAGGTCATGCCGTCGATGGCGATGGTGGCGCAGCGGCCGGCGGCGCGGTGGAAGGCGATCGAGGCCGCCGCCAGGTCCATCTGCGACAGCAGCCAGCCACCGAAGATGTCGCCCTCGGGATTGGTGTCGGACGGCATGGCGATGGCCCGCAGCACCGGCGCCTCGTGCGGCCATTCGGCAGCCGCCCAGGCCTGGGCCAGGGTCTCGGCGCGGCGCAGGGACGCGGACTCGTCGGTCACCTCAGTGGCCGCCGGAGCCTTCATAGACGCCAGGGGCCAGTTGCTCGTCCTCGTCATGACCCGGGGCGGTGGCGGCGATGAAGCGGCGGTCGCAATAGGAGCAGTCGACGAAGCCGGCCGCGCCCATCTCCAGCCAGACGCGTGGATGGCCCAGGGCGCCGCCGACGCCGTCGCAGGCGATGCGGTGCGAGCGGACCATGATGGTTTCGGGGGCGGAGCCAGGATGGGCCAAGGTGTCCATGCCGGTCGGGGCCGTGGCGGGCCCCGACATCGCCGATCCGGGCAGGGCGTCGAGAGCGGAGGTGGACTTGGCCTTGCGCGCCATCTTGGTAAAACCCTTGAAATCCAGACGCGGCCTTGGCGTGGCGGCGATGCAGGCATACCTATGCGACCTGTCGCGCCGCCGTCAATTCGCACGCACGCGTTCGTTTTTCTTCAAGCGCCCCAAAGCGCCGCATCTGGACGTTTCATGGACCTGCCCGCCTACGCGATCGAAGCCGAAGGCCTGTTCAAGACCTATCCCGCCAGCAAGACATCACCCGAAAAACGGGCTTTGAACGGCATCGACCTCAAGGTGCCGCGTGGCTCGATCTTCGGGCTCCTGGGACCGAACGGGGCTGGAAAGTCGACCTTCATCAACATCCTGGCCGGCCTGACCCGCAAGACCAGCGGCACGGTGCGGATCTGGGGCCGCGACATCGACGAGCGCCCGCGCGACGCCCGCGCCGCCATCGGTGTGGTGCCCCAGGAACTGGCGGCCGACGTATTCTTCACCCCGCGCGAATCGCTGGAGGTCCAGGCCGGCATGTACGGCGTGCCCAAGAGCGAGCGTCGCACCGATGAACTGCTCAACGCCCTGGGCCTGGGCGACAAGGCCGACGCCTATGTCCGCCAGCTGTCGGGCGGCATGAAGCGCCGGCTGATGGTGGCGAAAGCCATGGTCCACCAGCCGCCGGTGCTGATCCTCGACGAGCCGACCGCAGGCGTCGATGTCGAGCTGCGTCGCCAGCTGTGGAGCTATGTCACCGGGCTGAACAAGCTGGGCGTGACTATCGTGCTGACCACCCACTATCTGGAAGAGGCCCAGGAGCTGTGCGACCAGATCGCCATCGTCAATCGCGGCGAGGTGGTGGTCAACGAGCCGACGGCCAAGCTGCTGAGCCGAATGGACATCCGCAACGTGGTGGTGACGCCCGAAGAGCCGGTGACCGCAGCGCCGCTGCTGGCGGGCTTCGAGACCAAGCTGCGCGGGGCCGGGGCGTTCTCGGTCTCCTACCGCACGGGTCAGTCCAGCGTCGAACAGGTGCTGGCCGCGGTGCGGGCCGAGGGTCTGAAGATCAAGGACATCGCCACCGAGGATCCGGATCTGGAGGACGTGTTCGTGTCGCTGACCTATGGCGATCCGAACGCCAAGGATCCGCTGCGGGCCTGAGTTCCTCCCCCTGTGGGGGGAGGTGGCGGCGAAGCCGACGGAGGGGGGAGTGATCGGGAGCTGGCCATTTCCACACGATCGACGATCCTAAAACGCCCCCCACCGATCGCTTCGCGATCGCCTCCCCCAAAGGAGGAGGACTAGGGCAGCGCCTTGACGAACGCTCTCACGACGGTGGCGCTGTTGGCCGCAGCGAACTTCAAAAACACCGGGAACTGGTTGCCGGCCGGGTCGCCACCGGCCAGGTCCGACAGGCTGCGGAAGGCGATGAACGGCGTCTTGTTGACATAGGCCACCTGGGCGACGGCGGCGCTTTCCATGTCCAGCACGCGTGCCCCGAACGTCGTGTGGGCATATTGACGGAAGGCGGCATTGTCGACGAACACCGGCCCTGAACCGCCCACCCCGCCGACCACCACCTTGGGCGCCTTGGTCAGGCACTGGTCGGCGGCGCAGCGTTGCAGGGTGACGCGCTCGGCGACCCGCCGGGCGACCTTCAGCAAGGCCGGATCGGCCGGGAAGTTCAGCCGCTCCTCCGGCGCCTCGCCCGGATCGCGCTGAGCGCGGACCGGGCGCGGATACATCATGCCGAAGGCCGGCAGCCCGGCGGTCAGACCTTGGGGCGGAGCAAAGCCGCCGGGAACCTCGCGGGCATAGGCCATTTCCGACGACTGCACCCAGCTGTCGGGGGCCACCACGTCGCCGACCTCAAGGTCGGGATCGGCCCCGCCGGCTACGCCGGAGAACACGATCCGCTCGATCTTGAAATGGTCCAAGCCTAGCTGTGTGATCATCGCTGCGTTGACCATGCTGACCCCGCTGAGGAACAGCACCACCGGCTTGCCCTCCAGTGTGCCGGTGACGAAGCGCGTGCCGGCCGCGGCATGGTCGTGCTTGTCGGTGGTCGCGGCTTCCAAGGCCATCAGTTCGGGCGGGAAGGCGCTGATCACCGCCGTGCGCGGCGTGGCGTCCAGCAGGTCGGCGGCCTGGGCGGCCAGCGGGGCCGAGAGCGGCGCGCAGGTCAGGAACAGAAGCGTCAGGGCAAGGCGCATGGATAGGCTTTCGGGGCGTTGGTGAGTCGGTCCACCTTACCGCCTTGCCGGCGGGAGAGGCGAGCCTGGCGAGTGTCGCTCGGTCAGCTTGAACGTGGAAGCCCCCGATCGGGCGCCGTCGCCCAGACGACGCGCAAACGGGCGCGCTCTTGCCGCCAGCCAATTTCTCCGATTGCATCGCGCGGCGGAGCGGATGATTTTCGCCGCCAGTTTGGGGCGTGAGGACGGTATGCGGCGATTTCTGTTTCGGGTCTTGATGACCTTCGTGCTGGCGACCGGCCTTGGCGGCGTGGCGCTCGCCAAGCCGATGCCGATCAAGGTCGTCATCGTCACCACCTTCGAGGTCGGGGCCGACACCGGCGACTTCGCCGGCGAGTTCCAGCCCTGGGTCGAGGGCTGGCCGCTGACCCACGAGATCAAGATACCCGGCGTGCGTCACATGGCGCGCTATTCCGACGACGGCGTGCTGGCCATCGCCAGCGACATGCGCGGCCGAGCCCGCGAAAGCGTCGCCGCCCTGATCCTCTCCAAGCAGTTCGACCTGTCCAAGGCCTATTGGATCGTCAGCGGCATCGCCGGGGTCGATCCCCAGGTCGCCTCGGTCGGCAGCGCCGCCTGGGCCAATTTCGTGGTCGACGCCGACCCGATCTACGAGGTCGATGATCGCGAAATCCCCGCCGACTGGCCCTATGGCCTCTATGCGCTGCAGACCGACCGTCCCCAGGTCAAGGGCGACGCCAACGGCTCCAGCGGCATGGTCTGGAAACTCGACGCCGGCTTGGTCGACTGGGCCTATGGCCTGAGCAAGGACGTCGCCTTGCCGGATTCGGAGAAGCTCAAGGCGCTGCGTAGTGGCTATGCGGGCCAGCCCCTGGCCCAGAAGCCGCCCTTCGTGCTCGAAGGCGACGTGCTGGGCGCCACCCGCTTCTGGCACGGCGACCGCCGGACACAGTGGGCCCGAGACTGGGTCCAGCTTTGGACCGACAAGGCCGGCGTCTTCGCGATGAGCGACTGCGAGGACCAGGGCATACTCGACGTGCTGCACCTCTATGGCGACGCCGGCCAGATCGACGCGCGCCGGGTGCTGGTGCTGCGCACGGCGAGTAACTATACGCGACCGCCCCTCGACCAGCCGACCTTCCCGCGGGTGTTCAACCATGACGGCGCGGCCGCCGCCTTCGCCGCCACCTTCAAGGTCGCCGGTCCGGTGGTTCGCGAACTGACCCATCACTGGAACGCCTACGCCACGACCCTCCCGGTCGGCGCGCCCACCGGGAGCCGCTGAATGCTTGAGAAGCTCTTCGGCCTGAAGGTCAACGGCACGAACGTTCGCACCGAGGTGCTGGCCGGTTTCACCACCTTCATGACCATGGCCTATATCGTCGTGGTCAATCCGACGATCCTCGGCGAGGCCGGCATGCCGGTGGCCGCCGTCGCCGTCGCCACCTGTCTGGCGGCCGGCTTCGGCTCGATCCTGATGGGGCTGATCGCCAACTATCCTCTGGCCCTGGCCCCCGGCATGGGGCTGAACGCCTATTTCACCTACACCGTGGTCAAGGGCATGGGCGTGCCGTGGGAGGTGGCCCTGGGCTGCGTCTTCCTGTCGGGCGTGGCCTTCCTGATCCTGACCCTGGTGGGCGTTCGGCAGATGATCGTCGCGGCCATCCCCAAGCCGCTGTTCTCGGCGGTTGCGGCCGGGGTCGGCCTGTTCATCGCCTTCATCGGCCTGAAGGAGGCGGGGATCATCGTCGCCAGCCCCGCCACCACCGTGGCCCTGGGCGACCTCACGACCCCCAGCGCGGCCCTGGCGATCATCGGCCTGCTGGTCATCGCCGTGCTGCAGGCCTGGCGGGTCAAGGGCGCGATCCTGATCGGCATCCTGCTGGCCACCGCCGCCGGCTGGGTCCTGGGCCTTGCCAAGGTCATCCCCGCCACCTCCAGCCTCGCCGACCTGACCGCCACGGCCTTCAAGCTCGACATCCTCGGCGCCTTCCACCTGAAGGGCGGCCTGGCGCTCGCCATGCTTGAGATCGTCTTCGTCTTCCTGTTCGTCGACCTGTTCGACAATGTCGGCACCCTGGTGGCGGTGACCAAGAAGGCCGGCCTGCAAGCGCCGGACGGCTCGATCCCCCGCCTCAACCGCATCCTGTTGGCCGACTCGGCGGCCACCATGGTCGGCGCTGTGGCCGGCACCAGCACGGTGACCAGCTATATCGAGAGCGCCGCCGGCGTCACGGCTGGCGGCCGCACCGGCCTGACGGCGGTGGTCGTGGGCCTGCTCTTTTTGCTGACCATGTTCTTCGCGCCGCTGGTCCAGGCCATACCGGCCGCCGCCACCGCGCCGGCCTTGATCCTGGTCGGCGCCCTGATGGTCGGGTCGCTGGTCGACATCGACTGGGCCGACCCGACCGTGGCGATCCCGGCCTTCCTGACCCTGATCACCATTCCGCTGACCTTCTCGATCGCCAACGGCCTGGCCTTCGGCATCACCAGCTACGCCTTGCTGCGCCTGTTGACCGGCAAGATCACCAAGGCCGACTGGCTGCTGCTGGTGCTGGCGGCCCTGTTCATTCTGCGCTTCGTCTATCTGGCCAAGGGATAGGAAAGACCCGTTTGCGCCGGCGCGGCCTTTCCGCTAAGACCGCGCTTCCGCAAGGCGGAAGCACCCGTAGCTCAGCTGGATAGAGCGTTGCCCTCCGAAGGCAAAGGTCACACGTTCGAATCGTGTCGGGTGCGCCAATTTCTTCTTATAAAATCAATGACTTACAGGCGACCCCCTCGACCGCGGCCGGTCTGGGAAATGGGAACGGCGAGCGAACAGAATCATATTCTGTGACTCGAAGTCCCGGATTATCCCCGGCTAATGTTCCACCCTTGTTCACGGAAAATGGCGAACGCCGTTCGCCTCCGAAGAGCTAGGAGCGCGACATGTCGCCCAGAAACAACCGTTCAGGCCTCCGCGACCCTGTCACTTTCTTCGAAAGCCTGCGCCCCGCCAGGCAGGCCTGCATCGATCAGCTGCGCAATCTGCGCCCATCAGGCCCCGACTATCACATGATGGCCGTGGTCATTTCGGCGGTGGATGCCGCCGCCGAGTACTTCACAAAGCAGCGCGGTTTCTACACGGTCGGCAGAAATTCAGACATGATCGCCCGCAACCTTACACCGACCATCGGCAGTTAAGGCCACATGAACGCCAGCAATAACCCCAAGCCAGATCGACGGCCTGGTGAGGAAGTTTCCGGTGCTGGTAAAGCGCCCGCCGGTATCCAGACGCGCGCCCAAGAGGCGTATTACGCCGAGTTGTTCGTGGACGCGATGGGAGATCCCGTTCACTCGCCGGGTGGATGGTGGCGACTGCAGCTTTGGAAAGGCCCCTGATCGATGTGCAATCTCTACGCCATGACCAAGAGCCAGGCGGCGATCATTGCGATCACCCGGGCCATGCTCGACAAGACCGGAAACCTGCCGATGATGCCCGGCATCTTTCCCGACCATGCGGCGCCGATCGTGCGGACCTCGGCCGAGGGCGAGCGCGAGTTGGCCACGGCGCGCTGGGGCATGCCGTCGTCCAAGCAAGCGATCTACCAGGCCGCCACCAAGCGCGCCGACAAGCTGCGCGCCAAGGGCGGCGAGGTCGACTTCGCCCAGATCCTGAAAATGGAGCCCGACAAGGGCACGACCAACGTCCGCCGCACCGAGAGCCGGCACTGGGAGCCATGGCTGGGCGTCGCCAACCGCTGCCTGGTCCCCTTCACCTCGTTCAGCGAGCCCGACCAGGTCGGCGGCACGTTGAAGCCCATCTGGTTCGCGTTCGACGAGACGCGGCCGCTAGCGTTTTTCGCCGGTGTCTGGACACCTCACGCGTGCGTGCGGATGAAAAGCAAGGGGTGGGAGGAGATCGAGGCGTTCGGATTTCTGACCACCACGGCCAACGCCGAGGTGGCGAAGTTTCATGACAAGGCGATGCCGGTCATCCTCACCGACGCGAGAGAAATGGACGTGTGGATGCGGGCGCCTTGGGCGGAGGCCCGGGCGCTGCAGCGACCCTTGCCCGACGGCGCGCTTCAGGTCGTGGCCAGGGGTGAAAAAAAGGACGGAATATCCATCTCGCCCGACGACCTGTTCGCTCGTAGCGAGAATGGAAAGGGCTAGGGGACGGTGGGCATCCCGAGCAACCGCTCACGCGTAGCGACCCGGTCAGCGATATCAACCGCTGGAATAGGCGTGGAACCCGCACGGCCTCCGAGGAGGTCTTAAGTGCTGCGGGCTATCAGCGGTATTGAACCCGTCCAGCTATACCGGCTGAATGCCGTGCTGCGCCGAGCCGAGGCCGGGACTCGAACCCGGGGCCCTCAAGCTATTGCCTGCCGCTCTACCTACTGAGCTAACCCGGAACGACGCGGTACAAACACCCTACCACACACCCCGAGCGGGGGAACTACTGCTCCCCCCTGTCCTGTCAAGCCATCGTTGGGGGCTTGCCGGGGCGATTATCTGAGGTAGATTCGAGAGCATGGAAACTCCGCACTTGGTGAGCTTGGGGGGCTTTTGTCAGGTGGCGTTTCAGCTGAAGCGCATAGGCCTCAAGGCGTGCAGCCCTTACGACAAGCTCATCACTCCGTGGGGTGCACTGATCAAGTCCCTGAAGGACAAAGCATACGCCCACGGCGTCTACGCGAGGCCGTGGAAGGGCTCGGTCCGTAGCGGCGATATCCTCTATCACCACGACTTCCCGAGCAAGGATGGGGTCTACTCCACAACCCTTATTCACCGCATCATATGCCAGGCCAAGATCGCGCGCCGCACTCGCATGATGGACGGACTGACCGGCGAAGTGATCTTCTTCCGGCTCGGCGCTACGCGACGGGCTCCGTTCACTTACGTCTACACCGAGGACGACGGCGCGCCGACGGTTGAAGATTTCGACGAGCTGTCAGCAGTCTTGGACCAGCGCTTTCCGCAGCTGCGGTGGCGTCTGGTGTACGCCTACTATGCGCACCTTTCGCCCGCCCCAGCGCAGCTGCGGGACCGGCGGATTTCAGTCCACGCGCTACGCCGCCCGCGATTGCGCGACCCGTCACAATGGCAGGGCGACAACGGCCAATGGGACGAGATATTTGACCTTGCCCTTGGCAGGCCCTCCCGCGCCTTTGCCGCCTAACCGAGTTCTGACGACAGGTAGAGATCGCCGCCGCTGAGCGTCACTGTCGCATGAGGAGGACCGTTGTGGCCGAGATAAAGAAACGCGACAGCGCGATCGAGTGGCTCCGCGTGGCAAGTGCGGCAGGCATCGTTTGGTATCATGCCAACGTCACCGGCTCGTATTGGGGGTATGCAGGCCTCATCGTGTTCCTAATCATGTCGATGATGTTCGACGCCGGGCAGAACATCCATCGTCAGACGATCATTGGCTTCGTCCTGGTCGCGGGGGTCTTGTCGTTGCCTTTGTCGCTCCGTCAGAAGGCTCCCGAAGCTAGAGCGATTTTCGGTGCAATGCTGGGCGTTTACCTAGTGCATCCTTTGGTGCTTGCGATCCTGCGCCCCCTCACGGAGCGGATCGAGTTTGCCGGAGTGATCCTCGCCTTTGCGATATAGACAGCGGGCGTCCTGATCGCCCAGTGGATCCCGCCCTGGCCATTGTCGTTGGTGTTGGGTACGCCGATGCCCGCCGGTCAAGGCCGAACGCTTTTCTGTACTAGCCTTGCCGCATGACCACCACGCCACTGCTCTAAACCGGTCAGTCCTCGGGCATTTAAACTCAAGATATACGGCCCCGCTGGAACGACGCAGCCCCATCAGGATGGCCGATCCGGCGGGGCAATGGAATCCAGCCTAGAACGCAAAAAGCCCGCCGCATCCCGGAGGACACGGCGGGCTCATGATGTCGCTCCAGCCTCTCGGCGAGCGTTCAGGGCGCGGGTTCCGGCGCCCTGGTGGTCTTGGTCCAAAGTGCGGCCTGGGCGACGTACCAGTCGCGCCAGGCGGTCACCTCCGCAACGGCAGTGTGGAAGGCGGCGGCGTTCGATACATCGTTCCGTGCAAGTTCAGAGAGGACCAGACCGGAATCGGCGTCGACAGATCCACCGGCGCCGGCGGGAACGGGATCGACACCAGCGCCGGCCGCATTGCGCAGGCGGACATAGCCAGCAGGGATGATGCAGCGGCGATCAGCTTGAGAGGTGACATAGGTCGGTACCTTCTGCTGCAGTTGGTAGGTAAGAGCGACGTTGCGGTTCAGGGCCGCGTTCAGGGCCTGCTGGGCTTGCGAGCTGATGGCGGCGCTGGCCTTGGCCACCCTTGCCGCCTCTCGGGTCGCCACGGCCACGCGCTTGACCTCTGCGGCCTTTTCACGATCGACGCCTGACGACACTCCGCCCTGATAGACCAGAGCGCCGATGATCATCAGACCCGAGGCGAAGAACAGCGCGTGGCCGAGCGGGGTTTTCAGGAAGCGCCAGACGGCGACGAGGGTGGCGATCATGACCAGGACCCCTTGAGCATGGCGGCCGACAGGCGGGTGGCACGCTCACCGACCTGATCGTTCCACCTGCCCTCATGCAGCAGATCGTTGGCAGCGGCGGCATAGGCTCCGGCCTGAATGTGAGCGAGGGTCGCCGGCCACTTGAGCAGGCCCGGAACGCCGAGGTTGAAGGCGAGGTTCAGGATAACGTCGGCGCGGACGGAATCAAGGCGCGCGACCCACGGCAGGGCCGCGATCAGATCGTGCCAATGGGTTTCGATATCGGCCGACAGAACCGCCTCGGCCTTGGCCAGGGTCCACACCTCGCCCGGTTGCACGTCATGGGCGTGGCCGTAACCGTTGGTCCATGGCTTGCCGGTGAAGGCCTGCCAATTCGGAACCGATCGGTATTGCTCCGCCTTCAGACCGCGCCGCCTGCATTCTTTGGCCAAAGGGCTCAGCGGGTCCGGGTAGGCGACGAGGCGCAGGCCTTCGTCCAGCTTCAGGCGACCCACGCCGGCGGGGGTCATGGCTTCGCCTCATCGCTCGGCGGCTTTCCGCTTTCGACGGGCGGCGGAGGCGAGGCGCTGCGCGACCACCACTTACCCCCCGCATCGGTAGGCGCCTGACCCAGGATCGCGCCGACAGCCGCCGTCACGGTGGCGACCTGCAGGCCTGCGAAACCGATGAAATAGGTCTGCCAGTCGCCCGGAGTGTGGCAGAGCGGCGCAACCTTGATGGTCGAGAACACCGCGACCCATTGACCAACGAAGAAGACGGCAAAGCCCATGATCCGCCCGGGCGCGAAGCTTTCGCCGTCCGGGCCGGTCAGGAAGCTTTTGAGGATGGAGCCAAGGCCCCCGAAGAACGCCATCATGACGGCTCCTGCGCGTTTGGTTTGCGGCGGCGCGGGCGGCGCTGCGCGGGCTGATCTGCGGTCAGTGTGGTGGTCCTGCCACCCTCCATGACGATGAAGGGGCGGGCGGTGCGGCGGGGCGGCATGGCGATGCCCGATCGTGCAAGGTGTTGCTCCAAGCTCTCGATCATCTGGTGGAGCTGAGCGTTCTCGCCCCTGCATTCCACGTTCTCACGCTCCAGGGCCTCAACCCTGATCATCAACTCATTCACACGCTGCTGCAGCCCGTCCCGGTCCCACTGAAGCCGCTGCATGAAGGCGTCAGCCTGGGCGTTGAGCGCGATCTGAAAGGCCGCCTGCGCCGTCGTCATGTCGGCCGGCGCCTTGGTCTTACTGGTCAGCCAGGTGAAGAGCCCCGTAGCCGCGCCGCCAAGACATACGGACGCGACCGCGACAATGCCTGTGGTTAGATCCACTGCACACTCCTACCCTCCCGGCCACACGGGCCTGGTCGCCGTGAATTGATGTTGGGAATTGCCGTTCGCTCGCCGATCAGTCAGAGATTTTATCAATGATTTCGGGAGCGCCTTATGGCTGAAAAACGAAGCGATATGAGCGCTGAATACTACTCGCACAAGAGGACGACGCTGTTGTGTTCGAGCGTATTATTTGTATTGGCCTTACCGGGGGTCAGCATAGACAATTTTAAGTACGCGGATTTTATGCTCAAGGGCTTAAAGCCTGGGTTCGTCCTGCTGGCGCTGTCTGGTGTAGCTGTCTATTACTTCTGCAACTTCATGATCCTTTGGATGCATGAGGCGATAGCATATCTGCGTGAAGAACGGACTGGCCAGCGCGATCTAGTCGAAAAAATTCAAAACGAAGTTGCACAACTAAAAGCGTTCGCCCAGGAGCTTGTTGAGAGAGCGGCTAAGGCCTCCGATGCTGTCGATTGGGCACGCTCCGCGATGACCTCCACCTCGCAAGACCAGCAAGTATCTGCCGATGACATTAGGTGGAGTATGTCGTTCGAGCCCACTGAAGAAGAGAAGCAAAGTTCGTTTGGAGGATTGATGCTAGTGATAGGCTCTGCCACCAAGCGGGCACCGGCGGCTGCTGCGGCGATAGCTGACTACAAAGATCTCCTCATGGAGAATGCCAAGGATGGAGCCATGAGGTTATTCGCTCTCATCTACGCCAAAAGATACCGCCCGGCAGTCAATCGGATTTTGGGATCCGAGGAACTCGTGATGCTCGGACAAGAAGCCGGCGATAACTTCACCAAAGCCAATATCGCACTCGAAGCCGCGACGCGGGAAATCGCCAAGTTTCGCAATGATATTGCGTTTGGGAACTGGATTACGCGGCTTCGGATATTCGCGATCGATCTCGCCGCTCCGGTTACATTGTTCGTCGTAGCAATGGCGCACGCGCTGGGCGCGCGCTGGCCCGTCTGGTGGGATCTACCCCACCAACTCGCAGCCGCCGGTATCCTTCGCTAGTAGCCATCGACCGTCCGGCCCCCCTGGACAACCGTGGAGCCGATGACGGGCGTGTTGCGCAGATGCAGCTTGGCCGAGCCCTGGACAACGGCGCCATAGCCCGTTGCGCCCGCGACGATCGAACCGGTGTCGATCCAGGCCTCGGCGGTGTCCTCGACCTTAAATTCTGTCGGCTGATTGCCGCCGTTCGCGCCGCCGACGCCGTCGGTATTCATCCGGTCGCCCAGGCTGCCGGTCGCGTCTGGACAGGCCATGTAGGTCTTGGTCGCGCCGATGAAATGCGCCGTCACGCCCCGCGTGCCGCGTCCACGCCCGCAAAGCCAGATGGACTTAAGGTTCTGGTCGTGGGCCGTCGCCCAGTTGGTGGAGACGTTCGCGCCCAGCGCGCCGGTGTTGTAGGCGACGGGGTTGATGAACAGGGCGGAATAGTTGGCGTTCAACACGTTGTGCAGGTTGAAAGCGTCGGGCGCGGCGGCCCCGGCGTAGCAGTTGGCGCAGAAGACCAGGCCGTTGACACCCTCGACCGCGAAAGCTCCCACGGAAGCGCCGGACGAGCCTGCGTAACCCGCGTACATGAAGGACGTGTTCTCGGCCCCCACGACCACGCGAGCGCCGCCAGCGCCGCCCGTGAAGTTGACCCGGAAGCCAGCGGCATCGCCGCCCTCGATCACCCAGCAGTCGGCCGAGGTGTCGGCGAACAGGCCGACGTTGATCTGGGTCGGGCCGTCCACGTAGAGGTTCTTGATCGGAACCAGGATGCGCGTGTTGGTGAAGGTCTGCGTCAGGCCGTCCTTGCGATTGACGTAGACCGAACCGCTGACCTGGGCCCAAGAGTCCGACCGCGCATCGACAGCCGCCGCCGTGGCGAGCTTCGTCAGCTCGACGTCATTGCCCCAGCGGTCCTGCTCCCAGAGGTTCTCGGCCCGAGCCACAGTGGAGGCCAGGACAGCGACGAAGCTGTTGCTGCCTGAGGCCGACCAGGTCAGCGCCGGCTGTCGTGCGGTCGCGTAACTGCACCCCAGACCGCCATAGCTTACATAGGCGACGTTGATCCCGGTGACGGTCGTGACCGTGACTCCTTTGAATATTATGGGACGACGTGGCCGTCGGGCCTGGTTGCCGGTAGGGAGCTGCGCCGGCGGGCTATACGCCCGACAGCGGCCGCTATTGGCCGGCGATGATCCGGAGCTGACGGATGATCGAGTTGGCGATCATGTTGCCCTCGGTGATGTTGCCGACGGCGTTGAGGTGCTGACCGTCTGAACCGAGGTTGACGTCATTATTGCCCGTCCCCACCGGAGCCGTCTGACGGCCAATCCCGGTGTTCCAGGCTTCGCCCGCCGGGGAGCTGTCGATATAGGCCCATTTGCCGGGGCGCGGCATGGCCGCCACCGCCGCCAGATATCCGTTTCGCACGGCGGTGTAGCGAGCCGCCGGAGTCTGGACGACGGCCGTGAATTGCGGCGGCGCGACGATGATGATGGCGTTCGGCTGCTTGGCCGCGAGCGCGGTCAGAAAGGTCGTAGCCGCCGTCGTTACCGCCGCGTCCGACGAGGGCGCATCGTTGATGCTCCCCCACACGAAGATGAGGTCGACGAGGCCGATGGTAGCCTGGTCGAAATCGCCGTTGTTGAGGCGCTGGATGAAAGAGCGCTGGGTCGGGGTGCCGACGGCGACATAGCCGGTGCCGCCGACGCCGTTGATCAGGGCGCCGGGCGAGCCTAGGCGCTCGACGATGATGTCGGAAACGCCGGTTTTCAGGTTGCCGCTGGTGTTTCCACGCGTCCAGCTGTCGCCGATCAGCAGAAGCTTGGGATTCTCAGCGCGATCGGCCTTCCACAGGGTGTCCGTGACGCGGAAATTATAGCCGCGCACCAAGACCGCATCGCCGAAATAGGTCTCGACGATCCGTGGCGCGCGAGAGCCGAAGTCGACCTTGATATAGCTGTTGGTCCCGTTGAGCGTGGTGTCGACGCTCATGGTCTGACGGACGCCGGTGTTGAGGTCCGTCCAGATCAGAAAAAAGCCGCCGCCGCCGCCCGTTCCGTAGGCGGCGACGTCGAAGTCCTGGCCATCGAAACCGATGATGTGGCCATAGCCCTGGGAGCCGGCGCGCGCGGTGTCACTCGATCCTTGGTTACTGACGTGGTTGCCCGTGTAGGCGCTGAAGCGCGTCACGAAGGCGTTCGTGCCGAATGCTGTAAGCACGCTGGTGTTGTTCGCGAAGTGGGTGTGGCTTGTCGCGCTGTTGCCGTTGATGGTCGAGACGGCGCCCGCCGTCCCCACCGTGACGGTCGGCTGCACGGCCGCGACGGTAGGAATCCGGCCGTTGTTCGCCGCCCGCAGGATGCGCTGGGCGATCTGGGCGGCGTCCGCCTTCATGGTGGCTGACAGGTCGGTCTTGGCCTGAACCGCTAGGCCACGGGCGACCGGATCGACTTGAGCAAGGGCCGGCTGCGCGCAGAGCAACAGCACGCCCAGGGCGGCGAGAACCGCCGCCTTGATGCGAGCGGCAATCATTGGGCGAACCGATAGTTGACCGTGCCCGAGGTGTACAAGGTGCAGATCAGGCGATAGGTCACGCCGGTCTGCGTCTCATACAGGCTCTCGTTGGCCACGGTCGTAAAGCTGAAGAGCTGGGCGCCGGTCGCGGTGATCGGCAAATAGGTCGTGCCGCCGTCGATCGACCGGGCCAGGTAAACCGTGGCGTTGAGGGCCGAGCCGGGCGCCGTTCCGCCCGTGGCATAGACCGTCAGGTTGAACGGCCGGCCGGCGGCGGGCGTGAACACCGCGCCGTTGCCGGTGGCGGTGAACGCACCGGTGACGGGGGCCACGCCGCTGACATCCAGGTCCGGCTTGGCCGATTGGGCGCACAGCTTTTGCAGGATTTCGAACTGCGCATTGGCCAGCGTGCCCGCGACGTTGGGTGTGGTCGAGGTAGTGCAGTCGACCGCCATGGCCGGGGCGGCGAAGGCCAGGCCCGCCATCATGGCGAGCGCCAGCATCCCGCGCTTGAGCAGGTGCGTCATAAGGTGTTCTCCAGTGGCGTCGTTTACGACTAGGCGGCGGGGGTCAGCATCTTGCCGATCTGGTCGGCGACATTGCGCAGGTCGGATAGGGTCTTGGGCAGCCCGCCGGGATAGAGGCCCGCGCCGGCGTCGATCAGATCGACCACGTCGGAGAGCTTGAGAGCGATCTCGCCCTCGGTTTCGATCTGGGCGCCACGGATCGTCGCCAACGCGTCATTGATTTGAGCTTGTGTCGTCATGAGGAGTCTCCGTTTCAAGAAAATAGGTGTTGAGCGCAGAGGAAGCCTGGCGTCACCCAGAACCGCCCGAAGTGTTGACCGCGTAACCGCCATTAAGTTCAGTGATGTCGAGAAGCCGTTCGCCGACAGAGGCGGTCGCGTTTACCTGGATCAGGTCGAGACGATAGATGTGAGAGCCGGCTGTTGGGGTATGACGGTAGCTGACGCGCGTCCATTTACTGATAGTATTGAAGACCTTGGCAAACCGCTTGATCAACACGCCGTCGTAATAAATTCCGGCATCAATAAACGTGGTCGACTGGGAATTCCCTTGAAGTTGGACCTCAATCAACAACTCGCCGCCACTGAACGTTTGATCGAGCGCAACCATTGTTGTATTCGCCGAGGCCAGATTGTGGGTCGTTTCCGTGGGGCTGAGATCACCACCTGGACAAGCCCTGTACCGCCGGCTCACCTGCACCGCGCCGGGTGCGAGCTTGAGCGGACCCACAGTGAGGTTCTCGATCTGCGCTCCGCCGATCACGGCGTTAGAGATCCGCGCCACACCGCCTTCAACGGTAATCACCGGGCCGCTGACGCCGCCAAGCTGAATGGTCTTGGCGCGCAGGTTAAGCAGGCTCAGATCCGACGCCGCGACCATCTCGATGTAGGCTTCTGACGACCCGGCCGCCGCCGTGAATTTTGCATAGGCGACGAGTTTACCGGACAGGTCGGAGAGGACCGTGGCTTGACTGGTGATGGAGGCCGTGTGCCCCCCTACCGTCGCCGTGAGGCTGGTGATCGACGAGGCCAGCGCTGCATCATCCGTGGCTCGCGTGGCCGCTTCCGATGAGATCGCGCCCGTGTTGCCGCTCACCGTCGAGGTCAGCGAGGTGATGCTTGCCGCCAATGCAGCGTCGACGCCGACCAGGGTGGTAAAGTTGCTACTAATCGCAGCGGTGTTGCTGCCCACCGTTGCCGTTAGGTTGGTGATCAGAACACCTAAGGCGGCGTCATTTGTCGCCCTGGTTGCGCTCTCTGCTGAAATCGCCGCGGTGTTTGTCCCAACAGTCGCCGTCAGGCTCGTGATGCTCGCCGCCAGCGCGGCGTCCCCGCTGGCTTGGGTGACCAGGTTCGCGCTGATGTTCGCCGTGTTTGTCCCTACGGTCGCCGTCAGTGTGGTCAGCGAGGCCGAAAGGGCGGTGTCATCTGCCGCCCGGGTGACTTCTTCGGTCGCAATCCGCGCGGTGGCCGTTACAAGCCGATCGCCAAGACCGGTGGCGGTGGCGTCGTCGGTATAGCTGGCGCTGGGATTGGTCGAGACCTTGAACGTCCGGTAGACCACCTCCTTGTAGCCAGCCCCGCCCACATTAGAGACGTCAAATTGCACCCGCGCCTTCGCGGTCCCGGCGGGCGCTGTCTGAAGCGTAGTGCGGAAATCTTGCCAGCCCAGCGCCGTCCCGCTGCCCAGCCCGTTGTTCCACGGTATGTCAAAACAGATGTTGCCCTTGAACAGGCCAGCCGCGTCGTAGCACTTGATGAAGGCTTCGATGTAGCCGGAGCCAAACGCTCCCCCCCCTAACAATCGTCGCCCCGCCAGGGATACAGGCGTGGCACCATCCAGCGGAAAGAAGTCACTGACCCCGGAGGCCGTCGTGACGACGGTGTTCGGAAAGTACAGATCCGCCCCGAATCCCTCTCCGGCCCCGGTAAGATCCATGCGCCGGAAACCGCCGGCCAGGGTCCAACCTTCGGCTAGCAACGCACTGGCGCCAGCAATGGCAAGGGTTGGATTTGGCAGGATATTAGGCGCGAATCGGGCCGTCGCTTCCAGCAGGTTAGTCCGTGCAGCGATGGCCGTATCGGCGCTGCTCAGGGTGGCGATCGAGGAGTCGGCCAAAGCCTTGTTCGCGCCGACTGTGCTGGTCAGCGATGTGAGGCTGGCCGCCAGACTGATGTCGGCATTGGTCAGGACGAGGATGGACGCGTCAGCGCTGCTCTTGTTCGTTCCGACCGTTGAGGTGAGGCTTGCCAGGCTCGCGGTCAGCGCGCCTTCCGTGCCCGTCGCTCGGGTGATCTCGGCGGCGATGTTGGCCAGCGCCGCCGTTGCGTCAGCCTGCGCGCTAGCGACGGCTCCACTAACACCCGCCGAGGCATCGGCGACGATCTCGCCATAGGCGCGACCGCTCAGGGTTCCAGCGTCCACGCCGCCAACGGTCACCTCGCCGAGGCCGGTGTTGCCGCCGGGGTTCTCGACCCCCTTGGCGGTGATGTAGCGCAGGCGGACCTGGTAGCGTGCGCCGGGCTTGACCCCGGTGACCACTATGGTTTTCGAGGACGCGGGGAACGACTGCGATTGCCATGCGCCATAGACGCCGGCCGAGATCACCTCGCGGTAATCCACGACCACCGTCACGGCGTCATACAACTCGGCCTCGCCCTGGATGACGATGCCCGGCAGGGCGCCGTCAGGGCCTGCCGTCTGGCCCCCGACGATAGCCCAGGCTCCGCTCGCCGGCGGCGGAACGATGTTGCCATCCAGCCCGGTCAGTGCCGGCGTGTCGGGCGCCGTCGCGGTCTGGCCCAGGGCGAAGGCGTGTTTGCCGTCGGTTTCGGTCCGGCAGATGAAGGTCACCGTCATGGTGGCCGGGTCGCGCTTGCGCTGGAGGATCAGCAGCTTGCGCGCGTTCAGGCCCCACTCCGGCTCGTCGGCGGTAAAGCAATCGCCGGGGCGCAGCCACATGGTCCACGGTTTGGCCGGGATGACGATCGGCGTCAGTTCGCGGCTGTCTTCGATCCGGTAGCGGGCGAGTTGCGCCACCTGCACCGGGCTTTGCACCAGGGGCAAAGGCATCTCGATCGACCGCGAGCCTTTGTCCGGCGCCAGATAGGCCCCCACCTGCACCGGCTCGTCGAACGGCACGACAGACCAGTTCAGCGTCTCCTCGGTGTAGGAGGGCCAGATGGTGTTGATCCGGTCTTCGATCGCCGTGGTGGCCGCGACGCTGACATCGCCGATGACGTCGGCCTTGCGGATCGTCGCCAGGCTGATCTTCGGCGCATTGATCATGCAGCCGATCTTGTGGCCCAGCAGAATCGGCTCCCCGCCCCCGGCCTCCAGGAACGCCTTCAGAACCTCCCACTTGTCATCGGTGCTGCTGACCTGGCCGCCCAGGGTCCAGCCATTGGCCTGGGCGATGTTGGCGGCGTCGACGAAATTGGCTACCTCGACCATCGACAGCGGCGCGCCCAGGCCATGGCTCTTGACCAGCGGCAGGTCGCTCCGCGCCGGGTCACCCGTCCAGCGGCCCAGGCACCACATAAGCCCATGCAGGTATGGGTTGGCGCTCCATTCCCAAGTGGCCTGGGCGGCCAAGTGGGCGGCCTTGCTCGACGGGTCGGCATAGCGATGCGAACCAGAGCCGCCCGGATATGTGCTGTCTTTGCGCGGGTCATAGACCTTGACCCAGCGCGCCACCATCTTGGGTCCCGGAACGCCGGCCGAGTACTTGGCCGTATCCCATTCCAGAGCCCACAGGCTGGCGGCGAAGCCGGGCAATTCCTGGGAGGCGCCCCACTCGCTGGGCATGCCGCCATGGTTGGCCGGAGTGTCCTTGGAGCCGGTCGCGCTCCAGTGCAGATAGGGCGCAGTGGTGGCCCCGAGCTGCGTCTTCAGCCACATGCGGTTCTGGTAGTAGCCGGTCGCGCCCTCGCCGCTGTCGGCGGTGAACGAGGTGGCCACGTCATTGACCAGATAGCTCTCGATCGCGTCGATCGGGCCGGCGCCGGTGTAGACCGTGACGAAATTCTTGAACTTGTTGCTGCCACCGGCCGAGCGCTGAAACACCTGGTTGCCAGCGATGGCGCAGCGGCCGACCGCGTAGGGGATGCCCGCGCGCGCATCGGCCTTCCACGATGTCTCCTGGCCGGTGGACGTGATCTTTTGCTTGGGCGTAAGGCTGTTTGCAACCAGAGCGGCGTCCGCTGAAAAGGCCGCCTGGATGAGCGCGGGGTTGCCGGTCAACACCGCCGCCGCCGTTAAGACGGACGCAGCCAGAACCTTTTTGCTTAGGATGGGGACGACGAATTTTGCCCACTTCCGCAGGGCCTTCGACATCAGACAGCCCTCCACGCGAGAGCAAACTCGGTCGGCTTCAACAGTTCGCAGCAGGCGCTGTCTTCATGAAAGCCGAGGTAGCGCCCATCTCCGACATAGATCACCGGAGCTGAAAGCAACTCGGAGCTTCCCAGGGTGAGAATATCGCCCACCAAAGCCGAGGCTGGCGAGATGCGCAGGAGGCCAAGGGCGTCCAGATAGGCTTCAAGGCTGTCGCAGTTGCGTTGCTTCAGCCATTTGAGCGCGCCGGGATAGGTGGAATAGGCGCCGATCTTCGGAACCTCGACTTTGCGACCAAGCTTGCGCAGATGCAGACCAAGCATGCGCCCGCAATCGACGGTCGATAGCTTATAGGTCTTGCCCAGGAACCGATCGAGCGTGGCCTGTGTCGCAGTAACGCGCAGCACGTAGTCAGGGACGCTCATCGCAAGTTCACCGGCAGGCGCGTGCTGATCGTCGGCACGTAGACAATCGGCGAGCGCGGCGCGTCCGAACCCCAGGCGTCGGTCTGTTCGACGCTGGTGATGAACTGCAAACCGCGTTTGCCGGGGAAGGCCGATTGTAGCCAGCCGTCGTTCAAGCGCGCGCCCTCGTCGGGCTCCAGGAACTTCATCAGCGCCGAGTTGGTGGTCATCGACAGCACGCGGCTGTTCTTGCCCACCCCCTGGGTCGGCACGCTGGTGTCGCCGTCGTACCAGAGATCCACGTCGATCACGGCGCCGGTCGCGCGGTCGACGCTGCCGACCCAGATACGGATTCGCGAGCGCTGCGCCGCCGGCGCAGCCAGAGCCGCCATGGCCGCATTGGTCTTCGGCAACAAGTTTAGGGAAGCGGCAGGGGCTTCGGTGGCGATACCGTCGGTGATCTCGGTAATGCCGCCCATCACACCGAACACGGCGTCGCGCCCGGTGAAGGTGGCCGTCGCGCCATCGACGGTGAACGACACGAAGCCGGCCCCGTCCAGATTGCGCACCGGCCCGCTGGGCAGGTCGATCTGAATGGCGCAGAACATCACGACCGACGACCGTTGAAGGTCGGCGGTGAAGGCCGATGACAAGGTCATAGGGGGCTACTCGGTTTCTCGAACGGTGAAGGAAAGGCCGACGTGGGTGGCGACGTCGATCGACCACGGCAGGCCGTCGCTCTGAACGAAGCCTTCGAGCATCGGCTGCGCCAGCTCGACCACGGCGTTGTCGGTCGGCGAGACGCGGAGCATGGGCTCGATAGACAGCGTGACCGCGCCGCCGCCGTTGGCCACCGCGTCAGTGGTGATCTGGTGGACGTAGCGCCGCCCGGCCACGACGACCGAGAAGAACCATCCCTCTTTCACGGCCTTGGCGGGAGGCAGGCCGTCGATCGCCAGCACCGTGCCGGCCTGGCCAGCACCATTGACGCGAGGCGCGCCCTCGGCGCCGATCGTAACGCCGGCTTGTGGAAACGGCATCAGCAGCGACGATTTCTTGGCCTGGGTCAGGCGCGAGATAAACACCCGCGCCACTTCGGCTTCCATGGGCGGCATCTGCACCGCAATTTCGTATCGGTCCCCGAGGCGGCCCACATACTGGCTTGGTCCACCCAGGCCAGGCTCCAGCACCGCGCCGAAGTCGAGCAGGGCCGGATTCGCCGAGGCCCAGCTGGGCGTGTCGGGAAGGGTCACGGCCATCAACGGCGACCCGAGCCAAGGGTGGTGCGTCGACGCGTGGCCATGTTGGTCTCCGCCAAGGTGGCCCCGCCCTCGGCGGCGGCCAGGCTGTATTGCTCGACCATCGGCTGGGCAGCGCTCTGCACCGCCACGTCGAAATAGCGCGAGGGGGTCACCGACAGCGCGACCTTCGCCTGGCCCGAACCCAGGCCGCTCAGGGCGTGAGCGGGCGTGATCTGCGAGCCGCGAGGCACGTTCAGCAGTTCGGCGCCGCGCTCACCCACCAAGGTGAGCCCGCCCCGCCAGTTGGTGGTGCCGTTGGCGTTCTGACCGACGCCGAACACCGTCGCGGCGGCCGAGGCGATGGACGAAAGCCAACCGCCCTTGCCGCTGCTGCCGGCGTTGGCCAGGACGTTCCCCAGGGCCTTGCCGACACCCTCGACGAAGCTCTGTTCAAACTGCGACGCCAGCCACTGCATCAGGCCCTTGCCGCCGCCGTGGATGGCCGCGTAGAGGCCGCCGCCAATGGCATATTGGAAGCCCTCGGCGAGCTGGGTTTTCGCCCGTGTCAGCGCGTCGAGATGGCCCGCCAGGCCGCCGTCGGATACCGACTCCGTGACGCCCGCCTTGATCTCCTTCAGGGGAACCACGTCCTCGACACTAACCGTCTTGATCGGATCGAGGTTGCTCACCCAATCGGCCGTGCCCCACATCTCCTCGGGGCTTGGGCCAGCTACGCGGCCGTCGGCTTTGGCGCGGGCGGCAGCCAAATCGGAAGCCGACGGCGCGGAAGCGCTCTTCGCCGATCCACTGCCGCCGCCACCACCATAGTCACCCACTGCGCCGGCGGGCGCAGCCGCCGCCCTCTCCGCAGTCTTCCGGCGCATGGCGGCGCGGTTGTTGTTGCGCATCGCCTCTTCAAGCTGAGAAATTTCGCCGCGCAGATAGTCAGCCATCCCGCTGTCGCCAGCGCCGTGAATGACCTGCTGTCGAAGCTTTTCGCGCTTCTCGCTGATCTGCTTTTCCAGGGTCGCCGTGGACCGGTCGCCCAGCTTGTTGAAGCGGTCGATCAAATGATCGAGCCACTTAATGCCATCGACAGCGGCTTCCTTCATGGCCACCAGCGCGGGCGTGAAGCTGGCGCCAAGGCCGCGCCCCGCCGCCCTGGCCTGTTCGTCGGCAACCCGAAGGCGCTCGTTCATATCAGCAAGCCGCCCGATGACGCCGTTGCTCAATACAAAGCCAAGACCCTCGGCCCTGTTCATCAAGCCTTGGATTCCCGCCGCGCCTTCCTTCATCATCGGCAGCAAGGCCTCGATGCCGAATTTCTTCGCGAACTGCAGCTGCTCGGTCACAGTGCCTAGCTTGCTGATCTTATCAGCCAGGACCGGCAGCGCATCCTCGGCCGATCGGAAGCTTTGAATCTGCGCCTGTGTGATACCCAAGGCCTCCATAGCCTTGCGAAGCTTTCCGTCACCAACCCTCGTTTGCAGAGCGCCGATCGCCGCCGACAAGCCCAGTAAAGCGTCTCCAGCCGCCTCCAAGGGAACGTCGGAGGCCTCGGCGGCGTAGTTGAACTTCTGCAGATACTCGGCCGACACGCCCAGCTTGTAGGACTGAGCGGCGATGTCATCGGCATACTGAGCCGCCTCGGCCGCCAGCTTCATACCGGTGCTGAATGCCGCCACGGCCGCCGTGCCGATCGCGGCGCCCGAGGCCACCGCCGCGAACTTGGCGGAAAACCCGCCCAGGGCGTTTTGCAGGCCCGACGCGGCCTTCCGGCCCTTCTCGGCGCCCGCCTCAAACTGAGCGGTATCCATGCCCAGAACGACGCGCAGGGCGCCGATCACTGCGCTCATTCCCATGGGAACTCCTTAGATCAGGGCTGGGCTTGGATGGCCGCCGTCCAGGCCATGGCGTGAGAGATCTGCTCAGCCATCGTCTGGACCTTGGGGCCGCCGCCGCTGGACTTGGACATCAGGTCCGCCAGCTCGGGCACGGGTTTGATGTAGGGGATGACCGCCGTATGCCAGGCTTGCCAGGCGCGGCCGTCGTGCTCGCGGTCGCGACGCCGGCCGATGGCCGTGAACACGATTTCCAGGCGACGCGGAGTCTGGCGCCAGAAGCTGTCCGGATCGAGGTCCGCCTCGACCCATTGGGCGAAGAGGGTGTCCCAATCCCAGCCTAGGCCGTCTTCCGCGCCGCCTTCGGAGGGCGGGCGGGGTCAGCCGTGGGAAAGGCGATCAGCAGCGCCTGGGCTAGCTTGGAACCAGCAGCCGACAGACCGAAGTGATCCAGCAGCAGGCCGGCGTCGGCCTGGGTCAGGTCCGGGTGGTTGTCGCGCAGGAAGGCGCAGAACCCGGCGCGGATGGTGGTGATGTTAGCCTGTCCGCCCGACATCAGCAGCGCCACCTGTTCGGCGTCGGGCACCAGGGCTTCCAACTCGCACAGCGCGTTGACCGAGGCGCACAGCCGCCAGGTCTGGCCATCGGCCTCGAACGTCAGCACGCCGTTGGCGGGCGTGCTGACGCGGGCCGGTCGTTTGACCGCGTCCATGCTAGGCGATCACATTGGCGGTAGCGGCGCTGGTCGCGCTCGCCGCGCCGGCCGCGTTGGTGGCGGTGACAGCCACGGTGATCGCCGCGCCGACATCGCCGCCCACCGGGATGTAGGTTTCGTTTGTGGCGCCGGCAATGTTCGCGCCCGCCTTCTTCCATTGGAAGGTGAAGACGGCCGGGCCGCTCCAGACGCCCACCAGGGCGCGCAGGGTCTGGCCGACCTGGGCCGCGCCGCTGACGGCCGGCAGGACCGAGTTGGCCACCACGGCGGCCGGAACGGTGAGATAGGCGCCGGTCGCCTTGAACGTGACCTCGGCGGTCATCTTGTCTTCGGTCGGGGCGGTCGGCGCGTAGCCGGTCAGGATGCCCTCGAACGTCCAGGACACGCCGTTGGGCCAGGTGATCCGGCAACTGACTTTCTTGCGGGCGGTCCGCACGGCCTGAATCTTGGCGTCGCCCACGCCGCCGGGCACGAAGTTGATGTTGAACTTGCAATCGCCGGGGTCATTGAGCCCGATGATATATTCCTTGGTCGCGTTGGGGCTCTTGTTGTGGGTGGCGTCGACGATCGCGATGCTGTCGGACGGCGGACTGAGGTTGGTGACCTCCGCCACCTCGACATAGCCGCCCGAGGTCGGAATGTCGTCGATGGCGAACGTGGTGTTGTAGCCGATCATCGCGGCGGTGGCGGCCATGGTGGTTCTCCGGTTCTGAGGGGGTTAGGCCGCGTTGGCCCAGACGATGAAGTCGGTCGATACGCCGTGGATTTTCTCGGGCGCATCGTTGGTGAAGGTGTCGTGGGCGTTCTGCTGAAACACGCCATGGATGGCCCAGCCGCCGACGGCGCGACGCCAGCCCGACAGCCGGGCGTTCGCGGCGCGCGCCACGGCCTTGGCCTGGGCATAGGTCGCGCCATAGGCGTCGAGCTGGATGCGGGCCTGGGTCAGCCCCGTCGGCCCGCTGTTGGAATAGTCCGGCAGGTCGCTGACCAGGTTGAAGACCAGGGCGGGCAACAGCGCGCCCTGGGTGCGAACGCCCGGGGTCAGCCGATCGCCGATCAGCGCGACCAGGGAGGGGCTCGCCAGCAGATAGGCGATGAGGGTTTCTTCCATCGCCTATCCCTTGAGCTTGGCGGCGTCGCGCGCGGCCTTGCGGGCGATGCGGGTGACGGCCTTTTCTATCTGTGCGGCGAGCGCGACACGCACACGCTCCAGCAGGTCGCGCCACCCGGCGTCCCAGGTCTGTCGTAGCGTCGGGCGCGGGGCCTGGTGAGCGTTGCCGAATTCGTCCTGCGTGGCCTGGGCCAAGGCGCCGGGACCCATGTAGGCCTCGACGTAGGACTTCCCCTCGGCGTTGCGATTGAGCGCCGCCTGGCGTCGTGACAGTTTGGTCCCGGCCATGGCGCTGTCGCGCAGCGTGCCGCTCAGCACCGCGCCGACCGACTCCAGCCGGGTGGCATAGTCTTGAGCCATGGGCTTAAGCGCTTCGACAGCCGCGCGACGCATCGCGTTCTTGGCGGTCGCCTTGGGCAGTTCGCCCAGGGCGTTGTCGAGATCGCGAAACCCTTCCGCCTCGACCTTGAACGACACCTTCACGCCGCCCGCTCCGCCCGCGCCGTGGCGCTGATCTCCAGCCCCTCGCGCCGACCGATTTCCTTGACGGCGACGATGTCGAAGGAACGGTTGTCAAAGTTCAGGCGGTCGGCGGGGCTCAGGCTGGCAACCAGGCCAGACCAGCGAATTTGGAAGCGCGCGGTGATCGTCGCGGCGGTTTCATTGGCCCGAAACCTCTCACCGTCCTTGACGGGCTCGTAGCTGGCCCAGACCGTCGTCAAATCGGGCCAGGTCTCGACGTCAGCGTTAAAGGGGTCTTTGGTCAGTACGCGAGGCTGAAGCGTGATGCGTCGATCCAGATCACCGGCTTTCACGTCAAACCCTCCAGTTTTTGAACGGCTTGAGTAGGCGGCCAGCAGCCGATGACATGGTTAGGTCCAGCACCGGCTCGCGGTTGGAATAGGCTTCGCCAATCAGCAGCAGAACCGCGCCGACGATTGCGGGTGGCGTCGCCTCATAGCCGGCGACCCATTGGACGCGAACGGCGTTCGCCTCCTCCCTGTACCTTGGCCACACGACGTCGCTGTCTGGCGTCAGACAGTCCCCTACCAAGCGATAGTTCGCGTCGGGCCAAGTCTGATCAACTCCGGCTTGGTCCAGATACTTGACGCTCACGATCGACCGCGCTGGTCCAAGCGGCAGCGCTAACGAAGGGTTCGCCGGGAACGCAGGGCCGCGCCACTCCAGCGTTTGACTTCCTATGGCGCGGCCTAACCAACCTTCAGGCCCGTCGATGTGATCGGTGGTGGAGGCAATGTAGGCCTGGACTAGGACGTCTTCGTCGCCGCCATCAATCCGCAGGTGCTGTTTGGCGAGCGCGAGACTGACCAGCGGCGCCGGCGGCGTGATGACGACGACGGACACGGTTAGCCCTCGCCTTGTTCGGCCAGCGCCTTCTCGACGGCTTCGGCACCCGTCAAAGTTGGGTCGTTGAAGTCGATGCGGTTGCTGCCGCCCGGCAAGCCCTTGCGAGGCTCATCGTCGACAGCGGGGTGCTTGGTGTCGATCCGATCCGCGATGGTCGGCTCGATCAGTGCACCGGAGGCCGCCGTGTCCGTGGCGGGCTTCAGGGCGTCGGCCGTCGACACGGGGGCCGTGGTGCGATTGGTCATGGCTGCTTCCTTTTTTGATCCCGGCTTGCCGGGACGGACGAATATCCGTCCGGGAAAGCCGGGCCAGCGCGAGGCTGGCCCGGTTCCGATTAGGCCGAGACCTTGAGAGCGCGCATGGACTGCACGTTCTTCACGCCGCCACCGACGCGCTTGGTGACGTAGAACATCACGTACGGCTTGTTGGTGTAGGGGTCGCGCAGCACGCGGATGCCGATCCGGTCGATGACCAGATAGGTCTCCTTCATGTCGCCGTAGAGCGCGGCGACGGCGGCGGCGGCCACGTTGGGCATGTCGGGCGTATCGACGATCGCCTCGCCCAACAGGGTCGCCGGTTGGCCGGCCTGGAAGGACGGTTGCCACAGGTAGTTGCCTTGACCGTCCTTGAGCAGGCGAGCCTTCGAAGCCGTCTGCCGGTTCATGTAGAATTTGGCGTTCGCGGCGAACGCGGCCGGCAGATCATAGATGATGGTCTGCAGACCATCGCCGGTGAGCGCGGCGGCGGCGCCCGAGTTGGTGACCTCGATCGCGCCCCAGGGGTGCTTGGCCGCGTTGGCCGCTCCGGTGACGTAGGTCAGGATGCCGAACGGCTTGTTGACGCCGTCGCCCGACAGGAAAGCGATACCTTCCTGGCGCGCGAACTCCGTCTCGATTTCGTTCTGCAGCCAGGTCTCGATGTCGACTTCGCTGTCGTCCAGCAGTTGCTGCGAAGCGGCGGCGTTCGAGTAGATCTCGCCCGGCACGAAATCTAGGGCCGACAGCTGAGGCGTGCTGGTGGCCGGCCGCGCGGCGGTTTCACCGACCCAGCCCGAACCCACGGCGCGGTCGTTGAACAGCTTCTTGAAACCAGCCTTCGAGATCACCTGCACCGTCGCGTTGTCACGGATCGGCGAGATCAGTTTCAGCTTATCGGTGATGGTGCGGTCCCATTCGATCGGCGCCGTATAGCCGCCGTCCGGATCGCTGCCCCGCGTCATGGCGGCGCTGATGTCGCCACGGCGGACGTGGGCGTTGAACGACTCCGCGTATTCGATCTGCTCGGGCGTACGCAGGTCGCTGCCGGCGCCGGCACGCTGGGCGGCCATCTTGATGTTCAGGTCGTCGATAGCCTTCTGGAAATCGGCGACGGAGGCGTCGATCTTCTGGACCTTTTCGTCCAGCACGGCGTCGGCCTTGCCCTTCAACTTCTCGTCGTTGGCCGCCTTGAAAGCGTCGAACGCGGCCTGAAGCTGGCCGATCATGGCCTTGGGGTCGTTGACATCGGCGCGGACGCGCTGAGCGATGATCGCGCGCGGGAAGGCGTGCGCCATCACGCCGGCCCCGATGGCCGGTTTGGCATTGCGGATTTGCATTTGATTTGCCCTTTAGGCTTGGAGGGAAGCAATGAGCCCGGCGAGGCCGGACCAGTCGTCGTCGCCAGCGCCGGGCGTGGCGGTGTCCCCATCGGTGGGGTTCAAGACAGCGCCAGGCGTGCCTTTGATCTTGTTGATGCGCGCTCGCGCCTCGCTGCGGGTCGCGCCAGCGCAGACCAGTTGAAGCTCCAGGGCGCGCAGTTCGTTGACTTCCCGGTCTCGCGATTGGGTGCCCGAATCCAGCTTCATGCTATCGGCGCTCAGCAGTGCATCGGCGAAGCCGCGTTCGATGGCCAGCGAGCCCGACATGAACGTTTCGGCATCCATCCACTTGCTGACATCGGCGGTCTTCTGCTCCGAGCGCAGCGCGTAGACATCGGCCATGGCCTTGTCGAACGGCTCCAGGAAGTCAGCCGTCTCGCGCATGTCATGGCGGTTGCCCATCGCCAGGACCCAGCAATTATGGATCATGAGGAAGGAAGCGGCGCCGATTTCGACGCTATCGCCCGCCATCGCGATGACGGATGCCGCTGAGGCGGCCATGCCCATGACCTTGATTGTGATCAACTGAGGGTGTTCCCGCAGCACGTTGTAGATTGCGATGCCCTCGAACATATCGCCGCCAGGCGAATTCATCTGGACCTCGACAGGCCGGTCGCCGATGGCGCGCAGCTGGGCGGCGACCTTCTTGGCTGTCACGCCGCCACCCGACCAGAAATCCTGACCGATCACGTCGAACATGGTGATGACGTTGTCGCCCCCCGCGACGGCCCGAATTCCGGCCGCGTCCTGAGCCCATTTGTCGAACACTTGTGGCTTAGTGAACGCTTGGACGTCGTGCCTCGCCGGCACAGGCATCGCGCCAGGGCGAGCCTTGGCGCGGGGCTTCGTCAGCATGCCGCGCGGCGCGATCGGAAACGCGGTCGGAAGCGCCGGGCGGGATTGAGCGGGCCGGGCGACAGGAGCCGGCTTAGGGCTTGGCTGGGTCAATCGGACCTCCATCACTGGCGGGCTTGGCGGCGATCCCCATGCCCAGTTCGTTGCTCATGGGGTTGTCGTCGGCGGTGAGGTCCGAGAGGTCGCGGACTTCGTTCTGCTGCATCCAGGCCCGGCCACCGCCAGCGCCCAAGGCCTTGCTGAAGAATTCCGACTGATCCTTCATCGAGCCGCGCAGCAGAGCGGCCGGATTGAACTTCACGGCCAGTTCGTCCTTCTCGCCGTCAACTAACAGTGACCGCTCGGCTGCCTGCTGCCAGGCCTCGAACCATGGGCCTAGCGCGTAGCGAACGAAGAACTGGCCCAGGACGTCGATGCCCGATCCCCAGCTGGTCTCGTCAACCATCAAGAGCGGGCGGGGAACACCTGTCACACGGGCGATTTCCTCGACCTGCATCTTGCGATTCTCGATGTGCTGGGAGTCTCGCGCAGAACTGCCACCTGAAAGGAATTCCATCCCCTCTTCCAGGATCAGATTCTTACCCGCGTTATCGACGCCTTCCTTTTCAGCCAGGCTGCCCTTGAGGCGATCATACGCAGGGGCCGAAATCGAGCCGGGATGGCGCAGAATGTTGCCGACGAAGGCGCCGTTCTGATAGAGGCGGCCAAGTGCTCGCTCAGCGGCGAGAGCCGTACCGATGGCTTCTGCCGCTTGCTCGACAAGGCTGATACCGTTGATGCCGTCCAAGGAAAGACCACGAAGGTGGAAGATTTCCTCGGGCGCATAGATCACGCCGCCGCCCTTGGGCGGCTGGTAATGATAGCGCAGCGACCAGTCATCGTTTTGGGTGACGGTCATCCACAGCGGGTTGAGCGGCACGAGGCGCTTGATGACGTCCTTGCGCAGTCGGACGTCGCGCGAGCGAATGATGAGCGCGTAGGCATTCTTGTGCAGCAAGGCCATTAGCTGCATGTGCGATCGGAAATCGAAGGCGGTTTGCCAGTTGTTCGGCTCTCGGTGCAGGACCCGATAAAGCGGGTGGTCGGTGGCCTTGGCCTTGTCGGCCTCCCGGATTAGTTGGAAAGGCAACATCCCGATGCTGTTCGAGATGAGGCTCACTGCCCGAAACATTGTGGGATTGCGCAAGGCAGTTCGCGTGTTCACGGCCACGCCCGACGACGTCAAGCCGCCTTCGCGCATGAATGCGATAAGGCGAGGATCATCCAGCGTCATGCCGGCCCAGCCTACTGTTCCGCCACCCGAGGCGCGAACGGCGTTCGCCGCCCCAGGCTCGGGCGCGCTCAGCACTAGTGGGTGGTAGCCAGACACGGCCATCCGTCCTCCTCAGACCAGCAACAGGCCGCGCTCTTCGTAGACAGAGGGGGCAGTGGTTTCGTTCGCGAAGGCCAAGCCAACGACCATGACGTCGGCGACGATGCCGTCGATTTTCTCGCTGGATTTCTTCTTGGCCGGCATGAAGTTGAGGTTTTCGTCGAACCTCACGACGGCATTGCCTGCCATCCATCGCTGAACTGGATGACCGCCGTGGTCGAGCTGCCCCGAGTAGACCAGACGCTCGAAGTGCTTGCTGGGCTCGCCTAGCGTCTGGACGCCCTGGCGCATCTTGATTAGCAGGGCCGGGTCTACGCCGCCTGGGTCCTGCAAATCGCTGATCAGCTTGGTCGCATTCCACGGATCATACCCGAGGCCAAGAACCTCGAACATTTCTAGGCCTTCAAGCACAGCCCGCAGCACATAGTTCTGATCGACGAAGTCGCCCGGAGTCGTCTCCATTGCGCCCTCGGCGACATACTTGTCATAGTCGACACGGTCGTTTTTCACCCGTTCGGCCATGGTGTCCGCAGGAACCCAGAACCGCGACACGAGCCGCCATTTCGGGTCCTCTTCGGTCGGCTCGAAAAGCCACACCAACGCTGTGACATCCTTAGTCGAAGAGATGTCGAAGGCGCCCCAGCAGCGGCGGCCCCTTAGCCGTTCAGCGTCCGTCTTCCACGACAGCGCGTCGTCCGTACAGGCGTCCCACTTGTTTAGGTTCAGCCACCGGACATGAGCGTCGATCCACTGGTTGAGGTGGAAGCACCGGAAGTAGGCTTCCTGGCGCGGGTTATCGACCGCCAGGGCCGCCTCGCGGCGCAGGTACTGCAGGGTGGGCGAGAGGCCCAGCGAAGGATTGGCCAGACGCCAGACCTTCTCGTCGCGGAAGTCGGCATTGGCCGGCGCGGCGAAGATCACGACCAAGGTGGCCGGGTCGGATATCCGGCCTTCCAGGATGGCCCGGCTTTCCTCCCAGACCTGCATGCCGACCTTGTTGGACTTCTTGCCGGTCGTGGACGCGTACAACTCGATCGGCTGGAGTCGGCCGCCAGTGCCCTGGCGAAGGTGGTTGCTGATCTCCAGCGACTTCCATTCGTGGATTTCGTCGCCGACGATGACGGTCGGGCCTTTGCCGTGCTTGCCGTCCTCGGCGCCGCTCAGCAGGTTGATCGCGGCGCGCAGCTCCTTGAACCAGATCGACTTCTTGTACGAGATCGCCTGCGACTTCAGGTCGTCGCTGTTGGCGATCATCGTTTTCATCTTGTCGAAAACGATGCGGGCCTGGCCCTCGTCGCGGGCAAAGACGTAGCCCTCGCCACCGACCAGACCATCTAGGGTGAAGAACAGCAGGGTGAGCGCGGCCAGGAACTCGGTCTTCCCGTTCTTGCGCGGAACCCACAGCACCAGGCGGCGGAAGATGCGGACGTGCTCGACGGTCGGCTTGTGGGTCCGAGGGTCTAGAACCTCGGTAGGAGCCATCCATCCGACCAGCAGGCGGACGATGATTTCCTGCCACGGCAGCAGCTTGAACTCGATGCCGGCGAACCGGTCGGTGGTCAGCGTGGCCCAGGTCGCCCATTCGGCAACGATGCCATCCGCCAGCTGGTGGTCGAACCACGCGCCGGGCACGGCCGCCGCGCGATGCCAGGCCAGAACCGCCCACTGATAGGTCTCGTCGTCCTCGATCGCGCGCAGCCATTCCGGCAGCGGATGCAGGCCCTCGGGATGCGCGGTCGCCATGGCGGCGGCCGAGGCCTCGCCACGCGGCACGGCCATGTCAGTTCGGCAGGCTGGCGGGCGGCGTGGATCGCAGGCGAGCGGCAGAGCCGACCACGGTCGGGGCGGTCTCGACGGGCGCGCGGTCGCGAACGGCGTTCGCGCGCACACCGTCCTGGCCATCGAACAGGCCGGGGTTCGTCTGCACCGCGACGGCCTGATCTTTGAACAGCGCGTAGAGGTCGTGAGGCGTCAGGCCGAATTCTTCGGACAGCCGCATGACGTTGTCGAAGGCCCGCTCGCGACGGTCAACTACCGGCCGCTTGCGCTCCATGTAGCCGCCGGCCACGGTCTTGACCCGCTGGGTATAGCCGTGCTCGGCGATATCGACCTCGGCGCCCAGCCACTCGGCCATGTAGACGCACAGCTGCACGAAGATCAGCCGGCTCTCCTTCGGCAGGCGGTGCGTCTTATGCAGCTCGGGCGCCAGTTCGCGCCACACGACCAGGGCCGGGGCGAACATCGGATCGGACAGAACCGGCGGGCTCATGACGTCCGACGACGGCGCCGACGACAGCAGCTCAGCGATGCGCTCCGCCTCGACGGCGCGAGCCTTCATCTTGCCGGTGCGCTTGCCGGGGTTTCCCTTGGCGGCCTGCAGCTCGGGAGGATCAGGACGACGACCCATCGGACCCTCCCTAAAAAAACATCTGGCGAAAAATAACGCGGCGAAAACTTTGTCTTTACCCCGCCGGTCTTCTCCGATGAGGCGGCCAACTTTAGACCCCCCCCCCACCCCTTGGGGTCGGTCAGAGGTCGAGGCCGAGGCGGCGGCCCATGGTGACCAGGGCGTCCAGGCCGAGGCGTTCGAGGGATTGCTTGCGGCCTGAGTGGCACTCAACGCAGAGCGAGACCCAGCGGCTGGTGTTCCAGAACACGGCGCTGTCGCCGTCGTGCGGTATCCAGTGGTCAACGACGCGGGCGGCGACGATGACGCCGTCATGCTCGTGCCATCGGCAGAGCGGTGAGCGGTCGAGGTGGGTCTGGCGGGCCTTGCCCCATCGGGCGTTGTAGCCGCGAGACGAGGCCGAGCCGCGACGGGCGTCGGCCTGCTGGTTGCGCTCGGCGAGCGGTCGCGCGTTGCCGGGTCGGAAGGTGGCGGGGCGCTTGGCCATCGTCGCTCCCGATGTGCAGAGCCCGCCGCGGCGTGAACCGGGCGGGCTTGCGGTGTCAGATTGTGAGGAGGCCTAGAACGGCTACCGCACTCCTGCTCACTTCAAGAGGAGCGGAGTGACGACTTGTCGGGACCAGCGGCCCAGAAGCTCTACGAATATCACCGCCCGATTCTCGTCAAGCAATTCCTCGAACACCACGTCAATGTCGCAGGTCGTGCCGACGAGGCGCAGCGCTTGGCCTTGCTTCCAATTGGCCTTGACCGAGGCGCGTGTGGCGATGCGGATGAAGCCCGCCTCCTCACGGTCAGCGATCGATTGCACCTGACGATCGGGCACCGACACCGGCTTGTCGCCGATCATCATGACCGAGCGGACACCGACCGTGGAACTGATCGACCGCCACTGGTCGAGGGTCGGCTCGAAGCGCACGAACAGGATGCCGGGCAGGAAGGCCCGGATGATGCGGCGCTTAGGCCGCCGAGGGGTGGCCGGGTCTTCGCTCAAGGCCATGGGCAGATAGACCTCGAAGCCCTGCTGCACCAGGTTCCGTTTGGCCTCGCGCTCGCCATGCGGCTTGGCCTGCACCACGCGCCAGCGCCGCGCCGGGGTCACTTCCTGCGCGCTCGACACCACCACTTCCGTCTTCAACATCGCGCCCATCAGCCTTGCCCTTCCACTCGCACGCCCAAAGTCTTCAACACGTCGCCCGCCTCGGATCGCAGCTTCTTGCCGCGCTCCTTGAACCGGGGATCGATCACCCTCGTCGCCTCGTCCCAGCCACACGGATCTAGCCAGCTGACCACCCAGCCCTCGCCTTTGGCGGCCATCACGGCGGCACGGACCTTGGCGCAGGCGAACGCCGTTCGCGCCCTCGCCAAGCCCTTGGCGGCGCTGGCCTTACCGACGAAGGTTTCCCAGCGCCCGGAGCTGATCAGGTTGTGCGGGGCCATGGCGTCACCGCTCGCGCCCCAAGCCTTGGGCGTGGCGAGATAGGCGGCCCAGGCCGGGGCGATGGCGGCCAGATCGACGCCGCGTTTTACCTCGCTCCGGATGGCGGCCTCGATCTCGCGAACACTGGTGCGGACCAACAGCCCGGTCGGGCAGGCCGCCAGCACCGCCTTCGCCTCGCCTTCAGGCGATCGCGCGCCCACAGGGTGAGCGTTAGCGAACCCTGTCCTCGTATGGCTCTCATTGGGGGTGCAAACAGTTGCACCCATACGGGTGCAAACCGCGTCATCGGCTTCGCCGCTATGGGTGCAAACAGTTGCACCCATAGAACGGGCCTTTTTGGCAGGGCGAGCCGCGACTTCTGCTCGCTCCCGGCGCCCATCCTTGCGGCGAGCAAGCACCTTCGCCACGACGTCGTAATCGACCATCAACTCATAGATCGGCACGTCGCGCGTCCCGCGTCGGTACGTGCGCTCGGTCAAACGTAGATACACCGCTGGCGCAGGCTTTCCGGCCGCCTCACGGGCCTTCCGCTCTTGATCGGTCTCAACCCCGCGCAAGGCCAGCAGACGGGTCTGCACCGTCCGCTCGCTGCACTTCACGCGCTTGGCCAGGTCAGGCACGGTCATCCAGGCGCAATCGTCGTCATCGGAGATCGCGGCCAGCTTGGCCAGGATCGAGCCCGACGTTGGGTCTAGCCGCTTGGGCGCGTCCGGTATCGGCCACTCCTCGTCGGCCCAGATACAGGCGGCGTCGCTCATGCCGCCACCCGCTTGGGCTGCTGCTCGATGGCCATGCGGCGTTCGATGTCGAGCACGAAGCGTGCCTCGCGCTCGATCAGGATGGCGCTGAAGCCATCGCGATAGGCCGCCGCGCCGGTCGTGCCCGAACCGGCGAACGGATCGAGCACCACGCCGCCGGGCGGGATGATCATGCGGCAGAACCACTGCATAAGTTTGATGGGCTTGACGGTCGGGTGCTTCGATCCGCAGCGGTCAGCCTTGGTCGCCTTGGCGCAGTAGAAGAACCGGGCCGCCGAGCCCGAATCGCCCCGCGCCGTGTGAGGGGCCGGCGGGGCCATGTCGCCATAGGCGTGCTTGCTCGGCTTGGCCCGCCCGGTGGCCTTCAGGTCGCCGCGCTGACCACCGGCTTGAGGGAACGCGGCCACCACTTGGGCCGAACCGTCGTGCACGACATTGGCCGGCCATCGGCCTAGGCTTGTCATCGCCCCGGATGACGTTGACCCGGTCGGTTTCCCCGACATGGAGTTTGCGAGCGTGACCGTCTCCGCGCGCACCATTAGAGCGCGCGGGCCACTGCCTACCCGGCACCGGTCGATGTTCAGCGCCCCCACGCCATAGCGAGCGATGTTCTCCGCCACCGACCCGATCAACGGCTTGCGGGCCAGCACCCACGGCTCGCAGGCGGGCTTAAGGCCCGTCCCCCACTTTTCGCCGTCGATGTCGTGGTTGTGCGACTTGGGAAAGCCGGTGCCGTACAGCCAGGTGAGCATATCCCGGATCTCGAATCCGGCGTCCTCAATGGCCACCGCCAGGCGGTGATAGGTCCGCGTACCGGCGGCGACGATGATATGCCCGCCGGGCTTGAGCACGCGCCACACCTCGGCCCAGAACGCCGGGTCATGGGCCGTCTCGCCCGTGTCCCAGCCCTGGCCCATGAAGCCCGCCGAAGCGCGCCGATAGACGCCGCTCGCGCCGCCGCTAGTGGCGGGCGCGGCGTTGGGCGAGCCGAAACGCTTGTTGATCGACACCAGGGCATAGGGGGCGTCGCTGACACAGCCGTCTATCGACTCGTCAGCCAGCCCTTGAAGCACGACGCGACTGTCTCCGTGGAGAATGGTGATCACGCCGAGGCCCCAGCCAAGGCCATGCGCCGGGCATGGGCCGCGACGCCGGCCTTGCGGGCGCGGTCGAGGGCCTGGGCGTCGGGCCGGGGCGGCGGGGCGGTGCTGAGAAGGCGCTCCCATCGGGTGATGCCGGCCGCGTGCCCACTGGGCAGGCGCGTGACCCGGCCGGCGGCCACGGCCTCGGCGATCAGGTCGGCATCCGATATCACCTGCCCCGCCCGCTCCTCGCGCCTCTCCCGCCTTGACTGCCGGCCGAGGCCCTGGGCGGCCGAGCGCTCGGCCTGGCGCACGCCGGCCGGTCTCAGCGCGGCCAGCCCCAGCTGATGCGCCTTGCGCGACACGTCATGAGGCCGGGCGCCGACGGCCCGAGCGATGGTGCTCGCGCTGGCCAACTCGTCGACGTAAAGGCGCCGCAACACGGCCAGGCGCTCGGCAGTCCAGATAAACTGGCCCAGTTCGGCGCGCGCCAGCAAACCCTTGGCGGCCATGTCGCGCGTCTTGTCGGTCGATCGCCGCGCCTGCTGTTCAGGCGTCAACCGCGCCCAGAGACCCAAGCGGGTGACCTTGCGGGAGATCGTGCGGCGTTCGACCTTCCAGGCCGCCGCGATCTCGACCGACGTCATGTCGTCTTCGACATAGGCCTTGATCAAGGCCGCGTCCTGTTGCGGCGTGAAACGGGGGCTGTAAGCCCTCATGCCGACACCCGCGCGCTCAGCTTGGCGCGCAGCTGCGCGGCCTCGCGCTCCACCGCCTCGGCCCGCTCAGCCAGGGCCAGGCCTTCGTCGGCCAGAAACCGCGCCCGCGACTCCAGCGCCTTCAGCGCGTCCCAGATTTCGCCGTCGGTTTCACAGGCGTCGGGGCCATAGGCGCGGTCGCGCTCCTCGGCCACCCAGGCGCGCGGCACACTGAGGCGTTCGGCCAGGGCCTTGTCGCTGCCGGCCTTGGCATAGCAGCCGCGATCGACCAGATACTCGCCGTCCAACGCTTCCATGATCTTGCGCCGATCCTCGCGGGTTGGCTGGCGCGGAGGATCGGCGGCAACCGGTGCTGGCTTAACGACCGCCAACGGGGAGCGGCCGGCGACCGGCGGGATGTTGGGCGGCATGACGGCCTCTTCGGATGGAGGATTGGAAACGGCGGACTTGGGCGCGGCCGGCTTAACCCCGGCGATCCGGCAGAAAGCGGCGCGCTTCTGGGCTGGCGAAAGAGCGGGCTTGGGCGCGCCAACGGCGGCGTCAGCCCTGGGCTTGGGGCCATTGCAGCGCGGGCACAGGTGGCCGGCGGGCCGGGCGGCTATGTGCCAGCCCTTGCCGCGAAACTTGGACGCCATCACGCTGGCGGGCGTCGGCCGATGGGCCGGGTCATGCACCGCGCAGGTGTGCGGGCACTTGCCGCAGGCGGCGATCTGCACGCGCTGATGTCGGCCGGAACCGGCGTCCCAGACCGTGGTGATCTTGAAATGATCGTCGCCCCCGCGCATGGCTCAGGCGTCTCCGCCCGAGCGATGTCGCCAGGCGCGCGCGCCGTCGGCCTGCTGATCATCGATCAACCGTTCCAGCGACTCGATGCTGCCTTGCACGCCAATGGCGATGGCGACCCGGCGGCGCGGAATGCTCGCGTCCAGCAGGGCGTTGAACTGGATCACGAAGGCGTCGGCCATGGCCTGGGCCGTGGCGCCGTCCACCGGAAAGCCGGCCCGGCGCAAGGTGGCCAGGGTGTGGCGCAGGTCCAGCGGCACGGGCGAGCGTTCGCCGTCGCGCACGATGATCTGGGTCAGGCTCACGGCCAGCGCGCCCAAGAACTCGCGCCAGCGATTGCGGCCGTCGGCGGCCTCGCGTGCCGACACCCCACCCCACTTGCGGCTGGGCGTGTAGCTGGGCGAGGCGCGCTCAATCACGGCCGCCTCCCGACCGGATCGCCGGGCCATAGTTCGTCACGCGCGGCCAGCTCAGGCGCAGGGCCTCGGCGCGCTCCAGGCGGTCGGGGCGCGGATCGCCCATAAGGAATGCGGTCAGCACCCGACGGGGCGGCCGACGGTCATTGTCGTTTCGGCGCATCGAAAAGGCGACGCCGCCGCCCTCGAAATTGGGCAGGGTTCCGCCACTCATTGGCCACCCGCCGGCGTCTGGATAATCGCCTCGAGCAGGCGATACAGCTCGGCGGCGGCGTCGATCGCCTCGCGCACCTGGGGTAGGGCGGCCGTGGCCTCGGCCACCGTGATCGTGCCATCGGCCAGAGCCTCGAAGACACTGGCCATGGCCTCGCCGACCTCGCGGCCAAACCGCCCGGCCTGGGCGCCCACGCAGCCGCCGCCTTCGCCTAGCGGCGGCAGGAACACCCCGCCAGCCAACAGGGCCAGGTCCTCGGCCATGGCCGTCACCCGCCCGGCCATGGCGCGGGTCAGCAACCGCGCCTCATCGTAGAACAGCCGGGTTTCGTGGCTGGGCTCGGCGTCGGGTCCCGCCGCCTCGTACAGACGCTTGGACGTGCGGCCCGGCAGCACATCGGCCACGGCCTTGACGCCGCCGGCTTGGGCAAAGGCCGTCGACAGCACGTCCTCCAGCGAGCCGGGGCGCCGGGGTTTGTAACCGATACTGGCGCGGCTCATCGGCGGGCCTCCGGAATTGAGCGTTGAGGATTCCGGGTGACGCCATCACCTGGCGCGGCCACGTTGCCGTCGCCCTTGACGGGGCCGGGAGACAGGCGATGCGATGGCGCGGCGAAACACGTGACGACGGCGGCCCGACGGTGATGCTCAGGCCGGCGTTGGCCGTCGGCGGCGTCTGGTTCGAGGACGGGGAGGGCGACCTGCATCAGGCGGCCTCTTGGCAAATCGCGCGACAGCTCGGGCGCGGCACACCCACCGGCCATTGTGTCGTCGGCGGCCAGTTCACCGAAAACCACAACATGATGGAATCGTACTTGCGGGCCGTGAACGACGCTCCGCCTTCGATCCGCTCAAAGAAGCGCCAATCTCCCGCCGCGAGGCGCGAGATTGTCACAGGCTTCATTTTGCGCGCCGTTGCGAATGCTGCGGCGCAGGCGAACATGTGATGCTTGAGATCAATCTCCATGGGTCGGAAGATAGTCGGGGATTTCCGACGCAGTCAATCGGGAACTTCCGGCTCGCGGCTTTTCAGGTTCGGTCGGATAATTCCGATATGCCCGACACCGCCCGACAACCCGATCCCGCCGAGCAACTACGCGAGCGCATACGCGACGAGTTGGCGCACGCAGGCCTCCAACCCGTTCCGATAGCGGTCAGCTTGGGCAAGGCTCGCGATTTCTTGACGGACTTCCTTAACGGCAGGAAGAAGAAACTCGACGCTGATTTTCTTGGCGAATTAGCTCAGCGCCTTGGATATGCGAGCACCGACCACTTTAAGCGAGGCCAACGGGAGGGTGCGGAAAATCCTGCTGCTGCCGACCTCGCCGCTCTTAAAGAGGCGAACGTCGTTCGCCTCGGTTCCGCAACTCCGTACACACCCATGACCGCGCCTGTCGTACCGCCGATGCGGGATGTCACCCGGCGCATTCCTGTAGTTGGGGATGTTGAGGCAGGAGTTTGGCGGGAAACGGTGGCGAGAGATGCGCACGACATTGACGACTACTTAGCGCTCGACGTCCAGGGTTACGAGCAAGCAGACCTCAAGGCCTACAGGGTAAGCGGGCCCTCAATGAATCGGGTGTACGTCCAAGGGCGCTTCGTGGTTGTTGCGCACCCCGCTCAAGCCGGTCTTCGCAGCGGCGATCATGTCGTTATAGAGCGCTGGCGCGGCAGCATGACTGAGGTCACCCTCAAGGAATTTGTGCAAGAGCAAGACGGCAGAATAGCGCTTTGGCCCCGCAGCGATCATCCTGATTTCCAAGAGCCATTCCACCTCAAAGCCCAAGATGAGGCCGACCAGGACGGATTAACGATCATCGGTGTGGTCGTGGCTGATTACGGCCGCCGAGATCGTCCTACGATCGCGTACAATCCAGCGGGGCGTTAATGAGGCTTCCCATCCTTGTGGCTGTCGCGGCCACACTTGGTCTTTGCGGATGCAGCCATAACCCACTTGCCCAAGTGCGTGGCTCAAGAGATGGCCTTATCGAAGCGATGGGCGACCGCGCAGCGCTTCTTGCCGGGCTGCACCTCAAACCAACAGCGGTGTACGGTCGAGTAGACGGCAGCGATACTACGTCAGTCACGCTGAGCTGGGTTCAGCCGCTGCCGTCTCAAATCCCCGCAATGATGTTGCTTGACGGAGCCTACCCGCAGATTGGTGATCGGGCCGGAGCAACCGCCTTGGTTAAATGGTGCGAGAGCGCTGAAGGTTACGAAACCCCAGTGCTCTGCATGCGCGCAGAGCAAACCATCGCGCAAGCCCCGCTCGCCCCCTAACATTACGCCGAATCGTTTGGTCGGAAAATAGTCGGGAAATTCCGCAACTCGGCTTGACGGTCGGAAATCCCCGACTTAGGTTCGCTTCGTCACCACGACGGAGCCGACCATGCGCCCCCACCCTAAGCATCCCCCCAAGGCGAACGGCGTTCGCTTCCTCCCCCTCGACGCCGGCTGGGTTCTGGTGGTGGTCGGCCTCGCCGTGGTGACAGTCGCTCAACGGGTCTTTGGTCTGTGAGCGTTCAAGCCTCGCTCTTCGCGCAGCCAGCGGCGCGGGACCGTAAGCCGCTGATGGCCCCGCACGCCACCGCCGACGACATGGCGCGCAAACGCTCTGTTGCGCTGCACCTGGTGCCGCCCCACGCCGCGAGAGAAGGCTGGGCCAACCGCCCCAATTCAACCCCCGCCGAGGCCATCGCCGCCTTCCTGCCGCACATCGGCCGGTGGGCGCGGTCGCTGCAGGCGGTGCAGGGGCCGAGCCTCGAAGACATCGAGCTGCGCCTCACCGCAGAAGCGGCCGAGAAAGGCCCGCTGCATTTGCTGGCCATCCTCGACGGCCTGACCCTGGACGAGGCCCGCAAGGCTCTTGCCGTCGCCCGCGAGCGCGGCCTGTGAGCCGCCGCCCGCGCGGTCGCCTGCTCTCGCCACGCGGCGAGTCGGTCGTCGTCCTTGTTGGCGCCTGGGTCGTGACCCTGGCTGTCGCCCTTCTCGTCTTCCACCACTGAAAGGACAACCCGACCCATGGAAATCTTCACCGACATCCTTCGCCAGATCCGTAAAGGCCGGGTGGTCGAGGAATTGACCGAGCAACTGGCGGAAGTCACAGCCGCTGTCAGAGCCACCGGCAAGGCCGGCGAAATCACCTTGAAGCTCAAGGTCAAGCCGATGAAGGGCGACAGCTATCAGGTCGCTTTGGCCGCCGGGGTCACCAGCAAGTCGCCACGCGACGACCTGCCCGAGGGCATCTTCTTCCTGACCGAGGACGGCGGCCTGGTCCGCAGCGATCCGAACCAGAAGGAAATGTTTGTTCCGGTCGACGCCCTCGGCGACGCCCGAGAGGGCAACGTGGCCTACACGCCGCCGGTTCGCGGCGCCGGCTAAGCCGTCCGCCGCCCCGCCCATCCTTCCTCTCCGAAAGAAAGATCGACCGTGAAAGAGCAACCCAACATCGATACCGAGGCCGGCCAGATCGCCGCCCTCGCCATGGCCGCCTACGGCGCCAAGCCGGTCTCAATCGAGACCGGCAGCGACCGCGAGTTTCTGCTGATCCCCGACGGCTACACCGCCCAGGACGTCAGCGAGCCCAACCGCGTGCCGAAGGTTCTGCCAGATCATATCCAGCAGGCCGTCACCTTGCAGACGCTCGACTCGCTCAGCGAGTACGTCCAGCGCTTCAAGACCGACGACACCCTGATGGTAGCCAATATCGCCACCAACACGATTATCGCCGTCATCGACTATCACTCGGCGGCGACCGAGGCGCACGATCCGACCAGCCAGCCAAACCATGGCGCGCACCGGGCCACCCTCACCCTGCCCTATTCGGTAGAGTGGCAAGCCTGGACGAAGATCGACGGCAAGCTGATGCCGCAGCTCGAATTCGCCCGCTACCTGGAAGAGAACGCCGCCGACATCATCGCCCCGCTGGCAGCCGACCTGTTGGAAGCCTGCCGCGACATCCAGGCCAACCGCAAGGTCAACTTCGTCAAAGCCGTCCGCACCTCGTCGGACAACGAAAACTTTGAATATACCGACGAGACCACGGCGACCTCCCGCCGTGGCGGCCTGGAATTGCCGACGCAATTCGTGCTCGGCATCCCGGTCTATTTCGGTGACAGCAACACCGAACTTCGCGCTTTCCTGCGCTGGCGTCTGGACGAGGGTCAGCTGCTGCTGGGCATCGCCCTGCACCGCGCCGAGCATGTGCGTCAGGCGGTCTTCAAGTCGCACGTCGGCACGGTCACCGACCGCACCGGCCGCCTGGCCGTGTTCGGTCTGCTGCCCTCGTAAGACTACCCCGTTCCTGGTGGCCGCGCCCGGCAGGCATGGGGCCGCCGGGCGCAACGCCCTCACAATTTCAGGATACCGAGTCGATGAACGCCCTGACTCCGCTTGCCGTCTCCGCCGAAAGCCTGCTGCGCGCCATCCAGGCCGGCGGCTTCACCAGCAACAGCGACCTGGCGGCCAAGGCGGGCCGCATGGCCGGCAACATTTCGCGCGATCTCGGCTCGCTGGAGAAGGAAGGCCTGATCACCCGTGATCCGCTGGCGCTGACCCCGGCCGCCTTGGCCGCCCTGGAGGCCCTGGACCGCGCCAATGGCGTGACCTCGGTCGCCGTCGATGCGAACGCCGTTCGTCCGCCCGAGGGTCACGCCCACCTTTTCCACCGTCAAATCCGCATCGGTGGCTTCAACCCCCGCAAGAAATTCGACAAGGCCGCGCTGGAAGAGCTGTCGGCCGACATCGCCGAGCGCGGCCTGAAGACCAACCTGGAAGTCCGCGAGGCCGACGCCGAGCCCGACGCCGAGGGCCTGGCCATCCACCAGCTGGTGGCCGGCGAGCGCCGCTGGCGCGCCATCGGCCTGGCCATCGAGCGCGGCGACCTCGACCGCGACTTCCCCATCCTCGTCAAGGTCGAGGCAATTGACGACGCCGCCCACGAGATCGGCGCCCTGCTGGAAAACCTGCAGCGCGAAGACCTGACGCCGCTCGAAGAGGCCGAGGCCTTCGAGCGCATCATGAAGCGCAACGGCTGGAACACCGCCCAGATGGCCGAGAAGGCCAAGCGCAAGTCGCGCGAATTCGTCCAGCAGCGGCTGCGGCTGTTGAAGCTGACCGATGTCGAAAAGCGCCAGATGGAAGACGGCCAGTTGACCGTTCACGACGCCCTCAAGCGCATCGCGGCCCGCCCGAAGCCCCTGGAGCTGACGACCGCGGAGGCTCTGATGCTGGGCGAGATCGTCGTGTATCTCGGCAGCGCCAACAACGAGAACACCACGCCCAGCTGGTGGCAGGCCGCCGACTGCGCGGCCGCCATTGAGGCCGACCCCCTGGCCGCCGCCCTCGTCGGCCGTGGGCTGCTGGCCATCGAAGGCCCGACCGCTTGGCATTTCCATCATCAGGTGAAGTTGGCCAGCCATGACGCTTGGTCACAGATCAAGGTCTACATGCCGGGCGTGTTCGGGCCCGAGGGGCGTGACACGGCCCTGCTGGCCATACAGGCCTCAGCCGTTGGCGCTGACCTCGCTGAACAGGCCAACACCGAAGAGCGCTACCTGACCCCCTGGCTGAACGGCCCATTCGAGCTAACACCCGAGGGCCAAGCCTTCGTCGATGCCAAGGCCGAGAAGGAAGCCGCCGACGCCGCCGTGGCGGCCGAGTACCAGGAAAAGCAGGCGATCGAATACGCCGAACGCAAGGCCAAGCAGCACGCCGCCGGCGCCGAGGGCCAAGCCTTCCTCGCGGCCGTCCGCAACTTCGAATTCCGGGCCAACGTCGCTATCGCCGACGGCCTAGCCTTCGACTTCTCCGGCCACCTGCGCGAAGCCCTGGAGGCCTTCGGCTTCAAGGGGCCGTTCAAGGTTGCGCTGGATGGCGACGCCCTCGTCCTCAATGACGTCGAGGGCAAGCTGCTGGCCTGGGCTCCCGGCCCCGGCTTCGAGGCCCTGCGCCGCATCCAGGCCCTCGCCCTCAATCACGCCCTCGGCGCCCCGCTCTTCACCGGCCCCGACCTCAAGGCCCCCACCGACGAAGTCGAGGCCACGCCCGACGACCTGGACGACGGCGAAGGCCTCGAAGACCAGGACGACGATGACTACGCCGAGGCCGACGACCAAGGCGAAGGCGAAGGCGACGAGTCCTGATGCCGCGTCCCGCTTCCAGCCCCTGGGCGCCCAGCGCCCAGGCAATCGCCCATCACGGCCCGTTCGTGGCCCACGCCATCGCCCATTTCAGGAGACCCCGCATCCCCGCCGACACCCGCTTCGCCTTGATCCGCAAGCCCCTCGAACCGCTCGAAAAGCCGGTGGCCTTCGAGACCCTGGCCCAGCTGGTCGCCGCCATCCATCGCGAGCGCGGCGACGCCGGCCTGCAGATGTTCGACGCCGAAATCCACGTCTTTGGCGAGGACGAACCCCGCCAGGGCGTCTCGCTGTTCGCCACCGAGGAAGGCGACAGCGCCCGCTACCTGGGCTGGGTCTATCTCGAAGGCCGGGGCGTCCACGCCCTGCGCCGCGCCCTCGACGTCGCCCGGCCCGACGTGCCGGTCATCGGCATGGCGGCCTGATCATGGCCGCCGCCGTCAAGCTCAAGGATCTACCCGAATCCGACGCGCTGGCGGCCATCGCCGCGTGGCTGGAGCAGTGCGAAGACCACCTCGCGCTGAGCCGCGCAATGGAGCTTCCAGCGCCGCCGTTCAACCTCGGCGAGGCGTGGCCGATGGTCTTGGCCATCGCCCGGCCGGAACGCCTCTACCTGCACCACATGAATATCCGGCAGCGCGAGCTGCACCCAGAGACCTTGGAGCTTGTCGCCAGCTTCGCCCGCGCCTTGGCCCTCAAGCTCCGCGCGGCCGAAGTGAAGCACGGCCTGGGCCTGGAGTGGAAGACGGACGATTGGGAAGCCGAGTGCCGCGCCGCCCTGACCAAGCACGTCGCCAAGGGCGATCCGCTCGACGTCGCCGCCTACGCCGCGTTCTGCTGGGCGCGGGGCTGGACGACGGCGCCGCCGGCCGAGGCGCTGGAACGCACGGATGAGGCCGCGTGATGCTGGAGTTCATCACCCCCCAAGTCGCCACGGCCTGCCTCGCCTTCGGCGCCGGAGCGGTGTCGGTCGTCGTGGCGATCGTCGCCCGCGAACTGGTCGACGCCAAGGCCGCCGCCGCCCAACATCGGGTCCATTCGGGCAAGGCGGCCGACAAGATCGCGGCAATCGTCAAGGGCGTCTGGCTGGCTGGCTATGACCGAGGACGGTTCAGCGTGGCGAGCAAGGCCGGGACCTATGCCGACGTGGTGCCGAAGGCGACGTGCGACGTCCTGCTCATCGCTGCCCTGCCGATGCGGAAGGGTGCGAGATGACCAAGGCCGATTACGTTCGCGGCCAGGGCCAGAACCGCGACCATCATTGCCACTGGACCGGCTGCACCAAGCAGGTCCCGCCGGCCATGTGGGGCTGCAAGCCGCACTGGTTCCGCCTGCCGCCGAACCTGCGTCGCCGCATTTGGCGCTGCTATGTGCCTGGCCAGGAAATCACCGGCCGACCCAGCGCCGACTATGTCGCGGCCGCCCGCGAGGCCCAGGCCTGGATTGCGGCGCAGCCGGCCGAGGCGGCGGCAGGCCTGTTTGATGGCTCGAGCCTCGCCAGCGCGAGGCTCGAACAGATGTCGACATCTGAATTCCGCCGTCTCCACCTCAACCTAACGCCCTGGCCGAGCGAGGACGAGGCCGGCCCGTGGACGCATGCCGACGGTAGAGACGACTGACATGCCGATCCGCCGCGAAAACCGCGCCCGCTACCCGGCCGACTGGAAGGCGATAAGCCTGGAAGTCCGCCAGCGTGCAGGCAGGCGCTGCGAGGGCTCGCCGGCCTATCCCGACTGCCGCGAGATCAATGGCGAGGAGCACACCGACACCGGATCGAAGGTGGTGCTCACCGTCGCCCACCTCGACCACACGCCCGAGAACGTCGGCGTGCCCGGCGACCGCCCCAACCTCAAGGCCTGGTGCCAGCGTTGCCACCTGACCTATGACGCCCCGCACCACGCCCGCACCGCCGCCGAGACGCGGCGCAGGGCGGCGGCCGGGCCGACACGCGATCTGTTCGAGATCCAGGATACCGACCCCGTCAAACCCGACTATCGGCCGGGCGATGAGGTCGTGCTGTTCGACGCGGTGGCCGCATGATCAGCCCCAGGGCCCATGAACACAGGCTCGACGCCCCTAGCGGTCGCATCGGTCAAAGTAACGTTCACGTGCATCAGATTGCCAAGCTCTTCCTGCGCCGCACCGCCGACAATGAACCCGCTGTCGCGGGCGTCTATCCAATGCGCTTCAATCGCATGCATAGTGTCTCGAACGACCCGCGCCATTTCGCTGAGCCGAGCTGCCAGCGACAGGCTCGATTGGTCCGCCAGATCATGGACCGGAAATCGATCCAGCGCGTCAACAGCCCCGCTCAACACACTGGAGGTGCGCATAGCATTTTCTGCAGCATATCCACCTGCGATCAGATTTGCGGCGGCGCGTCTGACCGCGAGCGCAGAGGAGTTGAGAAGGCGCTGGGCCGCCGCGTTAAGACTCGCGGCGCGCTCTCGCTCCTGCCGCTGCGCCGCCCAGATCGGCAGATTCGCAGTGAAATAGGTGACGCCCAGGGCGATCATCGCGCCCAGGAACTGCGCCCAGCCGCTCAGATGCCCGTTGTTCTTGAGCACTGCGTTGATAGCTTCGAAAAACTGCATGGCCACACCCCCGTCCCAGCCTTGCGCAACAGGCCGCACATGGTCAAGCCAGCGGCGGCGCGGCCATGACCGACCTTGGCCCCATCACCGAAGCCCGCTTCGCCGAGGTCTTCGCCAAGGGCGCGCTGGCGACAAGTTCGGACGCCGCCTCGCTGCTGGGGCTTGACGTCCGCACCCTTCGGTCTCTCAGTGACGCCCTTGTCATCCGGGCGGCGCTGGTCGGCTCGACGCGGCGCTATCGCGAGGCCGACCTCCGCCACTACCTGACTGAAGGACCCTCGGGCCAATGTCTGTCTACAAGCCCGCGAAAAGCCGTTTCTATGCCTACGACTTCCAGTTCAAAGGTCGTCGCTTTCACGGCTCTACCGGGGTGGAAACCCTCCGCAAAGCCGAGGCCTTCGAGCGGAAAGAGCGCGAGAGGGTCGCGCTCGGCCTCCCGGAAACCCGCGATGGCCTGACGCTCGACGTCGCCGCCGGCCGATGGTGGTCCGAGGTCGGCCAGCACCTGGCTTCATCGCGCGTCATCTATCATCGCCTGAAGATCATGGTGCGGCTGCTCAAGCCGCAGACCCTGCTCACCGACATCACGACGCAGACCATTGCCGCCGCCATCGAGCGGCGCCGGGGCGAGACCTATGCGCGCGGCTTCGACGTTCCCGCCCAGGGCGTTCAAGGGGGCCAGAAGGCCAAGCGCTATACCCTGTCGAACGACACCGTGAACAGCGACATCATCAAGCGCATCCGCCCCATTCTGAACCGCGCCGCCTCACCGGTCTGGGGCAGCATGAAGGGCCTGCACACGATCGACTGGAAGGCGCTGGCCCTGCCCGAGGCCGTCACCGACATCCGCCACTTCGCCGACCCCTACCAACAGGCCTGGGTCGATGCGTGCGGCCCCACCGAGGGCTTCGCGCTGGAGCTGCTACTGGCCTATGGCTGGCGGTTCGGCGAGCTGTTCTTTCACCCCGACGCCTACCTGCCCGACACCCCGCTGGGCGCATCCGTGGCCATCAACAAGCGCAAGGGCGGCAAGCCCATGCTGGTGCCGCTCCGCCCGATCGACGCCCGCCAGATCGCCGCCCGCGTCGGCATTGCCCAGGCCGCCGACCTCGACAGCATCTGGATCGAGCACGACGAGAAGGGCGAGCTGGTCACGGTCTCCTATGGCGCCCTGCAGAGCCGCCTGCGCAAGGCGGCCGAGCGCGCCGGGGTCGATCACCGCCGCCTCATCCACAGCGTCCGCCACCACGTCGCCACCGACTTCCTGATGCGCACCGGCGACCTGGCCCAGACCAAGGACCTGCTGGGCCACGCCGATATCAAGTCGACGCTCCTCTACGCCCACGCCCTCAACAGCGGCCTGCGCGAGGCCATAAACTCCCGGAATAGTCCCGGAGCCCCGGAAGCCCAATCCGAGTTTTCCCCGCCAAAACAACCGCGTAAGAAGGCCTAACGCCGCCCTCCGAAGGCAAAGGTCACACGTTCGAATCGTGTCGGGTGCGCCAACTTCCAAAACATCGCTGAAAACGTTGAGGATTCACCGTCTGGGGAACCGTCTCTCGACGTTTGCTACACACCCTTGCTACACAATCCTGACCACGATCCTGGCCTAAGTGTCCGAGAACGTTCAGCTAAACACTTGCGGGGCTGCTACACAAACGCGCTACACATTCGAACGCATTTCGTATGCCGGGGCGGTCGTTACTACTACCGGCGCCGTGTCCCCGGATCGTTGCGGGCGATTGACGGCAAGAGGGAAATCTGGCGTTCGTTAGAGACGGACAGCCCCACGGTCGCCCTGCGCCGTTCGTATCAGATCGCGGCTTCAATCGAGCGGGACTTCGAACTGGCCCGCGTCCGGTCAGGATTGCCAGTCGATCAAACGATCACTGGTGGGCGGGTTGAGCCAGTCGCAGCACTCCGGGTTCCGGCCTTGGCCTCGCGTTGATAGCTGCGATCGCTGAGCTCCATGGCGCCGAACTCAGGCTGTCGGACAACAGTCCCGGCTTGGTGGTGGAGGTTCACTTCGCGAACGCCGGAAAACCTTGAGGTCGATAGTCGGCAACCTTGCTGTAAGGCCGCCGTGCGTAGCCCTGCTTCGCGCCACCTAGCCGGCGTGTCAGCTTCTCGCGTGCTTGCTTCCAATCGATCGCGGCGGCTGAAAAAACCGCGACCCAGGGAAAGGCCAACGGTGGTCAAGACGCCGAGGAGCGCCCTGCAATCATCGCTTGTTCTCGCCGCCACCGCCGGAATTTTCTACAAATCCGCCAAGTCAGGCCGATGGTCATAGAACTCAACCTGCATCCGCATCGGGCCGGCAGGCGTCACGAAGTGAGGTTGCTCCGGAAGGACGAGGCCCAACCGCTCGGGCGTCAGGCGCTGCTCGTCTGGTGGATCGAGGATCGTGAAGACAACCTCGCCCTCAAGGACCCGGATCACGCCCCAGACGCCGACCTTAGTGCGGTGATCGCGGCGCAATGCAGCCGGCAGACTGGTTTCATCAAATACGGACGTGGTGCGGTAGGGCTGCGAGACCTGTGCGGGTTCCATGTCACGCAGTCAGTCGGATGTCGTGGGCATGGGGCGGATAAGGCGCCGCGGCGTGGTCGATGGGTAGGCCGGCAAGCGTGCTGGCGAACCCGTGATTGACGTCACGATGATGAGCTTCGTCCGCGCGAACGACAAGCACGACATCTCGTAGGGTCGCGGTGTCGGGCAGCTTCCAATAGTGCTTGGCGATGGCGGGGGCCTCGACGTTGGGCGAACGGCCCTCGTCGATCTCCTTCAGATAGAGGGTGTAGCTGATCACCGCCTCTTCCTCGAAATATCCGACGACGCGGTGGGCGGTGCGGCTGGAGACCAGGTAGAGCAGGAAGAAGGCGATATAGAAGATCCACTGGACGAGGATGATCACCAGGCGCTCGAAGAGGTTGGGCTGGGCGATCTGCACGAAGGTCATCAGGTGCATGCGCTCGTTCTCAGCCTCCTCCATGAGGGTGCGGATCCAGCCGTCGTCGTCCTTCATGCGGCGCAGGGCGGTCAGGTGGTTGATCGTCGCCCCGACCATACCGGGGACAGCCGCGACCGTTTCCAGCACGATGGCGCGGTGCCCGTAGCGCTTGGCGAAGAAGGTGTCGGCGGCGAAGCGCAGCAGCTTGGTGAAACCCAGGGCGAACCGATCCGAAAAGCCGACCGGCTTGTGATGAACCACGGGCTCCGCGACCGCCTCCTCGGCCAGGGCTCGTGGGTCGGGTGCGAGAATCTTGTTGACCACGATGTACCCCTTTTGGGCTTGGGCCGCAGCGGGAGCACTGCGCGGCTGACAGAAAAAACAATGCAGGCCAGCTTCCCGACGCCCTGGGTTGGGAACGTGTGTCAGGGCCGCCTGTTCCGTAAGCTGGGGAGTTCCGGCGTCGCTCGGGAACCCCACCTGCCGGCGTTCAGAATGGGGTCTTCATGGCTGATGAAATTCCCGGCGCCTCAGACCGCGCGAGGCTACGCGAGAAGGCGCTCTCGAGGTGGGATAACGAAGGCGGCGCGAGCCGCCAGGGACCACAAGAAGGCTCACCCGCGGAGGAAGCGGGCCCCGACCGCGAGCCTCAAATAACCAACACCGAACTGGTGCAGCTTCGGGTTCGCGTGATCGCGCTTGAGAACCTGATGATCGCCTTGCTGGCCGAAGGCTCTGACAGGCAGGCGGAGGTTGTCCGCGATATGGCAGCCTACATCTCGCCGAGGCCAGGTTTCACACATCACCCCCTAACGATCCACGCCGCCGCCCACATGATCGACCTCGTCCAGCGAGCTGCTCATTTCAGCTCTCGGGCAGATCCCGATGGCTAAGCAATTCAATGTCGGTGATCGCGTCAGCTGGAACTCCGAGGCCGGCCGCGTCAGCGGGACGATCATCCGCGTCCATACTCGGGACGTCGACTACAAGGGCCATACCCATCACGCGAGCCCTGCGATCCCGCAGTACGAGATCAAGAGCAGCAAGACCGATCACATCGCCATGCACCTGGGCGCAGCGCTCAGCCGGCTGACATGAGCAACAAGCCCACGACCCCGGAGCCGCTGGAGGCGGCCATTACCCAGGCCGACGATCGCCTGCTGGCGGATCACTGGATGCCGCCGCAGGCCGGCATCGTCCCGAGGGTGCGCGTCGGCCGGCGCTGGATCAGCGTGCTCTGGGCGCTCCCCATCGGGACTGCCGCGCTCATGGTGTTGATCGCCGTCGCCCAAGCCGCGCCACCGGTGGATTCCGGCTTTCCCTGGTGGCTGCAGGTTCAGCACTTCCTGAACATGTTCTTCATGCTGTTCATCATCCGGGCCGGCCTGCAGATCCTGGCCGACCATCCGCGGCTCTACTGGCGGCGCGATTGCACGCCGGGGACGGACTGGTTTCGTTTCCAGCGCCCCGTGCCGAAGGGTCGGGTTTGGACTGCCAAGGATGACTCCGTCACGCTTCCGACATGGCTGGGCATTCCCGGTCTGCGCCATACCTTGGGCCTGGCTCGCTGGTGGCACTTCTCGGTCAACCTGCTGTGGGTGATCAGCGGCGTCCTGTTCTACGGGCTGCTGTTCGCCACCGACCAATGGCGGCGGCTGGTGCCGCTGACCTGGGAGGTATTTCCGGCCGCGCTCTCCACCGCCATCCAGTACGCCTCGCTGAACTTCCCGGTGGACCACAGCTGGACGCGCTACAACGGCCTGCAACAGCTCAGCTATTTCGTCACCGTGTTCGTCGCCGCGCCGGTGTCGATCGTCACTGGCCTGATGCAAAGCCCGGCGATCGCCAACTCCCTGGGCTGGATCGGCAGGCTGCTCAATCGCCAGGCGATGCGGTCGATACACTTCCTCTCGTTCGCCTGGTTCGTGACCTTCATCGCGATGCACGGCGTCATGGTGTTCATCACCGGGCTGCGGCAGAACACCAACCACATGTTCGCCGGCGTCGAGAACGACTCTTGGGCGGGCCTGCCGCTGTTCCTGCTGGCAATGGCTGTCTTGACGGCGGCCTGGCTCTTGGCCTCGCCGTTCACGAGACGGCACGCACGGCTGGTGCAGCGCACCGGAAGGTTCATGATCGGCTGGCTGAAGACCTTGGCCACGCGGATGGACCCAAAGACGCAATTCGAAGAGAGCGACATATCGCCGTTCTTCTGGCCAAACGGCACGATGCCGAACTCGCAGGCCTACGACGCCCTGGCCGCGAACGCCTTCGCCGACTACCGGCTGCGGGTCAACGGCCTGATCGAAGCGCCGCAAGAGCTATCGTTGGCCGACCTACAGGCCATGGCGAAGCAGGCGCAGATCACAGACCACTTCTGCATCCAGGGCTGGTCTGGCGTCGCCAAATGGGGCGGCGTGCCCATGCGCGATATCCTCGACCTCGTCCGCCCCCTGCCTCAGGCCCGCTATGTCGTCTTCTATTCGCTCGCGGATGGAGCTGATGGCGGGCGCTACTATGACGTCCACGATCTCGCGAACATGCGTCACGACCTCACCCTCCTGGCCTACGAGATGAACGGCGAGCCGCTCAACATCCTCCATGGCGCGCCGCTCAGGCTGCGGTGTGAAAACCAGCTTGGTTACAAGATGGTCAAGTGGATCGCGGCCATAGGGTTCGTCGAGTCCTTCGCCCACCTGGGCGCCGGGCAAGGTGGCTACAACGAAGACCATGAATTCTACGGCTGAGCTCTCTCCCAAGGCTGCGGCGCCCAAGCGTCACTCGACGACGGGCATCCGCAGCGCTGGAGCACCGTCATGACGGCCACGGTTCCCAATACGCAGCGACCCTTCTTCACGATTGGTCATTCCACCCGGTCTGTCGAAGAGGTCGCCGATCTCCTTCAAGCGGTCGGAGCCGACATGATCGTCGATGTGCGTAAGATGCCGCGGTCTCGCACCAATCCCCAGTTCAACAGCGAGGCCCTTCCCGCCGCGCTCGCCGAACGGCAGATCGGCTATCGCCACATAGCGACCTTGGGTGGATTGCGCGGACGCCAGGCTAGCCGCGAGACCTCACCGAACACCTTCTGGCGGAACAAGAGTTTCCGGAACTACGCCGACTACGCGCTGACGCCGCCTTTCAAAGAAGGGCTCGCCGAATTGATCGCCCAAGGCCGCGAGCGCACCTGCGCGATCATGTGCGCGGAAGTCCTCTGGTGGCGATGCCACCGGCGGATCATCGCCGACTACCTGCTCGCGGACGGTGCGACCGTCTTTCACATCCTGGGTCTCCACGACGTAAAGCCGGCCGGCCTTACGTCCGGTGTCGAACCGATTCCCCAAGGCCTACTTTATCGAGAGCGGCTCCGCGCCGACCCTGACGAGCCGGCTTAAGCGCCAAGCGTGGATGCTGATTTCCAGTCAACCGCGATCGGCGCCTAATATTAGAGGCTGACCCGAAATGAAGTTGTTTGATTTCAGGCCCTTGTGATTCTGTTGGAGATGCGAACCAACAACGGAATTCGACATGTGGACCGAAACCACCCGGAGCAAGCATGCCCGAAAGGGCCTACGGTATTCAAGCGATCTAACGGACCAGGAATGGGCGGTTCTGGAGAAGCTGTTCCCGGCGCTGTCTAGGTGTTTGGTCCCGGGCTTTGATGGATCGGATTGATCTTGAATCTTGCAGGCTCTTTTGTCCACATTTTGCAGATGAAGTCGTAGGGGGTCAGGCCCTTGAGCTTCTTAAGGCGCCGACCATAATTTTAGGCGTCGATGAACACGGCGAGGTGAGCCTCGAGCTGCTGGTGGCTGTCGTAGTGGCAGCGCTTGACGGTAGCGTCCTTGATGGTCCGGTGCATCCGTTCGACCTGGCCGTTGGTCCAGGGATGCTTCACTTTGGTAAGCCGATGCTCGATGCCGTTCTCTCGGCAGCGCATGTCGAACATGTGCGTCATGTAGCGAGCGGTTGGGCCGTCGGCGTAGCGCGGCGGGAAGGCGAACTGGATACCGTTGTCCGTCAGGACGGTGTGGATCTTGTAGGGGAACGCCTCGACCACTCTTTCCAGGAACGCGGACGCCGAAGTCCGCCCGGTTTTCTTGACCAGTTGCACGACGGTGAATTTGCTTGTGCGATCAATGGCGACATAGAGATAGAGCTTGCCTTCGGCGGTCTGGACCTCGGCGATATCGATGTGGAGATAACCGATCGGATAGACCTTGAACCGCTTCTTGGCGGGCTTGTCGCCCTCGACCTCCGGCAGTCGCGAGATGCCGTGACGGGCCAGGCAGCGATGCAGTGACGACCGTGTCAGCTGCGGGATCGTCGGTTGCAGTGCATAGAGGCAATCGTCCAGCGGCAGCAGTGTATGCCGGCGAAAGGCGACGATGACCGCCTCATCCTCCACCGATAGCACCGTCGATCTTGGCTCCCTGGGGCCCGTCGGGAGATCGCTCACAGAGGTCCGGCTTTTCCACTTCGCGACCGTCTTCTGGTTGATCCCGTGCCGCCCGGCCAGAGCCCTCAGGCTCTCTTGACTATGCTGTATCGCTCGACGGACCGCCTCAGTCGTGCGGGCGCTTCCGTGCAGTATCTGGCCCATAGTGCTTCCTTCCACTCGGCGGAAAAGATTGCACCATCAAAGCCCGGGACCAAACACCTAGACTCCGCGTAGATTTACCGAACCCCATCGCGAGAACCTCTACGATGAAATCCGAGCATCCGGATGGAAATACGCCTGCTTCATCTTGGACAAATGGTGTCACGAGCGCCACGCCGAGTGGGCGGCGGGTGTTGGTCACTGGAGGTGCCGGATTTCTGGGCTCGCATCTCTGTGAAAAGTTGCTAGTGGAGAGAACGCGACGTTTGAGTCCCCCTGGAAATCGCTCGATCCCTTTCCCGAGAAGGATTTGGGCGGGTTCCAAGCGACTGAATCTCACCACTAGCTCGCGGCGACGAGGTGCTATGCGTTGAAAATTACTACACGGGGAGGCGTGTGCGACCGCGTTGGCGAGTGTCTGACGAGACGATGTCTTTTGCTGCATGAAGCCGCAATCTGATGCAGCCAAGCGCATCATTGCGCTAACTATCAAAAACCGATATCTTCCGCTGCATCGCTTATGCGCAATGATGCATTGGATTACATCGTGAGCTACCAGGCAGAAGCCTTCGCCCAGAGCCTCCGCGAGGCGCGCCTGCAGAAAGGCTGGTCCCAGAGGGACCTCAGCGGGAAAGCTGGTATCCCACAGGCCCATATCTCGCGGATCGAAAGCGGGGCGGTCGACGTGAAGGTCTCCACCTTGGTGGAACTCGCGCGGCTGCTGGACCTCGAACTTGTTCTCGCGCCGCGCGCCTCCCTTCCGGCGGTCAAGGCTTTGATCCGAGAGGCTGAGGCGAGCCATGATCTGCGCTCTGCGCGCGGCTTGGCAAATTCTCTTCAGCCCGTGCTACGTCGCCTCCGGATCGAACACCCCAGGAGCAGCACGACTGAGCGCCTGGCCACCCTGATCCTCGACGTGATCGCCATTGCGCCTCTGTTTCAGACGCCTGGCGCCTTGGGGCAGTTGGAAGATGCTGTCGCAGGCATCCGACGCGCTGCCGACAGTGCCGGCGATGATCTGAAGGGTCTCGATGCAGCCATCAATGGCCTAGCCAAGATCCGCAGCGGGCTTGTCCATGTCAGAACGCCAGCGCAGACCCCCGCCTACAGTCTCGACGAGGAGGATTAGGCGATGGCCGCTGATATCCTCGACATCTTTCTAGGCGACCGCAAGGTGGGCGCGATAACCGGGCTGGGCGGCGACAGGAGCGTCTTCACCTTCGATGACGCCTACGCGGACGACCCAGGGCGCCCAACCCTGAGCCTGTCCTTTAAGGACGCCATGGGCGATCTGATCCGGGATCAAAAGCGCACGCAGACGCGGCTTTTACCCTTCTTCTCGAACCTTCTGCCGGAAGGACCTCTGCGCGATTACCTAGCCGAGAGGGCCGGGGTAAACGTGGTCCGGGAATTCTATCTCCTGTGGGCGCTTGGGCGCGACTTGCCCGGCGCCATCGTCGCCCGCGGACCAGATGGAGAAGAGCCGGCGCCGGAACCGCAGGATGATGCTCTCTCCACGCCTGGGGAGGCTACAGAGGCCCCCCTGCGGTTCTCTCTGGCCGGCGTTCAGCTCAAATTCTCCGCGCTCGAAAAGGCAAAGGGAGGCTTGACCGTTCCGGCCACCGGCGTTGGCGGCTCCTGGATCGTAAAACTGCCATCGACCCGCTTTCCCCGCGTCTCCGAGAATGAATTTTCCATGATGACCATGGCCCGGTCCGTGGGCATCGATGTGCCCGACATTCAGCTTCTCGATCTGGACCAGATCGCCGGCCTACCGGAGGGGATTGGCCGGCTGGAGGGCGCGGCCTACGCGATCCGCCGTTTCGATCGAACAGCCGATGGCGAGCGCATCCATATGGAGGATTTCGCTCAGGTCTTCGGCGTGTACCCCGACCACAAGTACAAGCACGCGACCTATCGGGCGATCGCCAAGGTGTTGTGGCTGGAGACGGGGGAGGCGGGGATCACCGAGTTCATCCGCCGCTTGGTGTTCAACGCCCTGATCGGCAACGCCGACATGCACCTCAAAAACTGGTCGCTCCTCTACGCAGACGGCGTCACGCCCTCCTTGTCGCCCGCCTACGACTTCGTCTCCACCTTGGCCTACATCCCGGATGATAAAGCGGCCCTCAAGTTTAGCCGCACAGCCCGCTGGGACGGCTTCAACGAGGACGAACTCTCCTACCTCGCGGCCAAAGCCGGTCTTCCCGAAAGGCTGGTCGTCAGTATCGCCCGCGAGACTGTAGCGCGTTTTCGGGAAGCCTGGGCCAAGGAGCGCGGTCATCTTCCTCTCCATTCGGAAATCGCGGGCGTCATCGACCGCCAACTTGAGATCGTCCCTCTTGCAGGTGATCGAAAGGAGTAGCGTGCGGATCATTTCAAACCGAGGAACCGATCGCGCAATCGATCAGATCAAGAGCGTCGCCGCGACGGCTGACGCCAGCGCGATCAGTTCCAGCGTTTCGATCTTCGGCCTCTCGGCGCTGCAAGGCGCGTTGACGCGCGACCTACCCCTGCGGCTGCTGCTGTCCGCCGAAACCGTACTGTCTGAAAGCCTGATAGGCGGCGCGTCTGATCGCTTCTTACGGAACGGACTCATCGCCCGTCGACTCGCCGCCGACGCCTCGGCTGTGCAGCGGCGTGGAAGAAGGACCCCCTTAGCGGGCCGACCGCCGCTTCGTTCGCGTGCTGGCGGCGGTGCTGATCGATGGCCTGGATGTGGTCGATGACGCCGTCCGCGAGGCCCTGGACGCCGGCGCCGCCAGCGACGAGGTCATCCTCAACATCCTGGCCCGGCGGCGCGAGCCGCCAGCGCCCCAGCCGATCAACACCTGCGAGGCGCTGGTCCTGCGCCATCCGCCCATCGCCGACTGCGCCCGCTACGACCTGCTGCGAGGTCCCCGTGCAGCGGCATGAGATGATCCAAGCCTTCGCCCAATTGGGCCTGAAGGGCATGGCCGGGGCCTTCGATGAGACCGTCACCACAGGCCTTCAGCGCAACCGCACGGCCATGGAGATCCTGGCCGACCTGCTCAAGGCCGAGACCAACCATCGCCAGGCCGCCTCCATCCGCTATCGCCTGACCGCCGCCAAGCTGCCGAAGCCCGGCGCGGCAAGGCCGGCGCCCTGGCGGCCCAGCTCTCGCGCCTCGATCTCGTGGTGCTCGACGAGCTGGGCTACCTGCCGTTCGCCCAGTCCGGCGGGCAGCGCCTGTTCCATCTGGTCAGCAAGCTCTACGAGCGCACCTCGGTGATCATCACCACCAACCTGACCTTCGGAGCGTGGCCCGCCGTCTTCGGCGACGCCAAGATGACCACGGCGCTGCTCGACCGCCTGACCCACCACTGCGACATCGTCGAGACCGGCAACGACAGCTGGCGACTCAGAAACCGCGCCTAACCGGCACGCCCCGCTTCATCCACAACCTGTTCAACCTCCCCCCAGACCCCCTCCCGGGCAGCTGATCAATCAGTGGCTCACCCCGCGGCGATGCTCTGCGCTGGCTGAGAGCTACGCGCATCGCCGCTCGGAAGCCGAATAGGGGGTCCCGATTGCGCGCCGTTTGACGCCCAATAGTTCATATCATCAAAAAGTGCAATAAAAACAGCAAGTTATAATGTAGCGCATTGAACATTATCGGAAATGATGTCCGTCCTACGTGGCGATCTGCTCAGCCAGCATCGTTCCCGACATCCACGCCGCCTCGACCCGTGCGCCGATAAACCAGTCCCCGCATAGGCCAAGTCGACGGTCCGCGTCCCAAAGGGCGCCGGAGCCCTCAACGCCTGAGCGGGCATACCGCCATAGATGCGCACTGCAAGCGATCGGGGGCGGCAGCGTCTTTTCGAGCCGCGCAGAAAGAGCCGCCGACAACTCACCGGCAACCCAGTCGGCGTCCGCATTGAGATGCTGCCTTGACCAGTCCGGGCTGGCCTGAAGTACCCACGCCTCGGGTCCGGTCCGACCGGGCTTGGAACCGTTGCGCGCCGCCCAGCCGAGCGCGTCAGCCGCCCTCCCCCTGAGGCAGTTCACCGGCGTCGGCAAGGTGTCCCCAAACGCCAGCATCACGGTCCAGCACGGCGCAGTGGGCGTGGCCCGGGCAAGCGCCGCCAGGTCTGGCCTTGCCGGCCGAATGAGCTCTGCCGCCTGCTCGGCGGGCAGCGCCACGACCACGGCATCCGCCTCGAACGACCCGGTTTGCGTGACAAGGCGCCAGCCCTCGGCGAGTGGGGTCAGCGCCGTCACCTTGGCGCCCCATTGCACGTCAAAAGGTTTCGCCATTTCACGGATGGGCGCGTTCATCCCAGGAACACCGACCAAGGCGTCCGCGCCCGCTGCTAGCCAAGGCGCAACACATCCCGCAGCGATCATGTCGTCCACCAAGGTTCGAAAACCCGGATCTCGAACAGTGAAATACTGGGCTCCGTGATCGAATGTCGCCTCGCCTGCGCTGGTGGCGACCCGGCGGGTCGACATGCGACCACCAGGACCGCGGGCTTTGTCCAGCATAGTGAGGACGTGACCCCGCCCGGCCAGTCCCCTGGCGCACGCCAAGCCGGCCATACCGGCGCCCACAATCGTGATCCGCATACGTCCCCCTTCGCCGCCAATAGGGCGACCGGTGCTGTCAGTCCAACGGCAACTTGTCTCCGCCAGGGCGCAATGCCCCCAACCCGCGCCTGGCTCTAGCCCATGACCTGCCGCCATTCAGCCAAGGCGGCTGAGCGTCGTTCGCGGTAGAGGTCTCTGCTGATGAGGTGACGTTCCTGATTGAAGTGGTTGTGGATCGTGCCTAGCACGGCGGCGAATTTCTGGAGTGTCTTCATCCTCCGAAATCGCTCCATCGCCCGTTCTCGTCGTCGGAACGGCTGGTGTGAGTTCTCGGCCCTGTTGTTGAGCCAGCGGCCCACCTCTTGGCGATCGGCGTTGCCGATCACTTTCATGGCGGCGCCGTAGGACCGCAGGCCGTCCGTGACGACGGCTTGAGGCCGGCCGTGGCGCTTCATCGCCTTCTTGATGAGGCCTGAGCCGCGGCCTTGTCGCGGGTGGTGGTGACGTAGGATTCCAGCACCTCGCCCTCGTGATCGACGGCGCGCCAGAGGTAGCGCATCTCGCCGTTGATCTTCACGTAGACCTCGTCCAAGTGCCAACGCCAGTGAGTGTGCGCCCGCATGTTCTGGACCCGCTTGCGGCGGATCTCCGCGGCGAACATCGGGCCGAACCGGTTCCACCAAAGCCGCACCGTCTCATGGCAAATGTCGATGCCGCGCTCGTAGAGCAGGTCCTCCACGTTGCGGAGCGACAGGGGGTACTTCACGTACATCATCACCACTCGGCGGATCACCTCGGGTGATGAATCAAACCAGCGAAACGGGTCGTAAGTCTTTTTCGGACGGACCTTTTCGCCCGCCGAAGCCCTACCTCTTACTGGCCGGTGCATGTCAACTGACAGAGCCGCTTCGGCCCATGAAGTTGAGCAACACAAAGCCGAAAAACGCTGAGACGATGGAGACGTTGGGGCCAAAGCCGAGCTTCAACACGATGTAAGGATAAGAGGTGCCCATGATGCCGGCGACGATGATGGCAGCAATCAGGGCGCGTGCTGAGGATCACTTACCTACTATTTGTGGGCCTCGCCAAGTTGACGAGACCATGGGTGCTGTCGGTGTTGTGAGGCCAAAAGTATTTGGCCGCGCTCCGCCCCCCCC